>JANNQN010000395.1:0-10302 GCA_031400775.1 Planctomycetia bacterium | reverse complement strand
TAGTCTTTCAATAAGGGGTAACCACAACGACACGAAGGACGGAAGGAGACTACTTTTGCACTGGCAAGATGCCAGTGCCACCATCGGAGGTCGCGCGGCTACTTCGTGCCGGGGCTGCGCTGAATCGCGCCGCGAATTCCCAGCGACTCGGGATGGCGGGCGATCTTGTCGGTGAACACCCGCACGTCGGCAAGGATGGGTCTCATGTCGCAGGTGATCTTCTCGATGTTGAGCGCCGCGGCGTTCAGATGCTGATAGAGATCGGGGTTGCGCATTAACTGCCCCAGCGATCCCTCGCCCTGGTTCAACTTGCGGCCGAAGTCGGAGAACTCGCCCAACAGGTCGTCCAGCCGGGCGATCGTCTGGTCGATGCGCGTGACCATACCCTCGCCCTTTTCGCCCAAGGGACCGGTCAAACCCTCCAGGTTTCGCAAGTTGCGGTCCACCGACTCGACGGTGGTGCGAATCGTGTTGACCGTGCTACGCGTGTCGCTGAGCAAGTCGGGCATGTCGCGGAGCATGGATTTGACGTTGTTGCGCACCTCGTCGTCGCCCAGCACGTCCTCGACGTTACCCAAAGCCCGCTGGAAGCTGTCCAGGGCTTGCTCGGTTTTGTTGACGATGCGATTGATCTGATCATCGTTGCCTTCCAGGATCTTGTTGATATTGGTGGCCACTTTGCCTACCTCGGCGCCGGCCGCGCTCAGGGCGTGGACGGCCGTGCTCAGCTCGCCTTCCAGGTTGGTAATGACCTGAAAGGCATTGGGTGCGACCGTGCCCTCGATGAACTCGCCGGGCTGGACTTCCAGACCCTCGGGCGATTGCGCGGTCGACTTGCCGGCTGGCGGCGGGGTGACCTGCGCCGTCAGGGTCGTCGTCGCGCCTTCGACGGACGATTGGTTGGGATTGCCCGCGGGCTGAGGCACCGCTTCGATCACCGGCGCCGAGCCTTGGTGGACGAACTGGATCACGACGTCGCCACCCAGCAGCGACCCGCTGACCTGGGGAACTTCGTTGTGATAGAGCTTGACGCTGCCGTCGATCTTGGCCTCGACGATCACGCCGCCCTGCTTGGCGAACTGTACTTTGTGCACGCGGCCGATCAAGATGCCGCTTTTGCGAACCGGCGTTCCGTCGGTCACTCCCGGCGCATCGGTGAAGTGGATGTAAATCGTGTAGCTGCCGCGCACGAGCGAGCGCGCATCGCCGAACAGCAGGATCAGGATCGCGGCGATGATCACGGTGGAAAGCACCATGACCCCCACCCGAAATTTTACGACTCGTTCGTCCATGTTCTACGCATCGGATACGGTCGCGGGCGGCGTGCCCACTGGCCGTTGCAAAGCGCGTCCTCTCGTTATTCGTTTGCCATTCGAAGATTTGCCATCTTTCTCATTTCCATCAGCCGTTCGCCGGCCTCGCCGTTGACGAACTGGCTCACGCGCGGGTCGCTCGATTTGTCGAGCGCCGCCGGGGTGCCGTCGAAGATGATCTGCGACTCGTCCGGCTCCAGTCGGCTCACCGGATACAGCATGATCACCCGGTCGGCCACCTTCTTGGCCGTGTGCATGTCGTGCGTCACCACCACGCTCGTGACCGAGTGTTGACTGCGGGTTCGCAAGATCAACTCGTTGATCACGTCGCTCATGATCGGATCCAGCCCGGTGGTCGGCTCGTCGTATAGCATCAGCTCGGGGTTCAGGGCCAAGGCCCGCGCCAGCCCGACGCGCTTGCGCATTCCGCCGGATAATTCGGCCGGCTTCTTCGAGATGATGCTCTCGGGCAGGCCCACTTCAGCCAGGCGCGAAAGCACGGCTTCCTGCATCTCGGCGTCGCTACTCTTGGTATGCTCGCGCAGCGGAAACGCCACGTTTTGCCCCACCGTCATGCTGTCGAAAAGCGCCGCACCCTGAAACACGAACCCGAAGCGAGTTCGCTCGTGAGTGAGTTGCTCTTCGTTCAAGGTGGCCAGATCGTGGCCGTCGAAAAAAACCTGCCCGCGCGCGGGCCGAATCAGCCCGATGATCGTTTTCAAGATCACGGTCTTGCCGCAACCGCTTTCGCCGATGATGGCCAAGGTCTGTCCGCGCGGCACCGTCAGCTCGATGTTCCGCAAGACCTGGTTGCGGCCGAAGGTCACGTTGACGTCGCGCAACTCGACCATCGGCCCGTTCGAGCGGCGTTTCTCGTCGGCAGTTTCGGTTTTGGGAAGCATCGTGGTTTGCATAATACGTTCCGCGGCGCGGTGTAGCTGCCCCCAGCGTGGCTGCTCGCGCACGGCTTAGAACAGCCGCAGTCCTTCGGGCCAGATCAACAGGTAAAGCTCGTCCAAGGCAATGCCCAGGAAGAAGTCCAACACGAGAATCAAAACGAACGAGATCACAAACGCGCTGGTGGCGGCGCGGCCCACGCCTTCGGCGCCCGGATCGCAGTGGAAGCCGCGATAGCAGCTCACCAGTGCAATGGCGGCGCCGAAGAACAAGCTTTTGAACACGCCGGAGAACAGGTCGTAGGCGCCGACGTAGTCCTGGGAGTTTTGCCAGTAATGGTTCGAGTCGATTCCCAGGGCGTAGATGCTATAGGCCGCTCCGCCGACGACGCCCATGAAATCGGCCATGATCGTCAACGTGGGAATCAGCACCAGGCAGGCCAGAAAACGCGGCACGACCAGGTAATGGATCGGATTGGCGCCCATGCTGGCCAGAGCGTCGATCTGCTCGGTGACGCGCATCGTGCCCAGCTCGGCGGCCATGGCGCTGCCGACTCGACCGGCCAACATCGTGGCCGCCAGCACGGGGCCCAACTCGCGCACCAGCGACATATTGATTACTGCGCCCAGCCGCGTCTCGAGGTGCAGCAAGCGGAATTGCGAATGGCTTTGCACGGCCAACACCATGCCGATGAACGTTCCGGTTAGCGCGACGACGGGCAAGCTAAGCACGCCGATCTGGTAAAAGTTCGGCAATAGCGTATCGGCGCGCGGCGCCCGGCGGCCAATCCACGACAGCGTGCGCAGGAAGAACTGCGCCACGTCGCCGACCGTGACCACCCAATTCATCATCAGACCGCCCAGATCGGCGATCCAATCGACGATGGCCGAGATCGGTCCGCCGCGAGGACGTTTCAAGCTGCCGGTGTTCGAAGCCATGTCAATGCGCGCTGATGCAGGGCCAAGCCGGAGGCGCAACGAGCCCGCCGGCTATCTCTTGATTATTCGTCCCCGGCGAAGATACCGCTTGAGAAAAGATTGTCGGTAAGAGGGATATGGCGATCTAGGACAATTGGGCGATGCCGGCTCCACCCCGTTCGCTAGCGGCAGCACACTGGCAGGCGATCTTGATCGCAGTTCACATCTCCGCCCGCTGGCAGCCCGCTAGGGAGCGGTGACTTTTGCGACCAACCCCGGAATTCGGACGGCGGTTTCTTCCAGCTCCGAATTATCGTGAACCAGCAGTCGCTGTTGTCCTACAAAGTAATTGTGCAAGTCGCTGACTACGAGATTATAGACTTCGGTCGGCCGCACTTGTTCGACCGCGTCGATCACCGTGGCGCCGTGCATGCCGTGTACCAGATCACCGGCTTTCAAGAACTTGGCCACGCGCCAGCCAGCGCCGACGACCCAGAATGGATGGCCCGGCGTGGCGCGGATCGTTTCGGAACCGAGTGAAAGGCTAACCAGCGGCGTGGCCGGCCGCAGCGTCGTTTCATGCACGGTCTTATAAGTCAATTCGCCCGTGCGCAGGTCCTGCGCCAGAACGCGGTCGCCGCTGCGAAGCATCTCGATGGCGACCGGGCCGATGAGAGTCAACACTGGCGTGCCGGCCGGAAAGCACGAGTTACGTTGCACGAGCGGCGGGGTGGTACTGCTCATTTCGGACTGGAGGGACTCTTCGTTGAATATCGCGCGTGGCTCCATCGAAAAATCCGATTGCTGCCAACCGTTGAAGTCATTCCACTGCTTCTCCCAAAGCCGCGGATCTTCGAGATCGGTGAAGCCGGTCGTTCTCTCTAGCGCGAATTGAATTCGTTGCTTGGCCTCCTTGCGCTGTATCTGATCCACCTCCGCAAGAGTGGTCTCGAGATTGCCAGCGAGTTCCGCGGAAACAACGCTAGCGGTCAGTTGCTGACCGCCAGGGACGAGGCTTGTCCCAGCTGGGGTTGATGCGATCGGCCGGCCCGCCACGCTGCGAGAAATCGTATAGTCGAAGTTGCGCCCAGAAAGAACAATCAGTTCACGGCAGACAATTTGTCCGTCGTCTCGCGTCAGAACTTCGAACCGATTTTTCACCGTGGGCGGCGCCGCCGCGATCAACTGCGGCACATAGGCGAACATCGGCCGTTTCTTCAATTGATCCGCGGAGGCCGCGCGCAAATCGATCGACTCGGGCTGTAGCGCCATGCGCACGAGCAGCGAGGTGGCCTCGGCATGCTGCATTCGCCCCAGGATTTCAACCAGTAGCAATTGAAATTCGAAGCCGCTGGTCGAGGCAACATTCGGCTCCAACGACATTCCGATCGCCGGAACGGCGGCCGTGTCCGTCAGCCCGCGCAACCCGTCACGGGCTTCGTCGCGCTGCCTGGCCGAGCCGCTTTGGAGAGCGCTTCGCCACTTCGCCAGCATGGGACTGAAATGGCGAATGGCCTGCTGTCTGGCCTTGGCCTCTTTTTTGGCCTGAACTATCTGCGGTCGCGTGAGCAGACGTCCGTCGAACCATTCGAGCCCCAGTGCCTCGCGTGCGCTGGCATTGCCGGGTTCGAACTCCAGCACCTTCAGCCAGTGAGTCCGCGCCTCATCAATGAGGCGATGCTTGCGACACCACTCGGCCAACACACGCTGGTTGTCGGCCGTATCGATCATCGGGTCGCGGAGTCGGCGATACTCGGTCAGGATCCTATCGGCCGATGCATGCTCGGCCACGTCGTCAGGGCTGTGCCATTGACCCCGCCAGCGAACAAATCCCGATTGCCAGCGGGCCGGAGCAAAATCGGGATCGATCGCCAAGGCCTGCGCTAGGAGACTCTTACGAAGCGCAATGGACTGGCCAATTTCCGATTCGAGCGCCGCTTGCACCAGACTTTCGGGTGAGTCTGCTCGTTCGGACGGCCGCACTTGAGCGGCGACCTGGCAAATGCAGCACATGGAAATTGCGGCGGATGCAAGGCTCGGAACCGCAAAACGCTGTCGTCTCATTTCTATCTCCTCGTGTTCCCTTGTACATTTTCGCTACTTACGAAACCAACCGAGGACTCGCTTTCGTTCGAGTTCGTAGGAAAAAGGAGCGTAGCTGGAAAACAATGTGAGCCTGCTCTCCGCGACGCCTGAGCGACTGCCGAGCTTGTCGTCCGCGCGCTCAATGCGCCGGTTCGCCTGGGTGCCGATTCGCTCGCTCCGGAACGACGTGTCTTCGGCTTTGGCCAGCGCAAAATGGTGGGTCGCGGCCTGGGACTCCAACTTCGCCGCGATTACCCGTAGCGGCTCGATCTGGAGATCCAGTTGCCGTATTTGTCGCTTGAGAAAGTCGATCTCATCGTTCAGGGCTTGGGTCGCCTCGGGCCTGGTATCGCGAGCCTTTTGATTTTGCTTGATCAGCGATTGCCTGGTGACGATCCCCGACTCGAGAATGCCGCGTTGCATGACCAAGGGGGTCATTTGCCGCTGCAATTCGCCGTATCGTCGTTGCACTTCGCGCAATTGTTGCTTGGTGTACTTCGACTTTTCGACGGCCGCTTCGCTTGCAGACCTGGCTTGTTCGGCGGTGAACTTGTCCCGTTCCTGACGGCCTTCAATCCTCTCCTTGACTTGTTCCTGTTGCGTTTCATATTGCGCTCGCAACTCGCCGTGTCGTTTGGCCGCGGCGTTATAACCGGCCAGGTACGCGGCGGCGTCGCTCTCATCGAGCAAGGCCACAACCTCGCGATTGCACTCGTCCAGAAGCCGCGCATCGGGGGCGTCTTTGCGCGACAATTCCAAGTATTTGAATAGCATGCCCAGGAATTGTGCGGCGTCCTGTCGATTCGCTCCGGTTCCACCGCCCGCTTCGGCATGCAATCGCTCGGCCAGTGCGACTGCCTGTTCCAGAACCTTGCTGAACTCGCGCAATGGCACAAGCGCCCCGATCTGCAAGCAATACGCCGTCAGCCGGGGATTGTCCGTGGCCAGGTACCGCGCGAGCATTTCGGTCGCTTCGCGATACTTGCGCTGATTGATCAGCACGACCCCATACGCATAGTCAATGCGCGGGTCGGTGGGGTGAGCCGCATGCAAGGCGTCGTATTTCGCTTTGGCCGCGGCCACCGCCGAGGGCGTGCCCTTGCTGCCCGATTCAAATAGCGCCCGCAGTTGCTCGGGCACATCAGAAGCGCGGGCGGAAGTGCTGCACGCCACCAGGACCAGCGCAAGCGCAGCCAGAGCAACTCGGACGTCCCGCCCGGTCGATCGCATCGACGTGTTACTCTCTGGCTGGGACCAGAGCGCCCGCAGGCTGTCCGGTCGCAAATCCGCAAGAAGGTTTGTCGCCGGCTCCATTCTCTAGCCGGTAGGCAGGAGATGTCAACAAGAAAATGGGTCAATCAAAAAAGCCGCCCGGGGAAAATCCCCCGGAGCGGCGTTTGAGTCCAATCGCGAATTCTTCCGACCCAATCCTACGTGGTCGACTCACCGGGCGCTGCCGGAGCGGCGCCGGCGCCAACCGGGGCTTCCTCGGGCTCGCCCACAATGCCTTTGAAGATCAACTGTTTCTTGCCTGCCACTTCCTTGACATCGACCACGATCGTGTCCTTGCCTTGGAACTCGCCTTTGAGCAATTCCTCGGAGAGCGGATCCTCGACGAAATTCTCGATCGAACGACGCAACGGCCGCGCGCCGAAGTCGGTGTTCGAGCCTTTGCGGATCAAGAACTTCTTGGCCTCGTCGCTCAGATTCAGCTTCAGACCGCGCTCGCCCAAGCGCTCGCGGACCTTGCCCAACTCCAAGTCGACGACACTCTTGAGATCGTCGAGCGTCAAATGGCGGAATACGATCACGTCGTCGACCCGATTCAAAAACTCGGGGCGGAACACCTTTTCGATCCGCTCGCCGACCCGCGCCTTCATGTTCTCATACGAGGCATCGTCGTCCGGCTTCTGGAAACCGAAGGCCGTCTCGTTCTTGATGGCTTCGGCGCCGGCGTTGGTGGTCATGATCAAGATCGCGTTGCGGAAGTCCACGCTGCGGCCGAAGCTGTCGGTCAGCCGGCCTTCTTCCATGACCTGCAACAGCATGTTGTACACATCGGGGTGCGCCTTCTCGATTTCGTCTAGCAGCACGACCGCGTAGGGCCGGCGGCGGATTTTCTCGGTGAGCTGCCCGCCCTCTTCGAAGCCGACGTAGCCCGGCGGAGCGCCGATCAAGCGGCTGACGTTGTGCTTCTCCATGTATTCGCTCATGTCGATTTGGATCAACGCCTCGTCGTCGCCGAACATGAATTCGGCCAGGGCCTTGGCCAACAGGGTTTTTCCCACGCCGGTGGGTCCGGCGAAGATGAAGCAGCCGGTGGGCCGTTTGGGATCTTTCAACCCGCTGCGGCTGCGGCGGACGGCCTTGGAAATCGACTTGATGGCCTCTTCCTGGCTGATCACGCGCTTGTGCAGCTCGGCTTCCATCTGCATTAGCCGCATGCTGTCTTCGGTGGTCATCCGGGTCAGCGGAATGCCGGTCATCTTCGAGACCACCTCGGCGATCACTTCTTCATCGACGACGCCGTCGGCCTCGCGCGATTTTTCGCGCCAGTCGCGGGTGATCGTCTGCTTTTTCTTCTTCAGCTTGTCGGCCTGGTCGCGGAGGGCAGCGGCTTTCTCGAAGTCCTGGTTCGCGACGGCCTCTTCCTTGTCCTTGTTGAGGGTTTCGACCTCGGCGTCGATCTCCTTCAAGTCGGGCGGACGGGTCATGGCCTTGAGCCGCACGCGAGCGCCGGCCTCGTCGATGACGTCGATTGCCTTGTCGGGCAGGCAGCGGCCGGTGATGTATCGGCTCGACAGCTCGACCGAAGCGGCCAACGCGTCGTCGGTGATCTGAACGCGATGGTGCTGCTCGTAGCGATCGCGAAGTCCCTTGAGGATCTCGACCGTCTCGGCCTTGGTCGAGGGCTCGACCATGACCACCTGGAAGCGGCGGTCCAGCGCGCTGTCTTTTTCGATGTACTTGCGGTACTCGTCGAGCGTGGTGGCGCCGATGCACTGGATCTCGCCACGAGCCAAGGCCGGCTTGAGCACGTTCGAGGCGTCGATCGCGCCTTCGGCCCCGCCCGCCCCGACCAGGGTGTGCAACTCGTCGATGAACAAGATCGTGTTCTTCGCGCGGCGAACTTCGTTCATCACCGCTTTGATGCGCTCTTCGAACTGGCCGCGATACTTCGTGCCGGCGACCATCATGGCCAGGTCCAGCACCACGATTCGCCGGTCGGCCAACAGCTCGGGCACGTTGCCTTCGATCACGCGCTGGGCGAAACCTTCGACGATGGCAGTCTTGCCGACGCCCGCCTCGCCGAGCAACACCGGGTTGTTCTTGGTCCGCCGGCTGAGAATTTGTATGGCACGCTCGATTTCCTTCTCGCGTCCGATGACCGGGTCGAGCTTGCCTTGGCGCGCCAACTCAGTCAGGTCGCGGCCGAAGCTATCCAGGGCTGGCGTCTTGGACTTGCTGCTCTTGGGGCTCTCTCCGCTGCCCGCCGCGCCGCCGCGCTCGCTGCCGCCACGCTCACCGCCTTCGCTACCTTCCAGGCCATGGCCCAGGAGGTTCAAGACTTCTTCACGGACTTCTTCCAGCTTCAGCCCCAGGTTCATTAGCACCTGCGCCGCGACACCCTCCTGCTCGCGCAGCAAACCCAGCAGAATGTGCTCGGTGCCCACGTAGTTGTGGTTCAGGTTGCGGGCCTCTTCCATCGAATACTCGATGACTTTTTTCGCCCGCGGCGTTTGCGGCAGCTTGCCCATCGTGACCATATCGGGACCGCTCTGCACCAGCTTCTCGACTTCGAGCCGGATCTTGCGCAGATCGACGTCCAGATTCTTCAAAACGTTGGCCGCGACGCCGCTGCCTTCCTTGATCAAGCCCAAGAGAACGTGTTCCGTGCCGATGTACTCGTGGTTGAATCGTTGGGCCTCTTGATTGGCCAGTTGCATGACTTTTCGGGCGCGGTCGGTGAATCGCTCGTACATGTTGCTCTCCGTTTGGGGCGAGACGTCTGATTGAGCAAACCCAAACCGGGTCGGCCCGCCGCTCTCGCCGTTATCGATCGCTATCTAGATGTGCTTTTTTTAGTTTTTGTGCTTGCACCGCGTCAACAGGGTGGCGAAGTTCGACAGTCGGCAGCCGTTGGATCGAACCCTCGTCTCAGGCGGCCCGTCGTCTCAAGCGGCCCGTCATCTCAGGCGGCTTGTTGCGGCAACGGCCCGGCCGATTCATGCTCTGAAACGGCTTCGTCTGAAACGGCTTCGTCCGTCGCCGCGTCGTCCGAAATTGGCATGTCGGGCAGGCGGCCGGTTCTCGCTTCGGCAATCCAGTATTTTTCGGACGCGATCTCCAGGGCCCACCGCTCGGCATCGCGCAGCAACTCCAATCGAGTGAGCTGATCGAGGCCTTCCTGATAACGCCGGGTATGCCGCAGCAAGGTGGCCAGCAGCAATCGTGCCTCCACGTCGCGCGGATAGAGGTGCAACAGGCGGACCAAAATCCGCTCCGCTTCAAACCAACTCCTCTGTAAGTATTCACTCAAGGCCTCGCGAAACAAGCCCTCGGTCGAGACGGCCTCCTCGGTGACCTCGCGCCGCGAACTGCGGGCCGACAAAACGGCCGCACCGCACCACAGCGTTCCTATCGCCAGCCAACCCAACTTCAGATGCCACGGGCTGAGCAACTCGACCCATACGAAGCTTGCCAAGAGCAACAAGTTAAGTAGGATTGCGCATCCCGCGGCGAGCGCCAGTCCGGCGCCCAATCCCCGGTACCACAATTGTGGCAATCCAGGCCAAAGGTACGTTGCCCACGGCATCCTGCGCATGGAAAGTCGGCTCCTGCCTCGGCGCGCGCCGCCGCCACAGTTGGCCGGCGCGAGACGCCCCGGAATTCTAACTCTTAAACGCCCCTAGATCAAGGCAACTGAAAGTGCTGCTTGGGGTTAGGTATCGAGCCGATGGGCCAACCTGCTGGCAAGGGCAATGGACCGTTGAATCGAGGCGACTCGACACACAGCCGAGGCGAGTACCCGGCAGGCGCAATTGGACATAGATTGAGATATATGGCATACGAGTTTACTCCCGCGTCGG
>JANNQN010000394.1:0-12605 GCA_031400775.1 Planctomycetia bacterium | reverse complement strand
GGTCATTCCTGTTGCGTCCAAACTCCAGCCAACAGCCACTCCATTGTCGTTGATGTCGTTGGCAAAGCTCTGAGTGCCACCCACGGTTCCAAGCGGCGTCGTGCTACCGCCTGACCACAGAAACGCTTGGCTATTCGCCGCCTGACCAACGACCTGCCCTACATTGTTGATGGCCTGCGGGTTTACACCTGCACCCAGGTCGGTCAGTTGTAGTTGATGCGTGCCGTAGGAATAGGGTGCGGCTTGCGATATGGAAACGAAGGGGCACAGTAGCAAGAAGGGCAGGATGTAGAGTCTAAAGTTGGGCATTCAGCAGGGCTGCCAGGAGATGCGACTTCTCCTAGTCCTTATAGATGCGGATCAGTGGAAGAAACCTCAGACCATCGGCACATTTTATTCGAAAACGGCGACGGCTACGAACGGACAACGAGACCAAAGGCTGGAGGGGTCGGTCTCAGTTGAGCAGCATTGGCGTTCGCACTGGGTGGACAAGGAGCGGGACCACCCATAGGGAGGCTGAGGGGCAGTTTAATTTAGGCCCAGCTTACTTTCAATCGAAAATGCGGGAAACGCTGTGAGAATCGAGGCATTCGCTCGATCACGCTTGGGCGATGATGGAATCGGTGCCGGGGGCCGCATCGTCCCGCACAGATACATCATTTTTCACATCCCGCAGCCGCCCACCGAAGTTTGGTTGTACATCTCCAGGGAAACCAACCCAAGGAGATCAAAAATGCCCGATGCCACTGAGCCCTATCGCCGCCAACGGCTCGCTGAAATCAACGCCCAGCCCGGTAGCCGTGAAGCTCTCGAAGCGCAACACGGTCAGGTGTGGGACACTCAGGAACTGAGCCAAGATTTCGAAGTGACTGGCTTCATGGCCCCGTTCGTGGTTGTTCGTCGGAAATGCGATGGGAAGAAAGGCAGCCTTGAGTTCCAACATAACCCGAGGTTCTATTTCAGCTTTTCACCGCACGAAAGCTAAGCTCTCGTATGGCCCGCACCATCGCCATCGGTGACATTCACGGTTGCTCCGATGCCCTGGCGTCCCTTCTTCGCACAATCGATCCCAGACCCGGCGATACGATCATCACGCTGGGCGACTACGTGGATAAGGGTCACGACTCAAAGGGCGTGCTCGACATGCTGATCGAGTTGTCGGGGCGATGCCGACTCGTACCGATCTTGGGCAATCACGAAGAGCAGATGTTGAAAGCCAGGGATGACAAGGCCGAATTCAAATGGTGGATGGAGTTCGGCGGGACGGCAACGCTTGACTCTTATGGCTCTTCAGGGCAAATCGATCTCGTCCTCGACGAGCACTTTCACTTCTTGGAATCGTGCCTGCCCTATTTCGAAACCGAGAAGCATTTCTTTACTCACGGAAACTACGATCCAGACTTGCCGCTGGAACACAAAAAGGGACATCACTGATTGTTCGACCGCAGATTGTCGACGTGCGGGACCTTTCGATTGTCCAATCCTTTGATTAGCCCGCTGATCATTTTGGCGATCGTTTCCAGCTCTTGCCGCAAGGCTCCGTGCTTCGACTCGTCAACAAGTCCGCGTCGCCGAGCGACTTCCAGCAGAGGCACGCATTCCTGAACTGATCCGCGGGCGATGGTGAAAAAGTTCTTGCGATCCGGCTTTGTAAAACGGCCGTTACCTTCAGCCAGATTGGTCGCGATTGACAAGGCGGCGCGATCGAGTTGATCGGTCAGAAAGTAGTAGCCGCGAGGAAATTTTTGAGTGAGCGCCGCGACCTCATCAGCCAGGGAGACGGCCTTCTGATAGACCTCAAGCTTCTCGAACATGAAGGCCATCAGGCGCCCCAACGAATGAGCAGGGGATCAGGTGAACAGGTGACCGCAGGCGAGCAGAGCCTTCGGCGTTTTCCGCTGTCCTTGTATCCTTCACCTGCTCACCTCTTCTACTGCTCTCCTGCTCTATTTTTTCGGCTCCGCCGAAAAAATCGGGGCGACATGATTTGAACATGCGACCTCTGCGTCCCGAACGCAGCGCTCTAGCCAAGCTGAGCTACGCCCCGTATTTCGTCCCTTTGACGAAGGTGCTTATTCTACCGGCCCCCTGCCCCGGGTCAACGGCGGCTTGTCGTCGCGAAACCTCCCAACCGAACGAGCAAAATCGCTTAGCTCGGCTGTTGTTGCGCGCCGACCAGCGGCACAAATCGGCAGTCCGACAATCGCTCGGCCTGCAACCGCCCGCCCACGTTGTGAAATGCTTGCAACACTTGCGACTCGCAGTCCCCCAGCGGAATGACCAGGATGCCGCCATCGGCCAGTTGCTGCTCGAGCGCGGGTGGAATGTGGCCGGCCGCGGCGGTGACGATGATCCGATCGTACGGCGCCCGTTCGGGCCAGCCCAACGTGCCGTCGCCGTCGACCAGCGTGATGTTCGTGTATCCAAACTCGACCAATATCGCCGCCGCCTCGCGTGACAGTTCGCCGTGCCGCTCGACGCTAACCACCTCGGCGGCCAACTCGGCCAGGATGGCGGTCTGATAGCCGCTGCCGGTGCCGATCTCGAGCACCGTTTCGCAGCCCGACAGGCCGAGCGCCTCGGTCATCAGGGCCACGATGTACGGCTGGCTGATGGTTTGCGACGAGCCGATCGGCAAAGCGCGGTCGGCATAGGCCAGGCGCCTCGCCTCGGCCGGCACAAACCGCTCGCGAGGTATGCGGTCCATCGCCGCCAGCACGCGCGTACTCCGGATGCCCCGCGCCACCAGCAGACGCAACATCTCGCATCGGGACGCTTCGAAATCATCGCCGCTCGACATGGCGCCATTCCAGAAATACGAGCACGCTCGCTACCACGATCCTTATCGGGCCGCGATCACGCCGCTCGTCAGGCACACAATTCGCTTTTGGCCAGCGCCGCCGCCGGCTGCCAGTCGCAGACTTGCAGCTCAACACTTTTGCGCCCGCGGAAGTGATTGACGAACGGCCTAAAGGCCACCGCGATCGGGCCGGTCAACTCCGACAATTCCGCAGCCCAATCGCCGCCGCCGAAAGCCACTGCCCTGAATTGTACGCCGTGTTGAGAAAGTCGTAGCGACAAATGCCGCTCGCCGCCGCCGATTCGTTTGGGGGGTTCGCTCAGCACCACGTCCGACGTACACAACAGTGGCCGAGGATTGGCGTTTCCAAATGGAGCTAGCCGCTCGATATCGCTTACCGCCGCGCTCGTGAGCGCGCTAAACGGCACCTCGGCGTCGATCCGCAACTCGGCGACGCGGGCCCCGATCGAAATCTCGCCCGACACGTGCTCACAGAACTGTTCGCGAAACTCGGCCAGCTTCGCTTCGTCCACTTTCACTCCCGCCGCCGCCGCATGCCCGCCGTAACTGACCAGGTGCTCCGAGCAAGCGGCCAGCGCCCGGTGCAAATTGAAGCCCGGCACGCTACGGGCCGAACCGACTCCCGGCTTGATGCCCAGCGCGTCGAGCGCCACCATCACGACCGGCCGGTGGAACTTCTCGGCCAATCGCGAAGCCACGATGCCGATCACGCCCGGATGCCATCCCCGTTCGGCCAGCACCAGCGCCGAGTCTCCCTCGGGATCGAATTGTTCGAGGGCCTGTTTGTTGGCGGCCAGGTAGATGCTGCGTTCCAAACTTTCGCGGCTGCCGTTGAGCTCGTGCAAATAAGCGGCCAAGGCCGACGCGCGTTCGGCCGAATCGGTCGTCAACAACTCGATGCCCAGCGTGGCCTGACCCAGCCGCCCGGCGGCGTTCAACCGCGGCGCCAACTTGAACGAGATGTCTTCGCTCGACAGAGTCGGCTGCTTGTCAGCGCCGGTCAATTGCAATAGCGCCTTGATGCCTGGCCCGGGCCGCTCGCGCAAGCTGGTCAGCCCATGACGCACGAGCACGCGGTTTTCGTCGACCAGCGGCACGACGTCTGCGACGGTCGCCAGCGCGACCAGCCCGATGGCCTGCATCAGGTAGCTGCGCATGTGCTCGCCGACTTTTTTGGATTGGCTCGCGCGTTGGCATAGAGCCCAGGCCAGCTTGAAGGCCACGCCCGCGCCGCACAGTCCGAGAAACGGATAGGCCGCGCCGGGCAAGCCGGGGTGTACGATGCAAGCGGCGGCGGGCAAGCCGTCGGCAAACTCGTGATGGTCGGTGATGATCAGTTCCAGGCCCAGCTTGCGAGCCCAATCCGCTTCGGCCACGCTGCACGCGCCGCAATCGACGGTGATCACCATCTGGGCTCCGCGCTCGGCCAGCTTGCTCAGCGATTCGCAGTGCAGGCCGTACCCTTCGTCGACGCGATGCGGCACATAGTAGCTGACTTCGGCCGAGAGCATCCGCAAGCACAGAAACAACAGCGCCGTGCCGCTCATGCCGTCGACGTCGTAGTCGCCATAGATCACGATGCGCCGCTTCGCCTCGATCGCCGCCCAGATGCGCTCGGCCGCGTCGCTGGCGCCGGGCAGCTCGCACGGATCGCGCAGGCTGGTGAGCTTGGCGTCGAGAAAGTCGCGCGCGAGCGAGGGCTCGTGAATGCCCCGGCACAACAACAATTGGGCAACGACGGCCGGAACCCCCGCCGCGCGTTCCATGGCCACGATGCGAGCCGCGTCGTGGGGCTGAATTCGCCAGTGCTTGGCCATGTCGTCCTTGATGGCTCGCGTGAGGGCCGGACGCCGGGCGGCGCACTACCGACGAGCGCCCCTAATCGCGAAGCACGCGGTCGCGAGCGCGCCGCAGCAAAAGCGCCGAGCGCGCGGCTACTTCTTCTTTTCGGTGTGCAGCGTGTGTTTGCGCAGCCGTGGGCTGTACTTGCTCAGCTTGAGTTTTTCGCCACCCGTCTTGCGGCGCAGCGTGTAGTTATAGTCTCCCGTCTCGTCGCAAACGAGAAACACGGTTTCAACCTTCTTCTTGCTTTTGGCCATCCGACTTTCAACTCCTCGCGCTCAAGCCCGGCGGGGGCTCTCCAAAGTGTCTGCCGCAGAATTCACGATTGTACAACGATTTGCGGGGTTCTGGCCAGGGGTCCGATTCTGCCGGTAAATCCGGAGAAACCAGGGGGTACGTGCGGGCCGTTCCCACGTGCAGCCTGCCCCTTCGCCAGTTCCGTAGTGCTGGGACCCCCCATTCCTCCCGGGGCGCTCGCGGCGGCGCGCACTTTGCAGGCAGAACATGTACCAAATCGCCGGTTATCGCTTAGACTGGAAGATGAGGCCAATGCGACCCCATCCGGGCATGGGACCGCGAAAAAATCGGGAACGTGAGCCAGCCGTCGCGCGTGAATCCGGACAGCCAGGCAATCCAGTGCGCCAAGGCTCGTCGGGCACGGGCCGCGACAATGCAGTTTTGAGGTCGGGCGATGACTGAGCGCGCGCAGACAGCCGAAACGGCCGTGCCGGCTGACGCGCAGCATGTCGGGCCTCCCGATTCCCAGCTTCCGCCGGCCGTCGTGATTCCGCCCGCGCCTGAGTTGCCTCCGCTGCCGGCGCTTCCGCCCGCTGCGTCGGGCAATGGCGTGGCCACCAGCGTCAATCTTCCGGTAGCCGCCGAAATTCCGCTCGAATCGGCCATCGAGGCCGAGCCCGATGAATCGACCTGGCGCGAAGTGGTCGTGCAAATGCCCAGTTGGCTGGCCAGCACGGTCGTTCATCTGTTGATCGTATTGCTGCTAGCACTCGTGACCTCGACTCGCATGTCGACCGATTTTGGCGCGCCGACCACGGTCACGACCCCCGGTGACGGCGCCGGAGTGGAAGACTTGCAGGCCGAGCGGATGGAAATCGCCTCGGATCTCGATACCTCGCAAGCCCTGGCCCCCAGCGCGGCCAGCGAAGTGCCGCTGGCCTCGTCGCTAGGCGAGGCCATCGGCCCGATCAGCGCCACTCTCGGCGACGGCGGTCTCGGGCCCAAGTCGCTCGGACCGGCCACGGAAGATAACGGTCTGCCCGGCGCCGGCGGAGGCGGCAACTCGCTGGAGCTGCGGCTCGATGGGCCCGGACGGGCGGCGATGGTGCGCACTGGCGGCGGCACGCCCGAAAGCGAAAAGTCGGTGGCCCTGGCGCTCGAATGGCTGGCCGAACATCAGAACTACGACGGCAGTTGGTCGTTCGATCACGGCAAGAATCCGCGCTGCCACGGACGCTGTGCCAACGAGGGCTCGAACGCCAGCAAAATCGCCGCCACGTCGTTGGCGCTGTTGCCCTTCCTGGGAACCGGCCAAACCCATCGCGAGGGACACTACAAACGAACGATCGACCTGGGCCTCAAGTTCCTGATCCGCACCATTGAAATGCAGCGCGACGGCAGCTTGTGGGATCCGGCCGGAACCATGTACGCACACGGCCTGGCGTCGATCGTGCTTTGCGAAGCGTACGGCATGACCCACGACCAGGTGCTCGAGGGGCCGGCCCAGGCGGCGGTCAATTTCATCGTCTTCGCCCAAGACCCGCTCGGCGGCGGCTGGCGCTATCAGCCACAAACGCCGGGCGACACCTCGGTGGTGGGCTGGCAGTTAATGGCGCTCAAAAGCGCGCAGATGGCATATCTGCGGGTGCCGCCGGCCACGATGCGCAAGGCCGGCTACTTTCTCGATCACGTGCAAAACGATCGCGGCGCGGTGTACGGTTATCTGCACCCCGAAGGTCGCCGACCGGCCACCACGGCGATCGGTCTGTTGTGCCGCATGTATCTGGGTTGGACGCAGGACCACGACGCGCTGCAGCGCGGCGTGCAGATGCTGGGCCAGCTTGGCCCCTCGACCAACAAAAGCAAGGGCATGACCAACAACATGTACTACAACTATTACGCGACGCAGGTCATGCATCACTTCGGCGGCTACCCTTGGCAACGCTGGAACTCGGTAATGCGCGAGTATCTGATCGAAACCCAATCCACCGCGGGCCACGAAGCCGGCAGTTGGTTTCTCGCCGGCTCGGACGACGGCATTCATGCCGGCGGCCGTCTCTACTGCACGGCCTTGGCCGCCATGACGCTGGAAGTTTACTATCGCTACATGCCGCTCTATCGCCCGCAGGTCAACCAGACCGAGTAGTGCGTTTGGCGCATCCGTTGCCGTTTCGAGTTTCTCGCCGCCTCATTCCCAGAGCCCTCCCGCCGTGCAGGTGATTCCGGTTCTGGATCTGATGGAAGGTCTCGTGGTCCGCGGCGTGGGCGGGCGGCGACATGAGTACCGTCCGATCGAAAGCGTGCTGGCCGCCGACGCCCGACCCAGAACCGTGGCTCGCGCCTTGGCGGCGATCGGGTTTCGCGCCGCCTACGTCGCCGATCTCGACGCGATCGGCGGAAAGGAGCCGGCCTGGGCGATCTATCGAGAGTTGCTCGAGGCGGGCCTCGAGCCGTGGATCGACGCCGGAGTTTCCAACGTCGATCAAGCCGGCGCGTTGTCCCAGTTCGAAGTCGCGGGCCGCGGACTGACCGCGATCGTGGCCGGGCTCGAATCGCTGCCGGATCCCGATACATTGGCCGAACTGCTTGCGGTCGTAGGACCCGAGCGGCTGATCTTCAGCCTGGACCTGAAAGCCGGACGGCCGCTGACCGAAGCGCCGGCCTGGCAAAACCTGACGCCCGCGCAAATCGCGGTCGTGGTGCTGCGGCTGGGCGTGCGGCGAATGATCGTGCTCGATCTGGCGGCCGTCGGCATGGGACACGGAGTCGGAACCGAGTCGTTCTGCCGCGATCTGCGGTGTCTCGATCCGCGCTTGCAAATCATCGCCGGCGGCGGAGTGCGCGGCGCCGCCGATCTGCGTTCGCTGGCCCGGGCTGGTTGCTATGCGGCCCTAGTCGCCTCGGCCTTGCACGACGGCCGACTCGACGCCGGGCAGTGTGCCCGCGCGGAGTGGCGCTAGTTGGCGCAGTTCGTCGCTTAGCCGCGGATCGCCTTCAGCGCCTTAGTAGCGGCGGAACGCACGCCCTCGTTTTCGTCCTTCGTGGCCCGCTCCAACTTCTCGACGGCGCCCTTGGCCAGGGGGCCAAGCTCGCCCAGCGATTCCGCGGCCGCTTGGCGAGCTTGGGGCAAGTGCGAATCGAGTCCCACGAGAAGCTCGGGAACGACCTTGGCTGCCGTGTCGGCCGAGACACCGCGAATCTTGATGAGCGCCCAGGCGCTAAGCATCGACAGCGAATCGTCCTTCCCCTTGATGACTTCCAGCAGGGCCGGCTCGGCGGCGGCCGCGGCCGGTCCGATCATTCCCAGTGCAAACACGTCGGCGTGAGCGCTTTTTCCCTCGGGTTGCTTGAGCGCCTCGATGAGCGCCGGCACAGCCGCTTTGGCGGCGGGACCAATTTTCGCCAGAGCGTGCGCCGCTTCCACGGCGACGTTCGGGTCGGGGTCGCTCGTCAGCTTGGCCAGGGCGGGCGTTGCAGCCGCGGCGGCCGGTCCGATCTGACCCAGGATGTAGGCGGTTTGCGCCCGCAGAGATTCGTACTTCAATGCTCCAATCAGTCTCGGCACCGCTTGGGGCCCCAGCCCGGCCAGCGCGTCGAGCATGTAGTGGGTGGTCGTTTCGTCGGCGTCGGCCATGGCTTTTTCGAAAATAGGGCCGGCGATTTCCGGGCTCGGCGGCAGCGAAGCTAGCGCCCTGGCGGCGGCCGTGCGGACGAAGGGATCTTGATCCTTGAGTCGAGCGACGATCTGGGTCAGGGCCGCGCGTTTCAGCTTCACGTCGTTGGGGTGGACGCGCGTGAGCGCCCACAGGCTGGTCGTACTCAACAGCCCGTCGCTGCTTTTGACGTTGGCCTGAATCGTGGCCTCGGCGTCCGCGGGAATCTTGCCCAGCGCGCCCAAGGCGAAGGTGGCGGCGGTTCGCGCCGTTTCGTCTTTCAATAGCGGCGCAATCTTCACAGCAGCGTCGGGCGAGCCAATGGCCGCCAGGGCCAAAACCGCCTCACGGCGAATCTCGGTATTCGGATCCTTCAGTTTCTCGATCAGCGCCGGCACGGCGCCCACCGCATCAGGACCGATATCGCGGAGGATCAAGCAGGCCCAGTACGCGGCACCTTCATTCATCAATGCCTCGATCATCGCCGGCACGGCAGCGCCTTTGGCGTCTGCCACGGCGTGCATAACCCGCAGCCGAATGCCGGGATCGGAATCTTGCATCAACTTCGCGAACAGCGGAACCGTGACTTTCGGCCCGGGCCGGATCGCGGTGATCGCGGCCAATGCCTGGCGACGAACTCCCGCGTCGGAATCGCCCAACAGCGCGATGAGGCTTTCCGTGGCTTCTTTTGCCGGAGCACCAACCGTTGCCAGCGCCCGCGCCGCATAGGCTCGGGTGACCGGTGAATCGGACTTCAGCAACTCGGTCAATGCGGCGATCGCCGGGGCGCCGCCCCGCGTGCCCAGGTTTTGAATGGCCGTCAGACGAGCCGCTTCATCCGGCGATTTCGTGGCAGCGATTGTTTCTTCGATGTTTGGCGGCTGAGCCGCGCCGGCCAGTGCCATGAATCCACAAAGAACAGCCAATCGGGCGGCAGTTCGCAGCACTTTCGCGATGATATTCAAGCGATTCTCCAACTCTGGGCATGTCGATGTGAAGTTGTCGGCAAGCAGGCCACTTGGGACGGCCTCTCGGTCGGGCCGTTACCCAAGGTGACACTTGGCCGCCGTAAACATCAGGCCTTCCAAAAACTTTTTGCACGTCACGTAAACCGGCCCGGGAATGGATTTAACCTGGGCCTTCAAGAGTTTGTTCATGTCGTTGATGATGACGCGGGCCTTGGACTGATCGGCATAGTTCATGCTGCCTATCTGCGAGGAGGAAACGAACAGCTCCTCGAGCTTCTTGCGGTCCGTGGCGAACGTGTCCATTTGCAGGGCCGCGGGCCAATTCAACTTCCCGGTCACGTCGTTCATTTCGCCGGGGCTGAGCGGTTTGGGGGCCGACTCGTGCGCCATCCTCGCAACTTGCTCCGCCGTGACCCTGGGGCCTTCTTCCGCGGCACGGGCAGCTTTATTGGTTGCGCGCATGTCGAAATAGGCGTCGGTGTATTCCTGGTGGTTTTTGATTTCCTGGCTCTGCGCTTGGGTCATGTTGAGGGCGGCCGCCGACGTGCTGAGGTTGTAGCTGCCTTTGGCGCTGATGACGTTCGACATGCCGGTCATGGCCGAGCCCGCCGCGGTGCTCCCCACGCCACCGCCGCCGTATCCGAAACCCATGCCTCCGCCATTAACGCTGATCGAAGGCGGCGGCACAGCCGGCTGGTAAGGAGGCGCGGACGATTGGCCCTGGCCCAATGCCAAAGAGACCGCCATCAGGCACGCGGTGAACAACGCGAGTCGCTTCATGATTTTCCGCTCCACAATTCGCACGGTGCAACTGAGCCTCGGCAACAAAAACCGGCCCTTTGGAGGCGAGTTCCACTATAGTCGCCGGGGCGATCATCTGCCAGAGACTCGGGTACAGGTCCAATAACGGCGCGGATCGCAAGCGATTCCGGGCCGGTTTTCTGGGCAGCGGGATCGAATTTCACGTCCAGTCGAATCCACTCACCACCACTTCGGGTCGCGCTTTTCCATGAAGGCGGCCAGCCCCTCGGCCGCGGCTTCGGTGGTGCGGGAGGCCGCGCTTACGGCGGCGCCGGCCGTCAACTGCAAGAGCAACTGCTCGCCAATCGTTTCGTTCAGCAGCCGCTTCGTCATTTGCACGGCCTCGGGCGCCGAGCGAGCGATCTCGCCCACCAGTTCCCGCGATCGAGCCCAGATCTTGTCGTCGGCCACGAGTTCGTGGAACAGGCCGTAGCGATGCGCCTCGGCGGCGTCGATCAGCCCCGCGGTAAACAGCAGATACGCGGCCCGCGATCCGCCCACGCGAAACGCCAAGAGCGGCGCGACCATGCCGGCCACGATGCCGCGGCGGGGTTCGGGAAAGCCGAACGTGGCCGAATGCGTGGCCACGACCAGGTCGCATGCCATCACGATGCCTGCTCCGCCGGCCACGGCCGGACCGTTGACCGCCGCCACCAGCGGCTTGGGAAAGCGGAGCATGGCTTCGATCAGATCGTGATACACCACCGAGTCGGCTTGCCACTGGGCGAGGCGATTCTCTTGGTCCTTGGTCGCCAACATCTCCGTCAAATCCATGCCGGCGCAGAACACGCTGCCGGCGCCGGTCACGATGACACCGCGGACCCGCCGTTCCTGGTGCAAGTCGTCGAGCGCCTCGTGCAGGCCAGCCAGTAATCCACGCGAGAGCGCGTTGCGCTTCTCCGGCCGGTTGAGCGTCACGGTGGCCGTTTCATCGTGGACTTGGATCTTGACGAGTGATTCCATGGTGTTGGTGCGCAAGTACAAGGTGAATGAATCCGGAAGTGAACGGTGGCTGTTCCTCGGTCGATTTCGCCGCACTGCCGGACAAGCCTATGGCAGCCATTTCTCGACGGGTTGTTACTGTGCCGCGCGGCGCATCGCCTGCAAGTTGGCCGGCCGCGGCAGCATTAGTTCCAGCACCGACGTGCCCAAGAGCTTGCCCTGGGTGTCGATGCGAAGCGACTGACTGGCCCCGCCGCCCAGGGCATTGTACAGCATGAAATTGAAGGCGTGGAGCTTGGGCAGCTCGAACCGCTCGACGCCGCTGGGGGAAAGCGGCGCGAAGAACTCGCTCATCCGCGCTGCCGTCAATTGTTCGCGCAAGAACTCGTAGCCGGCCGCCGTGTAGGCGATCACGCCCACGTTGGCGTGGTTGCCTTTGTCGCCGCTGCGCGCGTGGGCGATGTCACCGAGCGTGATTTTTTCTTCAGGCATGGTTCACACTACTTTGAAGTTCCACTTTTTGCGACGGCAGCCCACTCGCGCGCCGTGCGCACTTCGACCCGCGCCGGCACAAGCTCCTGGGGAACCAGCGTCGGCCAATAGGCAAACACCGGCCGCACCGAGCTGCGCCCCGTCGCGTATCCGGCCAGGCCCGGCGGGCCACTGGTCACGAGCGGGGCAAACTCCTTGGTAAATCGTTCCACCGCCTCCCGCCGCCGGTCGCGCACGCTTACGCGGAGCATGACTTCGCGCACATCGCCTGGCGACTCAAAGCCCGGCGCCGAGCGCCCCGCGCCCAAACACTCGACGAGCGAAGCGTCCAGCTCAAAGCTGGCCTGCCGCACGCGATCCAGAATCATCTGCGCACAGGCTTTCGCCTTGGCCACCGCGTCGCGCCCGCAAACCAGCAACTGCCCGCTGGTGGTGAACCCGGCCCGATAGGCTAGCGACACTTTATAGCAGGCCGGCGCCGGTCGGCCGCTGGCGCCGGTCACGGCCACGCGATCGGCAGCGAGCTGATTGACTTCGAGCGTAGTGAAATCGACGTCCACGTCGGGCGTGAGATAATGTGCGGGATTGCCGATTTCGTAGAGCAATTGTTCGACAACCGTGTCGCGGCTGACTTGCCCGCCGCTTTTGGCCGGCTTCGTGATGGTCAATCCGCCGTCCGTGGATAGCTCGGCGATCGGATAGCCGACGTGGGCCAGGTCGAGCGACTCCCAGTGGCGATACAGCCCGCCGGTGGCCGGGGCGCCGCACTCGATGATGTGGCCGGCCACACTGGCCGCCGCGATGCGATTCCAGACGTCCCACGACCAGCCGAATTCGTGCATGGCCGGG
>JANNQN010000393.1:0-10898 GCA_031400775.1 Planctomycetia bacterium | reverse complement strand
TGGCGCGTTTCCTGGAAACGTACATCAACGAGTAGCAGCCGGTAGAGGCTTCCGCGCTGGGCGATGAACCCGTCGGCTTCGTGGCTCACCAGGTTCATCGGTGCAAACCCCCGGCTCTTCCCGGGTCGAATAATTCCGCCGGGGCTGCACGTTACGAATCTTGACCAACGGGCCGCCGAATCGGACAATCGTCTGGTAAGTGAACGCTAACTTACATACTGACTGAAGGTCTCTGGCGACCTTACACGCAGTGCTCAGGGGCCGGCCCATCGGTTTCGTTTTGTCCAGCTATTGGGCATTGCCTGGGCTACCCGAAAAGGCCGAACCGTCTTAGTCGGACCACGTGAATTAACCACGGGAGATTTAAGCGATGGCACGCCAAGCATCGACACCCGCCGCCGCATCCAAAGGCGCCGCTCAAAAAACGGCTGTTGCTGGCCGCAGATCGTTCCTAGCTTCCTCGGCGGCCGGTGCCGGCGCTTTTGTCGCCGGTGTAGTCGCCAACGGCAAGGTGCGCGCGGCCTTGGCCGAGATTCCCTCGATCTCGATCCCGAAAGAGTTCTCCGACTCGATGAACCAGCCCCCAAAGCCGGGCACGTTCGAAGGGCAAGGCATGACGGGCGCCGAAGTATTTGCGCGCCTGTGTAAAGAAGAGGACCTGGCAGCGATGTTCTGCTGTCCAGGAAACTACACCGTCATCAACGCCATCGCGGCAGCCGGAATTCCCAGCTACGGTGGCCGAACCGAGGGATCGATGTGCGCCGCCGCGGACGGCTTCTCGCGTGCTACCGGCGAGGTCACCGCCTGCTCCGGCACCGAAGGCCCGGGCTTTACGCACATGATCATGAATATCGCCGCGGCTGCCGCGGCGCGCACTCCTTTGCTGGTGCTGGCCAGCAACACGACGATCGCGGCAGACGACCGCGAGGGTTTCGTGCAGACCATCGATCAGCAGCCGACGACAACCGGGATCAAAAAATACGGAAAGCGATTGATCGCGCCGGACCGTGTTTGGGAATACGGTTCGTATGCATTCCGCAATCTGAAGTCGGGCGTGCCCGGCCCCGTGCATCTCGATTTCCCCGGCGAGGTGGCTCGCGCGCGATTCACCGATCCGGCGAAGCTGAAGGACTTCTACTCGAAGGACAAATATCGCACCGAATCCCGTGCCTGTCCCTGCGAGAAAGATGTGCAAACGGCGGTAGAACTCATCAACAAAGCGGAGCGGCCGCTGCTCATCGCTGGGCAGGGTGTGTTCCAAGACAAAGCCTGGGACGCGCTGTTGGAAGCCGCCGAGAAAAACGAGTTGGCCGTGGTGACTTCAGGGCCCCTCCGCGGCCATTTTCCCGACGAGCATCGACTTTCCGCCAGCCTTACACCTGACGCACTCATGAGCGCTGATCTCGTGATTTTCGTGGGCCAATACTGTATGCCGACGCCGGGAGAATATCGAGTGAATGCGGACGTCAAAGCGATCCGGGTGCATCCGGTGCAAGAGGACATCGGACGTAACTGGCCGATCGACTTGGGTATCGTGAGTAGCGAGCGGTCGTTCTTGGAAGCCCTGGCCGAGGCGCTACCGCGTCGCAAGCGAGATGCCTGGGTGAATGAACTGGACACTGCCCGCAAGACTTATTCGAAGAAAATTCACGACGAATACGAACGTGGACTCAAGCACAGCCGCGCGACCGACCATTTGCATCCGGCGGTGATCGGCAAGGAAGTCCACGACTTCCTCTACAAGGGCGATATCGATCCGAAGCAGACTGTGACCGGCTGGGGAGGCTGGACGATCGGCACCTACGTTGGCCGTTGGCTGCGTGCGTATCGCCCCGCGCAGGGCATCACTTGCGGGTATCAATTTGGCGCCATTGGTCCAGATCTGGCCATGATGATCGGCGCCGGCGCGGCGGTCCAGCAGGGCGTCGGACCGCAGTCGCCGTACAAAGGTGCTCCGGTCCTTTGTGTAACCAGCGATGCAAGCACCGCGTATAGCCTGTTTGAGCTGGAGACCGCGCAGAAATACAAGATTCCAGTAGTCACCGTCGTCTACAACAACAATTGTTGGGGTACATGGCCGCAGGCTTCATCTTCAGCGCGCTCGATGCACATGTACTATTTCCACGAAAACCTGCGCTACGACCAGATCGCCCAAGCGCTCGGCGGCCACGGGGAGTATGTGCGCACCCCCGAAGAGTTCCGTGAGGCGCTAGGTCGGAGCTATCAACTGGCGTCGCGCGAGAAGGTGTCGTCGGTCATCAACTGCCAGGCCCTCAAGGAGTTCACGTCCGCAAGGGAGTACCCGCCGGGGCTCTACATCAATCCAGAACCCGGTTGCGGAGCGTTCGCACACTAGATCCAAGTGACGATGCCGCTAGTGGCGCTTGGCGGTTGATGCGGACGGACCGCATAGCTTGTATCCGGCTTGCGGCCGGGCGACAATCTTAGCTGTCGCTGAAACGGTTACCTCATTTCGCTCGACTCAACGTAAAGGACGCATCGTGAACCTACGAACGATTCTCTTGGTCGGGGCGATCTCGGTAATGATTGCGGCCCAGCGCGGCGCGGACGCGGCCCAGCACGTCGACATTCCGACCTTGATGTTGAAGCCGTCGGTGAACCTGGTACTGTCGGTCGGCGACGTCGAGAAGTCGAAGGACTTTTACGGCCAGGTGCTCGCGCTCAAGCCAATGTCCAACCTGAACCTGCCGGGCGGGCTCATCATGACCCGCTACCAGGTGGGCGGCACGGAGATTAAGCTGCTGCACAGCCCGGGGGCCAAGACGGCCGAGACGGGCAAAGTCGACGCCGCCATCGGCATTCGCCGGTTGACGTTGTTTTTTCGTGATCCGCAGGCCCTGGCCGCGCGGTTCAAGGAGCACGGACTGCCCGTGCCCCAGTTCGAAACCGAGCCCGGCATGCGCGGGTGGAGCCGGGCGATCGTCCACGATCCCGACGGCAGCGAGTTGGCGCTGGTGATTCCGCCGGCCGATGTGCCGGATAAAGTGCTCGACACGATCGAGGTGCGCTTGACGGTCGGCGATCTGGAAAAGAGCCGCAAGTTTTACCACGATTTTGTTGGCTTCGAGGAGCTTGATCCGGAAAAGGTACCCGAGACTGAGGGCGGCGAACTGTACCGCTATCGTCACGGCAACACGACGATCATGCTGGCGAGTTTTGGCGCGGCGCTGCCAAAACACTCGGGCCGCTGGGAGAAAGCGCGAGGGATGCGGTACATTCAGTACATCGTGCGCGATCTGGATGCGGTGAGCGATGATGCCAAATCGAGCGGCGTGAAAATTGAGCAGCCGATCTTTCCGCTGGGCAACCTGGCTCGGATCATGTTCATCGCCGACCCCGACGGCATCATCAATGAGTTCGTCGGCCTGCCGCTGGCGCCCAAGAAGCCGTAGCGCGGCGCTTCCCACTGCTTCAGACGGACAAGTCCATCCGTATTTCGGGACTCCAAGAAAACGACCGCTGTTTTTGACCGAACCATCCACCTCAAGTGGTTCGAAGCCCCTCATGGCAGGTGGCCCGAAGCTTCAATGGGCCAGATCTCGACCACGCAACCGCCTTCGTGTACCACGATTTCGCGGTAAAGGTTGCATGTTGTGCAAGCGTGGCTGGGTATCAAATGCAAGACCTGGCCGATTTTCCAATCGGGCGTGTTCTTAACGACAACATGTTCCTCGGAAAGAAAATGGGAAATCTCCACGTCGGGATAATCGCGGATCGCAGGGACGCCGAATTCACTGCCCGCGCCCTTGACCCCCACATCCAGCACGGCTTTGTTTTGGGCGGGCCGACTGATAACGCGCACCTGGACGCACAGCGCGATCTCGAACTCAGGCGCAAGCCGCTTATATTGCCGGTCCATCGTGGCGTAGGTTCCCGCCTGAATCTCGTCGATCCCTTCCATCACGCCGGTGCTGTCGTAGGTCGCGCTCGAGCAGCCGCTCACGCACGAGACCCGAATGCCCTCGGCTTCGATCATCCGGCGAGTATCGATGGCCGGTTGCATGGCCGCTCGTGCCCGCGCGGCGCGTTCGGCACGATCGAGCACGTTGACCAGGTGCCCTTCATAGGCCTGCAAGCCCGCAAAGGACACGCCGCGCAATGTGGTCAAGCGCCGCGCAAGCTCGACGGCTGGCGCGCCCGGCGCGACGCCGCAACGCCCCATGCCAATGTCGACTTCAACCAACAAACGGACGACCGATCCGACTGCTGAGGCGGCCTGAGAAATCGCAACCGCTTGCTGCCAGTGATCAATCGCAACGCCGATTTGGGCCCGCCTGGCCAGCAGCGCGAGCCTGGCGGTTTTCGCATCGCCGACAACTTGATTCGCAATGAGCACGTCGTCGAAGCCATGCTCAACGAGCACTTCGGCTTCACGCAACGTGGCGCAGGTCATGCCAATCGCCCCGGCCGCAATTTGCCGCCTGGCCAGCGCAACGCACTTGTGGTTCTTGAAGTGCGGACGCAGTTTAGCGGGGCGATCTCGAAAGAACGCCGCCATATGGGCCAGGTTCCGATCGCTGGCGGCGCGGTCCAGCATCAGCGTTGGGGTATCGATCTCGGCCAGCGGACGACCAAGTCTGGGATCTGTTGCGGCGCGAGGGGCTGCTCCGGACATCGCGTTTTCTCCGTTTGACTGTCTCGCGACTCGGAATTGGTTCAGAATAGTCCCCGCAAGCGCCGGGGGGCATTCACGAACTGGCGCCTTCCAATCGAATTAGAGCACAGGCGTGGCCTTGCAAACAGGAAAGAATGAACTTGAAAGCGATCGTTGCGCACCTACGATCCCGACAACTTTGCGGCTAGCCCAGTGACGAGCACGGTTCTGTCGGCAATGTCGCGAGGCCAGGAGCAGTAGTGCCCCGGCGTCGACCGCAAGGATCACAGACATGGCGGGCTCAGGCACGACGGCGATGCCGATTGGCCACTCAAGCCCGTCGCTCTTCAAAAGCATCCCGAGGCATCACGCTGGCGCAGGTTACTGCGGCCTCAACCGGTCAGCGTGCCCTTGGTGCTCGGCACCCCGCTGGTGCGCGGGTCGATCTCGACGGCCATCCGCAGGGCGCGGGCCGCGGCTTTGAAGATCGCCTCGCTGACGTGATGGCTGTTGCGGCCGTGGTGCACGATGACGTGCAGGTTGCACAGGCAGTTGGCGGCCATGGCCTGCCAAAAATCCTCGACCAGCTCGCTGTCGAACTGACCGATCTTCGCCGACGGGAAGTCCGCCTCGAAGACCAGGTAGTATCTTCCGCTCAAATCCACGGCCACGGTCGCCAGCGTCTCTTCCATGGGCAACGTGAAGTGGCCGTAGCGGCGAATTCCGGCTTTGTCCCCCAGGGCCTGCTTGAGGGCCTGGCCGAAGCAAATGCCGACATCCTCGACCGTGTGATGTTGATCGACGTGCAGGTCGCCCGCGGCGCGGACCGTCAAATCGAAGGCGGCATGCCGGGCCAAGAGCGTGAGCATGTGGTCAAAAAAACCGACGCCCGTATCGACCTGAGATTGGCCCGTTCCGTCCAGATCGAGCTCCAACTCGATCTCGGTCTCGTTGGTCTTACGTTGAATGCGGGCGCTACGTGGCATGGCGAAAAAACTCGTGCTCGTGGCTGTGGGCAAATTGGGGCGGAGCGAAGTCGGCACGGAACGTCCGTCTCAATCGAATCCGCCTGATCAAATCATCGACTTTAACAGGGCCAAGCAGGCATCGTTTTGATCGTCCGTGCCGACCGAAATTCGCAGCCCGTCCCCCCAGCCCGAATAATCCATGTATCGCACCAGCACCCGCTTGTCTTTCAGCTTCTCGTAGAGCGGTTTGAGCGGCAGGCTGGCGTGCGGATTCCATACAAAGTTAGCCTGCGATTCGACGGTGGCAAAACCCAAATCGCGCATTCCCCGGGTCAGCCGCTGCCGGGTTTGCAGGATTTTGGCCCGGTTTTCGGCCAGCCAGGCCTGGTCGTCGATGGCCGCCGTGGCGCCGGCGATGCTCAGGGCATCGGTGTTGTACGAATCCTTGACCTTGACGAATTCGTTGATCAGGTGCGGCTGCGCGATCAAGAAACCGAACCGCAGACCGGCCAGCGAGTACGACTTGCTCAGGGAGCGCGAGACCATGATCTTGTCGCTTCGTGCCACCAGCGACACACAATTTTGCTCGGCGAAGTCGGCGTAGGCTTCGTCGACCAAAAGCGGGCAGGGCAAGCGCTCAGCCAGTTCCAAAATGCGCTCGGGACTGAGCACGGTGCCGGAAGGGCTGTTCGGATTGGGCAGGAAGACGAGCTTCAAATCGCCGCGCGGAGCGGAGAATTTTTCGGACAGCGACCAGTCGGGCTCGAACAAAATCTCTTCGGCGCTGGCGCCCTGCAACTGGGCCAGGGTCTTGTAAAGGATGTAGCTGGGATACGGCAGCCGCAACCACTGGTTCGCGCCCACCAGTGCTCGGGTGACGATTGTCAGGATGTCGTCGCTGCCGTTGCCGCACAGGATCCAATCGGGATCGACGCCCAGCACTTCGCCGGCCCGGCGGCGAAACGCTCCGGCCATCGGGTCGGGATAGCGCGACAGTCCGCGCTCGAGCACGGCGGCGATTGCCTGCGCCACGGCGGGGGAGGGTGGGTAGGGATTTTCGTTGGTATTGAGCTTGATGAACTTGCCGGCCTGCGGCTGTTCGCCGGGCACGTAGCCCCGCATCTGCTCGATCTCGGGTCGGAAGTACGCCATGCGCGATTGCTACGAATTGAAGAAATGAACGAAATCTAATTTCAACGTCCTGTTTCGGGTGCCACTGCTTTCAAGCAGTGCAGGTCCCGAAGTAACACCAGCCATTGCCGCACCGTCACACGTCCGGCAGCTTGCTCGTTGCATCCGCACGGCGTGCTTGTCTCGACGCCCCCTATGTTGGACCCCGCGGCCCGGCCGGCGGTTCGCCGATTCGCAAGTCAACGCTAAAACGGTGCGCCGTCAGGCCTTCCTTGTCGGCCATCGTCCGCACGTCGGGCGCCAGTTCGGCCAGACCCTCGCGCGAATAGTGAATCACGCTGCCGGAACGGAAAAAATCGCGGGCCGACAGTCCGCTGGCGAAGCGGGCCGTGCCGCCGGTCGGCAACACGTGCGACGGACCGGCTGCATAGTCACCCACGGCCACCGGGCTGTACGGACCGACAAACACCGCGCCGGCATGGCGAATCTGCGCGAGCAAGCCCTCGGCATCATCCAGCGCCAGGTGCAAGTGCTCCGGCGCGATCTCGTCCGCCAGAGCCGCGGCCTCGGCGGCGTCTCGGACCAGTATCAGGGCGCCAAATTGTTCCAGGCTTTGCCGGGCCAGGTCGCCGCGCGAAAGGTGGGCAGTCTGCCGCGCCAGTTCCAATGCGGTCGCTTCCAAGAGCGGTTCACTCCAGGTGATCAGGATGCTCGCGCCTGGGGCGTGCTCGGCTTGCGCGATCAGGTCGGCGGCCACAAAGTCGGCGCGGGTCGAGCCGTCGGCGATGACGACCACCTCACTGGGGCCGGCGATCGAATCGATGTCGACGTCACCGTAGACGGTCTTTTTCGCAAGCGCCACGAACAGATTTCCCGGACCGACAATCTTGTCGACCGGCCGGATCCCCTCGACGCCGTAGGCCAGCGCCGCCACGGCCTGCGCCCCGCCGACGCGATAGACCTCGCTCACTCCCAGCTCGTGGCACGTGGCCAGCAGGTCGGCGTTGTACGCGCCGAAAGGGGTCGGCGGAGCCACCACGACCAACTCGCGCACGCCGGCCGCCTGCGCCGGAACGGCCGTCATCAACACGGTCGACGGATAGGCCGCGGCGCCGCCAGGCACGCAAATGCCGACCCGATCGAGCGGAAAATAGCGCTGCTGCAAGTAGCCACCGTGCGGCCGGGCGATCTTTATGTCCACCGGAACGAGCGCGCGTTGAAACTCAAGAATGTTGTCGCGAATCCGGCGGATTGTCGCCAGGAACGCCGGATCGGCCTGTTTGTGAGCCGCCTGCAGCTCGGCCGCCGCGACGCGCAGCGTCTGGGCCGTGAGCAGCGCCTTATCGATCCGCGCCGAGTAATCGAGCACGGCCGCTAGTCCCTGCTCGCGCACGTCGCGGCAAATCCGCTCGACGACCGCCAGCGGCGAAAGCTCTTGTCCAAAAACCTCGATCGTGCGCCGCCGCCCCGCCTCGCTGACCACGTCGCCACGCGGGCTCAGCGCGGCACGCAAGGCCGCGATCCGAGCACGGGCGTCGCCTTGGCGGCTATCGATGCGCTGGATCTGGAGCGGTGCGGAGTTCATGGGAAAATGATCATTGGTCGCGGTTCATGGCCGTCGGTTTCCGCCGCGGGGGTCGCTCGCGCGCCGCCACTGGTCATGGTCTTGCCGGAGAGATACGATAAACGGCGACAGGCCATTCCATTTTGCGGAAACACCCATTCTGTCTCGTGGCGCAATCCCAGAAAAGCCCAGACGCGCGAGGCCGTAGGTCGAGGAGTTAAGAATGCCCAACAAAGTGCTCGATTTTCGCAGCGATACCGTGACCAAACCCACCACGGCCATGCGGGCCGCGATGGCCGCGGCCGAGGTCGGCGACGACGTTTTTGACGAGGATCCGTCCATTCACGCCTTGCAGCGGCGGATCGCCGACATGCTGGGCAAGGCGGCCGCTGTCTTCGTCCCCTCCGGCTCGATGTCGAACCAGATCGGCGTGCGGATTCATTGCAAACCGGGGGACGAATTCATCTGCGAGAGTGGCTGCCACATCTACAACTACGAGCAAGGCGCCTACGCGCAGCTTAGCGGCGTGGCTGCCCGCACGGTCGACGGCCGCGACGGGATCCTGCACGTCGAACAATTGACCGGATTGGTGCGCGGCGACAACGAGCACCTGGTGCGAACGCGGTTGGTCTGCCTGGAAAACACGCACAATCGGGGCGGCGGTCGCATCCAGCCGTACGAAAATGTGGAAGCGATTTGCAAGTGGGCGCATGCCAACGGGCTGCGCACGCACTTGGACGGCGCGCGGCTGTTCAACGCCGTGGTGGCCTCGGGCATCGACGCCCGTCGCTGGGCACAGCACTTCGACACCGTCAGCGTCTGCTTCAGCAAGGGGCTGGGAGCGCCGGTTGGCTCGGCGTTGGCCGGTTCCAAAGAACAGATGCAGGAAGCCCGACGACATCGCAAGCTGTTTGGCGGCGGCATGCGGCAGGCAGGCGTGCTCGCGGCCGCGGCCCTATTTGCGCTCGAGCATCATGTCGAGCGACTGGCCGAGGACCATGCCAACGCGGCGCGGCTGGCCGACGCGGTCCGCGAGATCCGCGGACTGAAACTGGTCGGCGATTCGGTCGATACGAACATCTTGATCTTCGCCGTCGAGCCGTCGCTAGGCACGGCGGCCGAGTTCTGTCAGCGGCTGAAGGAGCACGGCCTTTTGATGCTGGCCATCGGCGCTCAGCAGGTTCGCGCCGTCACGCATTTGGATGTCGACAAGGCGGATACCATTCGGGCCGGAGAAATCCTGGCCGACGTGGCCGAGCAGGCCCCGCGCGGCAAGGTCGTGGCGGGGCAGGAAGTAGTATACTAGGAGGGGATACCGGAGTCGTTCAAGAAAAATCGCGGGACAAGGCGACCATGTCGAAGCTAGACCATCGCAACATCGAGAAAGATCCCGCGCGTTGCGGTGGACAAGCGGTCGTCACAGGCACTCGCATTCGGGTGGCGACGATTCTGGCGTGTTATCGCCAAGGGATGAGCGTCGAGGAAATCGTCCAGCAGTACGAGTCGCTCAAACCGGCTGACGTGCATGACGCATTGGCCTATGCCTACGATCACGTCGAAGAGATCGACGTCGACCTGGCCGCCGACGACGAGGCGACTGTCAAGGGCCGGATCAGTCGTGGTTCGTCTGGATGAGCGCTATTCGCTTCTTCACGGACGAAGACGTGTATGGAGCCGTTTCCCTCGCGCTGCGCAAGTCTGGCTACGATACCATGTCGGCCCCGGAATCGGGTCGACGAGGAGAGTCGGATGAGTCGCAGTTGGAATGGGCGAGCAATGGCGGTCGAGTGTTGGTGACGTTTAACGTCGCGCATTTTGCCCAACTCCATGCGGTGTGGCTCGGCGACGGAAAACACCACGCCGGGATCGTCGCGTCCACCCAACGGCCGGTACGTCTCGTGCTCCGGCGATTGCTTCATTTGGCTGCCAGCCGCGACGCCGAGGCGATGTGCGACCAACTCGAATTCCTGAGCGATTGGTGAGCTTACGAAATCCCGCCCAAAATCGTGGCGCGATTGACGCGGCCGATGCCGAGGACGTAGGCCGCCGTGCGCAGACTTATCTTGCGTTCATTGGCCAGCGACCAGACCCGTTCGAAGCTGTCGGATAGGACGCGGTCGAGCTCTTGCCGCACGCGGTTGAGCCCCCACTGATAGTGCTGGCGGTTCTGCACCCATTCGAAATAGCTCACCGTCACGCCGCCCGCGTTGGCCAGGATGTCGGGCAATAGCAGTGTGCCACGCTCTTCGAAGATTTGATCGGCGTCGGGCCAGACGGGCTGGTTAGCCGCCTCGATGATCATCGGCGCCTTGATGCGCGGCGCATTTTGGGCCGTGATCACGCCGCCCAGCGCCGCGGGAATCAACAGCTCAACGTCCAGCTCCAACAGTTGCTCGTTGGAGATCCGTTCGGCTTCGGTGTAGCCCTTCAGCGAACCCTGATGCTCGAGGCTGTATTGCAACACCTTGGGAATGTCGAGTCCGCCCGGCTTGTAATATCCGCCGCTCAAGTCACTGACGGCCACGAGCTTGAATTCGGCCTCGCTCAAAAACTTGGCGGCGTGAGCGCCCACGTTGCCGAAGCCCTGCAGGGCCACGCGCGTCTGCTGCGGCTTGCGACC
>JANNQN010000392.1:0-28594 GCA_031400775.1 Planctomycetia bacterium | reverse complement strand
CGGGCATCACAACATGCTGTACGCGCTGATTCGCACGGCGCCCGTGACGAAGCGCTCGCTCGAGCGCGTGCCCAAGGGCGCGGCGGGGGTGCTGGTCGTGGGGCTGAATCCCGCGGGTCCCGCGGCGGCGCCGGCAGCGGATGGGAAAAATCCGCCCAGTGTCAGCGCCATGGATATCGGCCGCGAATTCTTCAACAACATCGAAGAGCTATCGGTGTTTGCCATGGCGCCGGCCGTGCCAACGCAGAAAATTCCCGACGTCGGCGTGGTCGTGGCGGTCAAGGACCCGGCCAAGTCGGAAGCCCTTTGGAACCAGATTCTGTCGCTGGCGACCCTGGTGGGGGCTCGTCAGCCGAAACCTTCCGCCGAGATAACGATCGAAGGGAAGGCGGGTCGGGTTTATCACTTTGATGGCATTCCGCCGGTGGTCGTGCTGCGTTCGGATCGTGAAATGATCATCGGCACCGAGAACGCGGTCGCGGCCAGCGTGCGGTCGCAGACTGCCGGAACGATTGCCCAGGATCCGGCGTTCGCCTCGCTCTTGGCCCGCTTGACGCCCGACACGAGCAAGGCGCTATTGGTCGACGTGGGGCGCGCCGCGGAGGCTGCCGCCGCCATGTCGAATGAACGCAACGCGCGGCAGCTCAAGGCGGTCGGCGAACTGGCCAAGGACATGAAGTTCTCGATCGTAACGGACGAAGCTCCCAACCAGTTGTCCGTCCGCGCAGAGCTTAGCGGCCTGCCGAAGTTCAAGGCGATCCTGTCGTTCATCGAAAGCCAGCAGCGGCCGCAGCAGGCCGCGTCTGCGAAGTAATCTACTTTCCCGTCAACTCGTCGACGAGCGGGCCCGCGCCGTAGACCTTTCGCAGGGCTTCGAGGATCGCGCTGGAATGCACGGAGGTTGCGCGGGCCTCTTTGTCGGTGTAGACGAAGTCGAGCACCAGCGACTGGATGTTGCCGTCGAAGATGATGCCCACCAGCTCGCCAGCCCGATTGACGACCGGACTGCCCGAGTTGCCGCCGATGATGTCGGCCGTGCTGACGAAGTTGAACGGCGTTTCGAGATTCAGCTTATCCTTGTCCTTGACCCACGAGGAGGGCAGGGCGAATGGAGCCAGGTCGCCATGATCGGCCGCGTGCTTGTAGGCGCCGCCAATCGTGGTCCAGGCCGGTAGTTTTTTTCCGGCGTCTTCGTAGCCCTTCACTTGTCCATAGGCCAGGCGGAGGGTGAACGTGGCGTCGGGATAAGTCGAGTCGCCTTCGATCGCGAAGCGGGCTTGGGCAACCTTCGCATAGGCCTGCCGCAGCGGTTCTTCGACCTTGTCTTCGTAAGTCTTGCGGACCTTGCGCGCCGGCCCATCGACCGTGCGCGCCAGCGCGATCATCGGATCGTCCGAGCTTTCAATGGCGCGCTTGCCCCCTTCGGCCAACTGCTTGCGCACCTTGACGTCGGCCAGCTTCGTGCCGGCCACGAGTTGCGCCGCGCGAGCCGAGGGTGACATGTCGGCCATGATTTGCTTGACGAACGGGTTCTCCGCGCCGGCCCGCTCGAGCAGGTAGCCTAGCGAGTCGGTCAACTTGACCGTTTCCAGATCTGGATAAACCGGCGCCTCGGAAAACAGATGTTGCTTGAGCGAGTCCAAACCGGCCTCTGCGTATTCGCGCAGCCGGTCGGCGTTGGGCTTGGCCGATTCGTCGCTCAGCCGGACCAGCATGCGGGCGATCGTAAACAGCTCGGTATTGAAGGCTTGGCCGCGTTCGTACAGTTCGTAATCGACGAAAATCTGGTTCCACGCCGCCAGGGCCGTCACGACCTCGTCCCAGGCGTTGCGCGTGTCGCGCAGCTTCGGATCGTTGGCCACGGCCTGCCGCAGGCTGCGCTCGGCCTTCCGCTTGGCCTCCATGATGGCCGGGTCCTGCAGGCCTGCCAGGGCCCCCAGGCGGGCTTTGCGGCTGTTCTGGTAGCCGAACAATTCATCCTGGGCGCGGCGGGCGTTCTCCAGGCCGCGCTCGCTGAAGGTTCGCAGCAACACCTCGCGGCGGCGCAGCATGTCGAGCGTGTTGGGATAAACCCGGTCGCGCAAGAATTCGAGATGCGCAACCGTATTGAGCCGATTCGTTCGGCCCGGATGTCCGGCGACGAAGATCAATTCCTCGTCGATGGCGCCCGCCTTGCTCCAGCTTAGATAGTGCTCGGGCCTGACCGGCTTGCCGTCCTCATAAACGCGGAAGAAAGACACGTCGAGATCAAAGCGGGGATACTCGAAATTGTCGGGATCGCCGCCGAAAAACGCGATGTCTTTCTCGGGCGCGAACACCAACCGCACGTCGGTGTATTTCTTGTAGCGGTACAGGTTGTAGCGCGCGCCTTGGAACAGCGTCACCACGTCGCTGCGCAGGCCGGTTTTGTCGAGCGATTCTTTTTCGATCGTGTTGCGCACCGCACGGCGCGCCGTCTGGGCGGCCGCGGCGTCCATTCCCGGCTTCACCGCCGCGTTCACCCGATCGGTGACGTCTTCGATGCTCACCAACACGTTGAGCTCCAGATCGACGCACTTCATTTCCTCCGCCTGCGTGCGGGCGTGAAAGCCGTTCTTGAGCAGGTCGTTTTCGGCCGTGCTCAATTTGTACAAGCAGTCGGCGCCGACGTGATGATTCGTCATCACCAGCCCGCCGGCCGAAACGAACGAGCCCGATCCGCCGCTATTGAATCGCACGGCCGATTTTTGCAAATGCTCGAGCCAGGCGTCGGTCGGATCGAATCCGTACTTTTCTTGCAATTGCTTGCGGGGCGGCTGATTGAACAGCCACATACCCTCGTCGGCGATCGATGCGCGAGGTTGCAAGAGGATCATGGCCGAGACCGTGGCGAACGAGCAAAGCGTGAGGCGAGCTGTCGATGGCATGAGAGGACCTTTATCTGATGCTGGTCTTTGCGAGTGAGGTAGCTCATTTACCGCCCGAGCCGCCGCGTTGGGATCCGGAGCGATCTTGCAGCGACGCCAATAGCCCGGTCATCGCCAGCACCACGACCAACAACCCGAAGGCGCCCAGCGACGTGGGCCAGTTGGTTTCGCTAAGCGGCGACTTGAAAAAAGGATAACTGCCGACGCGGAGCCAGGCGTTGAACTTATCGGGCGCGAAGGAGAAGAACGCGACCAACACGCCGGCGATCGATCCGCCCGCAATGTAGCCCGAGCTCAACAACACGCCGGGGCTGGTTTCTCCTTCTTCCTGGCGTTTGATTTTGTCGACGAACAGGCGCACCATCCCGCCGATGAAGATGGGGACCGAAGTCTGAATCGGCAGATAGACCCCCACGGCAAACGGCAGCGACGGCACGCCGGCCAACTCGAGCACGACGGCGATCAGCGCGCCGATCAGCACCAATTCCCAGGGGAGCTTGCCGTTGAGAATGCCGTCGATAATCAGGGCCATCAATCGCGTTTTGGGGGCCTCGAACTTGTTGCTCACGACCGAACCATCGTCGCGCGTCTTGAGTCTGCCGTTGATGGCCGGGTCGACGTAATACACGACCGTGCCGCTGTCGTTTACCAGGTACTTGCCGGCCCGCACGCCGCGAATCTCGCCCTCGCTGGCGTGTAGCACGTGATACAGCGTGGGATCGGTGGCGGCATATTCGCCGCCGACCTGTTCCATTTGCGTAAGCGTTTTGACGTCGGGAATGGACACCCGCGGCAGATAGGCCGACTTTTTCGTATAGACTGTGCCGGCGTTGTTCAACAACAAAAGCGTGCCGCCCATCACTATTGCCGAGGTCAGCGCGCCGATCAAAATCGCGATCTGCTGCGACCGCGGCGTGGCGCCGACCAGGAACCCGGTCTTCAGGTCCTGCGACGTGGTGCCGCCGTTTGAAGCCGCGATGCAAACCACGGCCGCCACGGTTAGCGCGGTAAGCGTGGCCGCCTTGCCCGTGTGACCCAGCAACACAAACCCCAGGCAAGTCAGCAACAGCGTGGCCACGGTCATGCCGGAAATCGGATTCGACGATGAGCCGATTTCGCCCGTCAAGCGCGAGGAGACAGTGACGAACAGAAAGCCGAACATCACGATGAACAGCGCTCCGACGATGCCCTCGACGGTAAAGCCCAACCCCAAGGCGGGCGAGGCGGCAAGTGCCAGCACGAGCCCCAGGCTGCCGAAGATGACGAAGCTGAGCGGCAGGTCGCGCTCGGTGCGGGGCACGCGAGATTCTTTCTTGGCGTCGGCCTTGCCCGGAGACAAATCGCCGAACGCGCCCCGTAGCGAGCGCACGATCAGCGGCAGGGCCTGAAACATGCTGATGATGCCGCCGGTGGCCACGGCGCCGGCGCCAATATAGAGAATGTAATAGTTGCGCAGCGCCCCGACGCTCATGTTGCGAATCAGCTCGCCGGTGGCCGGCGCCAACGGCTCGGGCAGCCGCGCGCCGAACAACACGATCATCGGCACCAATACCAAATAGGCCAGCACGCCGCCGGCCATCATGATTGAGGCGATCCGAGGCCCGATGATATAACCCACGCCCAACAGTTCCGGCGAAAGCTCGCCGCCCAGAATGCCGCCGACCAGTCCTTTGCTGCTGGCCGCCGGCAACATGCCTTCGCCGGCGCCAGTAAACAGCGGCACATTGACGTCCTCGGGCCACAGCCCCAGCGCCTTCATCGTGAACTTGTGCATAAACGCCAGCCCAAATCCGGCAAACACGGTGCGGGCTGTCGAGCCGCCTTCCTCGCCCACGATCAGCACTTCGGCGCAGGCCGTGCCCTCGGGGTAGCGCAGCTTGCCGTGCTGTTGCACGATGAACGCGCGGCGCAGCGGGATCATCATCAGAATGCCCAACAGCCCGCCCAACGCGCCGACGGTCATCACCCGCACCACGCTCATGTCGAACCCGAGCAGCAACAGCGCTGGAATCGTCACGCCCAAGCCAAAGGCGATCGATTCGCCGGCCGAGCCGGTGGTTTGCGTGATGTTGTTTTCCAGAATCGTGGCCGGCCGCAGCCCGAAGATGCGCGCCATCCCGCGAAACAGCGTGATCGAAAGCACGGCCACGGGAATGGACGCCGACACGGTCATGCCCACCTTGAGCACGAGGTACAGCGAAGAGGCCCCGAACAGAATGCCCAGGATCACGCCCGCCGTGACCGCCGGCCAGGTGAATTCGGCCATGTCCGAATTGGGCGATACGTAGGGCTGGTACGGCGGCGTTAGCGACGCCGCACTAGCGGGCCTTCTTTCCGTGGTCGGTGGCGCTGCCATGGAGATTCCTTCCAGCAGTGTTTCGCGAATCCTGGTGGACCGATAATTGCCTGTTCGACTCTGGCAAGCGGACGGGGCCAAATTCGCCCACATTCTAGCGATCAGTCTGGTCCACGACCATGCTGAGTCGCAAGGGGCGGCGGCGGACCCCGGACCGTGCCCAATTCGGGCGGTTTGCTTGGGCAAGCCGTCATGTTAGGCTCAAGGCCATCGGACTTGGCGGCGCGTGAGGCCGCGCGATTCTCAGCTCGAAAGGAACCTTCGGTGATCCGCCCGACCGTACCGGCAGACACGCGAGCGCTGCTGGCCTTGACCGCCCAGACCGGCGTCTTCAAGCCCCACGAAATACAGGCGCTCGACGAAGTGCTGGCTGATTTTCACGCCACGAATTGCCGCCTGGGTCATTTCTCGGTCACCTTCGAGAAGGGGCACGAGATCCTGGGCTTTGCCTACTATGCGCCAGCCGCCATGACCGACCGCGCCTGGTATCTCTACTGGATCGCGGTTACGAAGCAAATTCAGGCCAAGGGCATCGGCAGCACGCTCTTGAAATATGTCGAAGACAGCGTGCGCGAGCAGCGGGGCCGGCTGCTGCTGATCGAAACGTCGTCGCTGCCGTATTACGAGTTGACGCGCAAATTCTACCTGAAGCACGGCTACCAGGAGGCCGCCACGATCGCCGACTTTTACGCCGAAGGCGATAGCATGGTGGTGTACGCCAAGCGGTTCGATTGAACCGCGCGGACGCACGCTGGCGGCCATAGCCGCTTCGGCTACTCGATGATCTTCAATCCCGGCAGGGCCTCGAGCAGTTTCTTGCGGCCCTCGTCCGTCGTCTGGGTGAAGGCCAGCTCCAGCTCCTTGAGATTCTTGAGTTCGTAGAGATGCACAAGCCCAGCATCTGTCACGGCCGTGTTGGCCAAACTCAGCGTTTTTAGCTTCTTGAGTTGCTCGAGATTCACCAGCCCCGCGTCGGTCGTCTGCGTGCCGTCCAGGTTGAGATAGTCCAAGTTCACGAGATCCTTCAGGCTCGGCAAGCCCGCGTCGCTGACGGCCGTGTGCCACAGATCGAGCCGCGTCAGGCTCTTGAGATCTTTCAAGTTTGCCAGGCCCGCGTCGTTGACTTCGGTTTCGGCCAGGTCCAGCACCGATAATTTAGGCATGTCCTTCAAGTGCGCCAGCCCTGAGCCGTCCAAGCCGGCGTTGCGCAGCTCTAGTCGCTTCATGTCGTGCAGGCCTTCGAGATGCGCGAGCCCCTTGTCCGTGATGTTGGTGCGCAGCAGGTACAATTCGTCGAGCTTGGGCATGCCCTTCAAATAGGCCAGGCCGTCGTCGCTGACCTGCGAATCCTCGAGTCCCAGCCCCTTCAGCTTCGACAGGCCCTTGATCGCCTCGACGCCCCGATCGCTGACGTTGGGATTGCGCAGCTTGAGCCGCTCCAGGTTCGACAGTTTGGCCAGATGCGCGAGGCCCACGTCGGCCACCAGCACGCAGCCGCGCAGATCGAGCACGCGCAGTTTGGAAATCTTGGCCAGATGCTCCATGCCGGCATCGCCAAAATTGTTGTACAGCAGGTGCAACTGCTCAACCTGCGGCAGCTTTGTGAGATGTTCCAGGCCCGCGTCGGTCAGATACGACGAGCGGCGCAAGTTGAGCGACTTGAGCGTGGCAAGTTCGGCCAGCTTTGCCAGACCCTCGTCCGTGATCTCGGTATTCTCCAGTACCAGCTCGCGCAACTTGAGGCCCACCAGAGCCCCCACCGTGGCGTTGGTCACTTCCGAGCCGTTGAGCTCCAGCCGTTGCAGGCTCGGTAGCTTGTTGAGCACGCCCAGATCGAACCCCTTGATGTTGGCCTGGGCAAAGTCGACGCCCGTTACAGCGCCGGCCGCATTGCGAACCAACTTGCCGCCGACTTTCGTAATCGCGGCAATGGCTGCTGGATCGTCCGCGGCGCTTGTGTCCGGCTTGGTCGTGCCGCCAGCCGGCACGGCGCTGGCCGGCGCGTCCTTCGTGACGCCTTGATCCGGCGCCTTCCCGGATTCCGCCGTGCCGCAACCCAGCGTAGCTACCGTCAAGAACGCCAGCGATAACAGCCACGAGCAATCGCGAAATTTCATGAGATTCTCGACCGCCAAAAAGCAAAAAAGGGACAAAACGGGCAACTACAAACGAGAACGGCTGCGAGCGCCCAGTGCGGGCCCTCGCAGCCGTCTCATAGTAACGCGCGACGCCTACAGCTTGTAGCCCTCGCGATAGACGGGCGTGACGATGGCTTCGCATTCCGGAGCATTCGTCGCCTTGAGATTCTTGGCGTCCCATTCGATTTTCTTGCCCGGCGAGTCGGCGTTGGGCGCGGCCCACACGGCCAGATTCCCCAGCAGAATCGTCTCGGTAAGTGGGCCGGCATAGTCGGGGAAATTCGAACGGGCCGGCGGGCCACCCTTGATCGCCCGGGCGTATTCGGGGAAGTGGCCTGGCGATTCTTCAAACTCGACCTTGGGCTCGGTCGCGCCGCTCAGCAGCTGGAGCCCCTTCTCGCAATAGTCGCCGGGAGCAAACAGCTTGTCCTTGTCGCCGATCAACAGCACGCCGGTCTCGCTGACCTGCTTGCCTTCGAACAGATCGGCCGAGGGCTTGTTGCCGCCGTCGTACCACACCATCTTCAGCGCCGGGCGATTGGCGTTGGCCGGGAAATCGTAGGTGATGACCGAGCGCTTCGGATAGCTGTCGCCATTGTGGCCCGAGGTCGTGGCTTGCACGGCCGTCGGATCGCGCAGGTCGAGCGCCATGAAAGGCATGTTGACGGTGTGACAGGCCATGTCGCCCAAGGCGCCGGAACCGAAGTCCCACCACCCGCGCCAGGCGAACGGGTGATAGCCGGGAGCGTAGGGACGGAACGGCGCGGGGCCGAGCCACAAGTCCCAGTGAACGTTCGAGGGCACCGGCGCTTCGGCCGGACGCGATCCGCCCTGTGGCCAGATCGGACGATTCGTCCACACGTGAACTTCCTTGACGTTGCCCAGCACGCCCGAGCGAACCACGGCGGCCGTGTTGCGCAACTTCTTGTCGGCCGTTCCCTGGTTGCCCATCTGCGTGGCGACGTTCATCTCTCGCGCGATTTCGCCGAGCTTGCGAGCTTCGTAGATGGTGCGGGTCATCGGCTTTTGCGTGAAGCACCCCTTGCCCATCCGCATGGCCAAGGCCGAGGCCGAGGCGTGCATGTGATCGGGAGTGCTGACCGTGACCGCGTCGACGTTCTTGCCGACTTCGTCGAGCATCTTGCGGAAGTCGTTGTATCGGGCGGCTTCAGGAAAGCTCTTCGAAGCTTTCTCAAGTGTGTTGTCGTCGATGTCGCAGATGGCCACGACGTCGCCACTTCGCTTGGCATCGGCCGAGTCGCTGGAACCCTTGCCGCCCACGCCAATGCATGCGAAGCGAATCCGCTCATTGGGCGACTTGCTGTCTTCGGCCGCGGCCGTGCCCGAGACGAACACGCCGACGCCAGTCAGCGCGGTGGTTTTCAAAAATCGACGACGATCTGTCAGGTAGGACATGGCGGCGGGCTCCTCGGCTGGCTGGATGAAAAAGCAGGATTTTGACGTTCCCCTAGCGATAGACGATAATCTCTGGCACGACTGCTCGCAATCATCCGTGTGGCGAGTTGCCGCAGATTTTTCCGATCGACTTCTTGCGTTTGTTCGCGCTAGCTGGAAAATCACGAAAGTTGGCAATTTCGCTTGATCGAGCCTGCAATTGGCTCATGCTGACGACAGCGGGGGGCGGACCGAAACGCGAAACTCGTGCCTGTCGCCGCCCTAGCCGGCTACTATAGCTGTCGATCGAATCTTCGAATCTTGAAGGGGGAATGCGAATGCTCCAGTTACGTCGCGTCGTTGTCGCGGTTTGCGGGCTATTTGTCGCCGCCGCCGGCCCTGTGCTGGGCGCCGACCCTGTGCAGGCCGCCGACCACTACAAGGCCTCGCTGTTCAACGGTCGGGACCTCGACGGTTGGCAAGTCACCGCTTGCGACGCGACAGTCGAGGACGGACTGCTGGTGCTCAAAGCCGGCGACGGCCTGGTGCGGAGCAACGAACGCCACGGCGACTTCGTGCTCGAGCTCGACTGGCGGGCTCGCCGGGCCGCCAACTACGACGCGGGCATCTATATCCGCGCCGATTCGCCACCCGAGGGCAAACCCTGGCCGACCCGGTATCAGGTCAATCTGAAGCAGGGTGACGAGGGTAACATCGGCCCGCTCAAGGGGGCCAAGAGCAGCGGGCTAATCAAGAGCGGCGAGTGGAACCACTTCAAGCTCACGGTCGTGGGCGCAACAGCCGAGTTGGAAATCAACGGAAAGCCGGCCTGGAAGGCGACAGGCCTGGAAAATGCCGACGGCTACATTGGCCTGCAATCGGAAGTCGACGGCGGCGGCCAGTTCGAGTTTCGCAATATCGAAATAACCGATCTCGACTACAAGCCGCTGTTCAACGGCCAGGATTTGTCTGGCTGGACCGGCGACACCAAGGGCTACACGGTCGAGAACGGCGCGCTGGTTTCGCGCAAGGATAGCGGCGGAAAGCTGTATACCGACAGCGAGCATGCCGATTTCTCGTTCCGTTTCGATTTCAAGCTGGCCAGCGGCGGCAACAACGGCGTCGGCATCCGCGCGCCGCTCAAAGGCGATCCGGCCTATGTCGGCATGGAGGTCCAAATCCTCGACGACACGGCCGCTCAATTCCGCAAGATTCAGCCTTGGCAAGCGCACGGCTCGATCTATGGCGTAGTGGCGGCCAAAACCGGGCACCAGAAACCGCTCGGCGAGTGGAATCATGAGGAGATCATCGCACGCGGAAATCACATTACCGTGATTCTCAACGGCACGACGATCGTCGACGCCGAGGTCGACGCCTCGACCAAGACGCTCGACGGCAAACCGCATCCGGGGCTGGGTCGGACCAGCGGTCACATCGGCTTCCTGGGCCACGGAGCGCGCATCGAATTTCGCGACATGCGCATTAAGGATTTTTCGCAGAAGTAAGCAAACGCCAGTCGACGGAGTTTTCCACGATGACCAGCAAGACAACCGCGCTGTCCGCTTTGATCGCAACCGCGCTGGCGCTGTTGCTCGCGGCCGGTGGGCTGCGCGCCGAATCGATCAAGGTCTTGATCGTCGACGGACAGAACAATCACGACTGGAAGGCCACCACGCCGGTGCTGCGCAAATCGCTGGAATCGAGCGGGCGGTTTGCCGTCGACGTGGCTACTTCGCCCCCGGGACCCGACACGAAGGGTTTTCAACCCAATTTTGCCGCGTACGGAGCCGTGCTGTCGAACTACAACGGCGCGGCGTGGCCCGCCGAGACGCAACAGGCGCTTGCTGACTACGTGCGCCGCGGCGGAGGGCTGGTGATCGTACACGCCGCCGACAATTCCTTTCCCGAGTGGAAGGAATACAACAAGATGATTGGGCTGGGGGGCTGGGGCGGACGCAATGAGGCGTCGGGACCGTACGTTCGCTTTCGCAACGGCAAGTTCGTTCGCGACACAACCCCCGGCGGCGGAGGCCATCACGGCGCCCAGCATCCGTTTCAGGTCGTGGTGCGTGATAGCTCGCATCCGATAACCGCCGGACTGCCCACTGCCTGGATGCACGAGACCGACGAGCTCTACGATCTGCTGCGCGGACCGGCGCAGAACATGACCGTGCTGGCCACGGCCTATGCCGATCCCAAGCAAGGCGGCAGCGGCGAGCACGAGCCGATGCTGCTGACGGTCAACTACGGTCGCGGCCGCGTGTTCCACTCGCCCATGGGCCACAGCCCTCGGGCCATGCAGTGCGTGGGCTTTATCGTCACGCTCCAGCGCGGCACGGAGTGGGCCGCCACGGGCCGCGTCGCCGCTGTGAAATTGCCCGACGATTTTCCCACGGCCGACCAAGTCAGCATTCGCGAGTGACCGCGAACCACCGGTCGGCGCTTCGAATTGCTCGTGGAGATCCGCCGATGACGCTCTCCTTCGACCCGCGGCGCAACGCCTGGCGCGACAAATTCCGCTGGGCCGCGCGCGGACTGGTGCAGGCCATGCGGTCGGAGCGCAACTTTCGCGTCCACCTGGCGGCGGCGGTGGCGGTCGTCGTCGCGGCCGCTGCCTTGCGTGTCACTCTGGTCGAGTGGTGCGTGCTGGCCCTGTGCATCACGGTGGTGTTGGCGGCCGAGATGTTGAACACGGCCCTGGAATATCTGGCCCGCGCGATCACGCAGGATCACAGCGAGCAGATTCGCGACGCGCTCGACACCAGCGGCGGCGCGGTGCTCTTGGCTGCGATCGGCGCGGCGGTTGTCGGCGGAGCGATTCTCTTGAATCGCCTGGGCACTCTGCTCGCTTGGTGGGGCGGTTGAGAACCGAGTTCGCTTCACTCCAGCTCGATCGCCGGGCGGGTGTCGTAGGCCGACAGCAGCTCGCCCAGACCCAACGCCTCGCGAACCTTGACGTTCAACAGGTGACTGTCCTTGGCCACCAGCGTCTCGCGCGTGATCTCGTCTTCCATGTTGATCCGCAGTTGCCCGTCCTTGACCAGGTGCGTGAAGAATGTCATGATGTTCTTGGCGAACATCTGGCTGGCATGATACGGCACCTCGGAAGCCAGGTTCGCCGGCCCCAGGATCGTGACGTCGTGCTCGATCACAGTCTCGCCGGGCCGGGTCAGCTCGCAATTGCCGCCCCGTTCAGCCGCCACGTCGACCACGACCGAGCCGGGCGCCATAGCCGCCACCATCTCGGCGGTGACCAAGGTCGGCGCCTTCTTGCCGGGCACGGCCGCCGTGGTAATCACCACGTCGTTCTCGGCCACGACTTTCTGCATCAGCTCGCGCTGCCGTCGATAGAACTCCTCGTCCATCGCTCGGGCGTAGCCCCCCTTGGTCTCTGATTCGCCAGCCGCCAGCGGCATCTCGACGAATTTGGCGCCCAGGCTCTGAACCTGCTCCTTGACCGCGTCGCGCACGTCGTAGGCGCTCACCACGGCGCCTAGTCGACGGGCGCTGGCGATGGCCTGCAGCCCGGCCACGCCGGCGCCGATGACGAACACCTTGGCCGGCGTGATCGTGCCGGCGGCGGTGGTCATCATCGGAAACATCTTGCCCAAGGTCGTGGCCGCCAGCAGCACGGCCCGATAACCGGCGATCGTGGCCTGCGAGCTGAGCACGTCCATGCTTTGCGCGCGGGTGATTCGCGGCACGAGCTCGAGCGAGAAAAGCGTGACCCCTTTTACCGCCAGCAATTGGGCTTCAGCCGGTCGGCCCAAGGGATCACACATCCCGATCACGACTTGCCCGGCATGCAATTCCGGCAGATCGGCCGCGCCTGCCACGGGGTTGGCGCCCAGCGCGCGGACTTGCAGCAGGCAATCGGCCGCCAGGGCCTCGGCCCGCGAGACGATCCTTGCCCCCTTTTCGGTATAAGCCTGGTCCGGAAAGCCGGCGGCCATTCCGGCGCCGCTCTCGACGAGCACTTCGCAGCCCAGCTTCACCAAAGGAGCAATCGAGGCGGGTACTAAGGCCACTCGGCGTTCGCCGGGGAAAGTCTCTTTAAGGGCGGCAACGATCATTGGGTGTTTCAGTCGAACGAGCTAGAAAATCGGGGGAAACGGACCAGCGCGGCGGAGCACACTAACCCGACGCGGAGAGCGAGGGATTTACGTCGACTTTCCCTCGCTGGCGCGTCGGGTTAGTGTGGGCCCAACGGGAGGCTCGCTCCTATTGGCCGTTAATCGCCCCGATTGTGGCAGAATGTGGGTCCGGTCGAAAGGCATCGAGTTAACCGTCAGGCATGGGTCAGATACCCAAGTAGAATGCCGGCCGGGTACCAGGGAGCAGAGGTAGCCCGTCGGTTCCAACCGGGGTGGCAATCACCACTTGCGTCGGCCAGGATTGTGGTGTCACACGCCTTGAACAAATCGGCCCCAGCCGCTAAATTGGCAGTTTCGTTTGTGCCCCCTCAGCCCGTGGCCTGCCGCCTTCGGCGGAGCGTTGGCCATCCCGTTGCTAAAGAGCGTGAGACCTATGAAGACGGCGACTGTCAGAAGTTACATGGCCAAGCCCGGCGAGCTGGAACAAAAGTGGTGGCTCGTCGACGCCGACCAGAAGATCGTCGGCCGATTGGCCAGCGATATCGCCGTCATCTTGATGGGCAAGCACCGCCCCACATACACCCCGCATGTCGACACCGGCGACTTCATAATCGTGGTCAACGTCGACAAGATCGTGTTCTCCGGCAAGAAGTGGGAGCAGAAGCGCTACACCTGGACCACCGGCTATCCGGGCTTGCAGAGCGAAACGGCCCGCAAGCGTTTCGAGCGCGACCCGCGCGAGATCCTGATCGAGGCCGTGCGACGCATGCTGCCCAAGAACAAGCTGGCCTACAAGATGCTCGACAAGCTCAAGGTCTACTCGGGCGACAAGCACCCGCACCAGGCCCAAAACCCGCAACCCAAAGAACTAGCGATCAAAGCGGTCAAGTAGTCGCCGGTCCTGACTGGCCCATCCTGACTGGCCCATCCTGACTGGCAAGCCCTGCTCGACGACCTCACAAGAAACTCGCTCCAGCGTTAAGAAGGAATCCGATGGTAGTTGCCAAACAATCCAAAGCCAACGACTTTCTGGGAACCGGCCGCCGCAAGACCTCCGTGGCGCGCGTCCGCGTTCGTGCTGGCTCGGGCACAATCACGGTCAACAACCGTCCGATGGATGAGTACTTTCCCAACGATCAAGACCGCCGCAATGTTTTGGCTCCGCTGGTTAAAAGCGGCAAGCAGGCGGCGGTCGACATTTCGATCCGCGTCCACGGCGGCGGCAACACGGGCCAGTCGGGCGCGTGCATGCTGGGTATCGCCCGCGCGCTGATCAAGTTCGACAGCGAGACCTTCGATCCGCTGCGTCACAACCACCTGCTGACCCGCGACAGCCGCATGAAAGAGCGCAAGCACTACGGTCTGCGCGGCGCTCGTAAGGGCACCCAGTTCAGCAAGCGGTAATCGGTCAGCAAGCGGTAGTTGCCTGACAGGCGATTGTCTGCCTACTAATAGCGTTATCGCGCCGAACCATCGCACGCCCTCACTTGGCATCGTGGAAGATGATGCCCACCGTGAAGCGCATTCCCGAGCGAATTCGGCTCACGCCGTGCCGCATGTTCACGCGATAATAGCCGCGGCTGCCCAGCACGGGTCGCTGGTGAACGGCGAAGATCACCCCCTGGCCAAGGCCCAGCGGCACCACCTCGACGCGCGATTGCTTACGCGGTCGCTGCTCGGTGAGCACGAACTGGCCGCCGGTAAAATCGCGCTCGGGCTCGGAGACGAGAATCGCGACCTGCAACGGGAACACGTGCTCGCCGTAGAGATCCTGGTGCAGGCAGTTGAAGTCACCCGTCTCGTAACGCAGGATCAGCGGCGTCGGCTTGTCCTGGCCGGCCTGGTGACAGCGGCTCTTGAACGTCTCGTGGTCGGCGGGAAAGCTCGCGTCCAGCCCTAGCGCCTGATTCCAGCGATTGGCGACCTTGGCCAGATGCGGATACAGCGCCGTTCGCAGCTGATCGATCGGCTGTGGCAAGGGATAGGCGTAATACTGATACTCGCCGCTGCCGAATCCGTGCCGCGCCATCACGATCCGCTTTCGATACAGCGATTCGTCTTCGTAGGCCACGCGCAGCTCCCGGCATTGCTCGGCGGTGAACAGCGGACCCACAACCGCCGAGCCTTGGGCGTCCAATTCGCTCTCGATCGCCGGCCAGTCCAGTGCGTTGATGCGACTTGTCGCCGGTGATTCCAAAACCGTCATGACGATCCCCTTTGCTTTGCTTCGGCTCTATCGACTTTACCCGTTCGCGGTCGCTTAGGCATCCCGTCTCTAAGAGAAACCACCGACGGGAAAGCCACCGAGCGGCTGTGTTGATTGTCAAGTGTTTTGAAGGGTAGCGTTGGTTTTCCAAGGGGTCTGGTTGCGGACCATGGTGTTGAGGATGACCAGGAGTTTGCGCATGCAGGCGATTTCGGCGATGACAAAAAACTGTTTCATTTTCGTAGGTATAATCTATTTTGTTGTAATCATAATGAAATGTCGCCCCGAATCAGACAGGCCGCCCGATGACACGAGAATCGCCTTCGCTGTCGACCGATCAGATCGCCGCCTTTGTCGAGCTCGCCCGGCAGGGGAGCCTGCGCCGCGCCGGCGAGGTCTTGCACATTACCGAGCAGGGATTGCGCAACCGGCTATTGGCGCTCGAAGCCCGGCTGCAGGTCGAGCTCTATCAGAAGAGCCGCGGCATGCGCCGCACCACGCCGTTGACGGCTCGCGGCCGGCAGTTTCTGCCACACGCGGTCGCATTTCTGGAGCGGGCCCGCGAGTTAAGCGAACTGTTTCAGACGGTTGGCGAGCCGCAGGAAGTCCACGTGGCGGCCAGCCAATACCTGATTCGCTATGTCTTGATCGACGCGGCGCGGCGGTTCGGCGTGCGCTTTCCGGAGATTCGCATTCGGCTCAGCACGCATACGGAACAAGAGATCGAATCCGTGTTGCTGCGCGATCCGCACGTGGCGATGGGCGTGGCGGCTCCCTACGAGCCCTCGACGGAGTTGGAGTATCAACACGTCTTCTCGACCAGTTGGAGCCTGATCACGCCGCCGCGCCACCGGCTGGCGCGAGCCAGGCGGGTTCGGCTGCAAGATCTGGCCGAGGAACCGCTGATCGTGTTCGAGCGCGGTTCGACCGGCCGTCAGCACGTTCTCGACGCCTTCCACGAACATAACCTGTCGCCACGAATTCACATGGAAACCACGACCACGGAAATCGTAATCCGCATGGTCGAGGCGGGTCTGGGCGTCTCGATCGTGCCGCTCTTGGCCAGCGGCGCGGTCACGCGCGGCCGCAAAGTGGCGATCCGCGCCATCGCGGATCCCATCCGCCCCATCCATTCGGGCATCTTGACGCGCCGCGGAGAGCGGCTGTCGGCCGCCGCCCAGGAGTTCGTCGGCTTCATCCGCGGCAAGGGCGACAGCGAAGCGCCGTCCTCCCGTCGGTCCAAGGCTCAACGTATCCGGTCACGTGGAGAGTGACGGTCGGCCATTATTGGAAGATCAACAGCCCAAAACCTTCGGGCATGATTTCACTTGCGGCCGGCGATGTCCAGGATTGAAAGCCGACACCGGGCACCACGCGCTGGATGCCAACGGCCCAAACGGTTTTCCCGATCGCCGGCTGGCCACTCAGTTCGGACAAGGGAATCGCGGCTTCGGCCGTCCATACGCCATCGGCGCCGCCGCTGGCCACGAACCAACTCGGGTTCCAACTGGCATCTCGCCAGCAGCTTTCGGCGGTCCAGCCTCGATGATCGATCGCGAGGCGATAGTACGTGGCAAAATCGCGATCGACGTCGATGAGCAGTTCGATTCGGTCGTGGTCGGCCAGGTCCCCGTCGTGCGGACGCGGTTCCGCCGATTTCGCGTAGTCGCCCTTGGCGGGCTGGGTGCAACTGACGCCGACATACAGAAACTCGTCGTCATAGGCCAGCATGGCCACGGCGCCCCACTCGGCGTCGTCGTGTTGCGGACTGCGCAACTCGACATTGGCGGCCGTGCGCCAAAAGGGCTCATCGAGCCGGCCGTCCAATAGTGGCTTGGCGGGCGTATGAGCACACGCCCAGAGTTCCTTGGGCGGTTCCGATTTCGATTCGTTCAGCCATAGCTCAGCCAAAGCGCATGCCCGCCAGGCATCGTTGGGACGGGTGTGTCGCAAGGCCAGGTAGAAACGTTCGGCCTGGCGCGGCAAGCCCTGCTGACGATGCGCCACGGCCAGAGGAAAGCGCACGACCGGTTCGCCGTACAACGCCGGCTGAAGTTGTTCAAGCTGCTTGGCATATCCGGCGGCCTTCTCCAGTCGGGCCGCCTTTTCATCGACTCCCAGCACTAACCCGCCGCCGCGCGCGACCTGCGCGCCAGAAGAGACAGCGGGGCGCACTCGCGCCGCGCTTGCCAACTCGATGGATTGTTCGCCGCCAACCTGGTTGCCACCCGCCGTGATCTCGCGCGAGCGGCGCGTACCGCTGGGCGCTTGCGCCGTGACTTGCATCGCGGTGTGCTGCTGCGGCGCGCGATTGCGCCAGGCGGCTTCGGTGCTGGCGTAGTACTGCACGAGCCAGACCAGCGCCTTGCCGACCAGCGGATGCGTAGGATAGCGCTCGACGATCAAGTCGAAACACTCGGCCGCCAACTCCCAGCGGCCCTGTCGAGAGTAGCGGTCGGCCAATTGAAACAACACTTCGGCCGCCCGCGCGGGTTCCAGCATCTTGGTCTGCTGTCCGAAATCGGCCAGAAAACGCCCATCGCGATCGTTCGCTTCGCTCTGCGCCAGGATCGCTTGCAAATTGCGGCGCAACTGCACTTCGCGGCGCATCGATTCCATGTTGGCATTGTTGGCTTCCACGACGGCGCGGCGTGCTTCACCCCCGGGCGAAAGCGGGATGCCGCTAAAGAAGTCGCGCTGGCCGACTTCCTGCGGTATGTGATCCACCAACAGCCGAAAGCCCACGTTGGCCGGCGGAGCGAAAAATTCGTCCGCGATCAGTCCTCGCGCGGGCGCCGCCAGCTCGCCAATCGAGCGACCCAGGCGAGCGGCCACTTGCGACGTATTGAGGTTGGTCGTTCCCGATTGGCCCGCGGGCAGGGCGCCGTAGACCTTTTGAACTTTCCAAGGCTGCAAGCCCGCCTCGGCGATCTGCTCGCGGTAATGGGCCGGATCGCCCGCCCGCTCGACGGCGCGGAGCACGATTTGATTCACGACGTGCGTGAGCGGATCGACGGCCCGCGGATCGGCCGAAGAGGTGAACACGACGCTGGGGCGCCAGGTGCGAATGCGGGCCACGATGTGCGATTCGAGCTTTTCGACGGACTGGCCGTCGTTGGCCTGATTCCAGGTTTCGACCAATTGCTCGGCGTTGAATTTCAAGCTCGATTGCCGCAGCGGAAACCGCCAGGCCGCAGCCGAGGCGCTCGCGCCCACGCGGACCGCGGCTTCGTGGGCTTGCGCCGCGCGATCCTCGACCGCGCGAATTTCCAAATCGTCGCGATTGAGAATTTCGATCGCGGCCAGATACCCGTCGTCGGCCGAGAGTTTGGCGACGAGTTCTAACGGAATGTCGCTCGGTCGGCCAAAGAAGCCCATGTAAGCGGCTCGCATGCCGCCGCCACGCTGGCGCTTCCAAGTGGCGCCGCCGTCCGTAGTGGCCAGGATCGTGCCCAGGTCTCCCACGGCATAGCCGGTTTGTTCGTTGACGAAGGCCATCCCGTGGATCGGCAGCGATTGCCCGGTGTCGTGAGCCTGCCAACTACGGCCGCCGTCGGTTGTATGGACGACGCGCGTGCCGGGCGAGCCGGCGATCCAGCAATGCTCGCCCCGCACGGCCAGGGCCGCGAAATCGAACTGGTTGCGGATGCCCGCGGAAATCTCGCCCTCGGTCGTCTGCCAGGTCTTGCCCAAGTCGCGCGTCGTCAGTGCCAGTCCGCCGTCTCCCACCAGCCATCCGCCGGCCGGGGCGACGAGCTTCATCCGCGCTAGCGCCCGCAGTCCGTAGTTGGCAGTCACGGCTTCGACGCTGCGACGGCGAATCGTGGCCAGCGTGCCCGCCCGACCGGCCAAGGCGCCGGTATGAGGATCGACAAAGTCGCCGGTCAGCCAGGCTCGGCTCTCGGGCGCCGGCAGCGCCGACCAGGTGCGGCCGCCGTCTTCGGTCGTGAAGACTCCGGAAGGAAAGAATGCCGACGACTGCCCCAGGGCCCAGCCGTGCATGGGATCGAAAAACGCGATCCGCTCAAGCGCCGGCAGCATCAGCTTGCGTTCGAGCGTCCAGGTCGCTCCGCCGTCGCGCGTGCGCAGCAGCACGCCGCTGCTCGCGTGTGTGTAGGGCTGCGTCGATCCACCGGCCGCCCAGCCGATTTTGGCATCGAGAAAGAATACGCTCGCGAGGCGGCAATCGACGGTCGAGTTTTGAGCCGTCCAGTGGCGTCCGCCATCGGCGGTGTGCCAGATGGCGCCGCGATCGCCGACCGCCCAGGCGCGCGCATCGCCGGCTGTCGCCACGTCGGTCAACTGTGCATCGAGCAGCGCCGGATCGCGCGGATCGGTCTGGTCGCTCGCGGCCAGCGCGCCCGCGCCGAGCGCCAGCACACAACACCACATCGCTACGCCGCATCGCCATCGAGTTGACATAGGGCCCTTCCTCTGCCGGACAAAATCGGGCAGATTGTAACCGCCTTGCTGGCGCTGACCTAGCCCACTGTGGCGGCCGTTTTGCGGCAAAAAGCACGGCGAAAGTCGAGCTTGCCGGCCACGGGCGCCGGCCGTTGGATCGCTGGCAGGCTTTCAATTACAACTAGGACTGGCTTTGCATCCCCGCCGAGAACGACCGGCGATGTTGAATTCAGTCGTACCGATCTTTGAAGGAGCCCTGCTTCGATGCGCGTGATTGTGGAACGAGACAAAGAAGGGGCCGGCCGTCGCGCCGCCCAGATCGTGGCCAACCTGGTCCGCCGCCGGCCGACTTGCGTGTTAGGACTCGCCACCGGCAGCACGCCGCTGGGCATGTATGCCGAGCTGATCCGCATGCATCGCGAGGAGGGCCTGGATTTTTCTCGCGTAGTGACGTTCAACCTCGACGAATACGTCGGCCTCGGCGGATCCCATCCGCAGAGCTACCGCTACTTCATGCAGCACAATTTCCTGGACCACATCAACATCGATCCCCGCGACACGCACGTGCCCGACGGCCGGGCATTGGACTTCGAGGCCTACTGCGAGCAGTACGAGCGGATGATTGCGGACGAAGGAGGCATCGACCTGCAAGTGCTGGGCATCGGCAGCGACGGCCACATCGCGTTCAACGAGCCTGGCTCCTCGCTGGGCAGCCGCACGCGGCTCAAGACGTTGACCTCCGAGACCGTGCGCGACAACGCCCGATTCTTCGGCAGCGAGAAGGAAGTGCCGCGGCTGGCGATCACGATGGGCGTGGGCACGATCCTCGAATCACGACAGTGCCTGCTGCTGGCGGCCGGCGACAGCAAAGCGAGGGCGATCCGCGATACGATCGAAGGTCCTATCACGGCGCAGGTCACGGCCTCGGCCTTGCAACTGCACCGCGACGTCATAGCCATCCTGGACGAGGAAGCCGCGCGGCTGCTCGAGCGTCGCGACTATTATCTGGAAGTGGAACGCGCCCAGGCCGGGCTACAGACAGGGTAGGGGACCGCGCTCGGTCAGTCGCATCGATTATCGCAGGCCAAGGAAGGCAGGTTAACCACGGAGATCACGGAGGACACAAAGGGATTTCGATCTATATCTCTGTGTACTCCGTGCTCTCCGCGTTTAATTTTCCGCGGCCGATAATTTCAGAAGGCGCGGAACTATTGCTACCTCGGCTCGCGCGTCTTCATCAAGGCGATTGTGCCGTCTCCGCGGGGGCTTGCTCGACCGGCTTGTCCTCGGGCGGTGCATCCCGTTCGGCAGGCGGCTGGTCGGCCGGTGGTTCCGCGGGGTGCTCCGCCGGCGCGGAGCCTGCGAACTGCTCGGCGAAGAATTCGCGGAGATCCTTGCTGGCGGCCGGATCCAACGGGGCCGACTTCTTGCCGCCCGTCAAGGCCACGCGGCCGGTCTCGAAATCGAACAACACCGTGGCCCAATTGCGGTTGTCGGTAAACGCGATCGCATATTGCCACTCGGGCTCGACGTCGCTCGGCGATGTCTTCCCATCGGCCTTCCAGTCGAACGTCGTGTCCTGAACCAGGGCTCGGCGGATATTCTTGATGCCCGGCGCCTCGTGGCCATGTTTTGCGGAAAGCACTTTCCACGAACGGTCGGCATATTCCAGCGACTTGGGATAGCCCGCTTCGGCGCCCTCCGCCTCGGCGGCCTCGGACTCGTCTTGATCCTGTTCGGTCGGACCCGCTTCGCCCAACTCGAATATCGAGACCTGCGGGGCCTCGGCGATCAGCACGGCGCTGGTGGTGCCCCAGAAATCCAGCGCGTTTTTCTGTCCGCGATACTGATACCAGGCGGCGAAGGCGGCGGCGCCTAGGGCGACGACGACGATGGTCACGATCACGATCTTTCCGCTGTTCTTCATTGTCCGATGTGCCTTTTTCTGCGACTGCGTGCGTGGTCCGAGCGGCCCACTAGCGACTTGCCCAGCGGCCAGTATACTGAGTGGAAACCGGTGCCGGACAGGTAAAATACAATTCCTCGTATCCAATTAAAACTGGCTAATCAAGCTGGCCAATTAAACCCCCATGCCTAACGAGTTCGACCCCTACCGAGATGCCCTGGTCATGGAGGCCGTCACCGTCTGGCCGGAAGAGTACGAGGATTGGGATCCGGAGGCGCGGCAGCGGATCGAGCAGCGATTGCATGCCGCTCCGGCCCAAGCGGCCGAATTGGAATACATCCGCATGCACACCGGCTTCCGGCGACAAATCAACGTAACTCCCGCCGACATTGAGCGGCTCGCTTGAGCCGGGAGCGTGCGCGCGTGACTGCCGTCGAAGTCCAACTCAAAGAGCGCAGTTACACGATCGAGATCGGCACCCGCAATCTCGCTGCGCTGGGCCCGCGAGCGAGCGACTGGTGCGGATTGTCGCATGCCGTGATCGTCACCGACGAGCACGTCGAAAAGCCGCATGCCGAAGCCGCCGCCCAAAGCCTGTCGGAGGCCGGCGCGAGCGTCGACGTCTTGGTGGTCGAGCCCGGCGAGCAGACCAAGTCGATCGAGTCGTGCGCCGTGCTGTGGGACAAGCTGCTCGAGCTGGGGGCCGATCGCAAAACCTGCATCGTCGCGGTCGGCGGCGGGGTGGTCGGCGACCTGGCCGGCTTCGTCGCGGCGTCGTTCGCCCGTGGGCTGCCCTTCGTGCAAGTCCCCACCACGCTTCTGGCGCAGGTCGATAGCTCGGTCGGCGGCAAGGTCGGCGTCAATCTGCCTGGCGGCAAGAACATGGTCGGTGCGTTCTGGCAACCGGCCGGCGTGTTGATCGACACGGCCGTGCTGGCGACGCTGCCCGAGCGCGAATATCGGGCCGGACTGGCCGAGGTGGTCAAGTACGGCGTGATCCTGGACGTCGAGTTTTTCGTCTATCTCGAAAGCCACGTCGAATTGTTGGCCGCTCGCGATGCGAATGTGCTGGAGCACGTCATCATGCGCAGTTGCCGCCTCAAAGCCGACGTGGTCGCGCAAGATGAGCGCGAAGAGACCGGCCGCCGCAGCGTGCTCAACTATGGCCACACCTTTTGCCACGCGCTGGAAACCGTGACCGGATACGGCGAATACTTGCACGGCGAGGCGGTTTCGATCGGCATGCTGTGCGCATCGCGCCTGGCTGAACGGCTGGGCCGCGTCGATGCGAAGTTTACTCAGCGGCAATACGCGCTATTGGCTGCCCTGGGCCTGCCGGTCACGTTTCCAGATGTCGATCGCGATGCGATTTTGGCCGCCATGGCCCACGACAAAAAGGTCGAGCACGGACAATTGCGTTTTGTGTTGCCCAAAGCGATGGGTCACGTCGAGCTGGTCGGCGGCGTCGATCCGCAGGATGTGAGGGCGGCTCTAACTGATTGACCAGATTCGATCGACGCGACTCAATCGTCAAACTTGCCGAGGATGTTTGGGGTGAACCGCACCGCGCAACCACCGCACGATGACGGCTCCGACGCAGAGCCGGCCGAAGGCCCCGTCGACGACTTGGTCGATGCCGTGCGGTTGTCGATGATATCGGGCGTCGGGCCGCTGTTGCGGAAGGCGCTGCTCGAGGAGTTCGGCACGGCCGCCGCGGTACTCTCGGCAGCCCCCAGCGATTTGCGCCGCGTGCAAGGGATCGGCCCGGAGTTGACGCGGCGAATCGCCGTGGCCCGCGAGGACATCGACGTGCAGGCCGAGTTGGACCTGTGCGCGGCTAACGGCATCACGATCTTGAGCGAGTGCGATCCCGCTTATCCGCGGGCGCTTCGGGAAATTCACGACCCGCCGGGCATCTTGTTCGTGCGCGGCGAAATCCTGCCGCAAGATGCGCTTGCCGTTGCGATCGTCGGTTCGCGGCATGCCACGCACTATGGACTGGCGCAAGCCGAACGGCTGGCCGGCGGACTGGCCCGCGCGGGCTTGACGATTATCAGCGGGCTGGCGCGCGGCATCGACGCGGCGGCGCATCGCGGGGCGCTCGCGGCCGGAGGGCGCACGCTGGCCGTGTTGGGCAGTGGCGTGTTGAACATGTATCCGCCCGAGCACGCCGCCTTGGCCGACGAAGTGGCGGCGCGAGGCGCGGTAATCAGCGAATCGCCGCCGCGCAGTCCTCCGCTGAGCGGGGCATTTCCGCAGCGCAACCGCATCATCAGCGGCATGTCGCTGGGCGTGTTGGTGGTGGAGGCTTCGGTGCGATCCGGCGCGCTGATCTCGGCCCGGCACGCCATGGAGCAGGGCCGCGAGGTTTTTGCCGTGCCCGGTCGGGTCGACAATCGCATGTCGCACGGCTGCCACCGGCTGATTCGCGACGGCGCCAAGCTGGTCGAAACCGTCGACGACGTTTTGGAGGAGCTGGGCCCGCTGGTCGCGCCGGCGCAATCCGCCCAAGGGGATGCAGTGCATCATCCGGCCGAGCTGTTGCTGAACGAGCTTGAGCAGCAGGTCTTGGCCACGATCGCCAGCGAGCCGATCACGATCGACGCCGTGCTGGCCGCCAGCCAATTGCCCGCGCCGCAGGTGCTGGCCACGATTAGCGTCTTGGAAATGCGCCGCCTGATACGCCGCCTGAGCGGGAATCTGGTTATGCGGCCGTGATCGCTGGTACGACGGCTGGCGCTAGCGCCGTAAGATCGGCACCACGTACCGCAGCACGAGGCCAAGTAAGATCAAGCCGCCGCCAACCAGCGTCCATGGCGCCGGCGCTTCGCCCCAGGCCAGATACACCCAAAGCGGCAACAAGATCGGCTCCAACAGACCGATGCCCGTGGCTTCCTGCGACGTGATGGAGCGCAGCCCGCGGGCGAAGAAGACGTAGGGCAGGGCCATCTGGAACAATCCGAATCCGGCCAGGACCGGCAACTGGCCGAGGCTGGGCCAGACGTCGACATAGACGACGAAGGGAAAAATGGCCAGCGCGGTAAACAAGTGCGCCACGGCCACGATCCAGAAAGTCTCCAGCCCGCGCAGCGCTCGCAGCGACAGCACCACGCCGGCATAGGCGAATCCGGAAACCAACCCGAGCAGCACTCCGACTTGGGCCTGCCCCGCCAGCTCGTACCACAGAATGATGGCCATTCCCAGGCCGCCGATCACGAGCGGAATCCGTTCCGAGCGGGGAAACGGCTCGCGGAGGATGACAACGCCGACGAGAAACACCCACCAGGGCGCCGTGCTTTGCAGCCAGATGGCGTTGGCGGCGGTGGTCATCGTCATCGACGACAGATACATCACGTTCATCACGGCGAATGCGATGCACAGCGGGATCAAGCGCACGTCCCACTTCGGTCGGCGCACGAACGGCAATAGCAACACGCCGGCAAACAGGGCTCGCCAGAAGGCCAGCACCAGACCGCGCGATTCGGCCGGCCAGACTTCGAACATCGTGGCCTTGGCGAACAGTCCGCTCGAGCTCCACATCACGGCAGCCAGAGCGACCCACAACCGCCCGCGGAAGACGGCCTCGGCGACCGCCGAGCGCGCCACTTCCGGCGACGACTGCGAAGCACCGGGTGCGTCGAAATCTTCTGTGCGATCGCCCTGAGGAAGTGAGTTGTGCGGCATCCAGGAAAGCGTAACTTAAGCCGACGGCACGGGACAGGCCGGCGACAAAGCGCCGTGACTACTGCGAGAAGATCATGATTCCCACCATGACCAGCAGCACCATGATGACAAAGCTGGCGACCATGATCGAAAGCTGGAACCAGAACCGAGCGCGGCGGCGATCGAGCAATTCCTGCTGGTGCAGATACTCGATGCTCTTCTCGCGGCGCAGCTTGAACTCGACGCCGCAGTGCGGACACTGGGCCCGTTCCCCCACCATGTCCATCGGCGTTTCCAGCTCGTGGCCGTTGGGGCAGGGAATGTGCAGCATCGGCTCGTCGCGAATCGACGTGCCCAGCTCGGTGGCGGCAATCTCGGCCAGGTCCAGGCTGGGCGCGGGCTCGGCCGGACGCTCGCGCGCGGGTCGCGGCTCCTCAACGAATTCGTCGCCGTCGTCCAGCGGCGCAAGCTCCAACGACTGCGAAGCGGGCGACGCCGACTGGCCGGACGGCGCGGGCCCGTCGATCGTGGGAATGATGAACGCCACGCCGCACTGCGGGCATTGGCATTGCATTCCCATGTGCGCTTCCTCGCCTTGCAGCAAGTGGCCTTGCGGGCAGAGGAACTGAAAGGTCATGGGCGGATCCCGACCGACGTTGGCAGATGGGTAAGTAGGTTTCGCAGCAATTCGGGCTGCTTGTATTCATTTACTAGCTTGTTGGGCCGGGGCCGTCAACGCGAGGTCCGCCGCCGGCCGATCACCGTGTCCTTTAGGCCCCAATCGCCTGGCGGTAGCAATGGTCGAACAATAGTTCCCATTCCCGCTGTTGAATCCCTTTCGCCAGCGCCTCGAGCGACGGATCGCCAGTCTGGGCCCGTTGGCACAGATCGACGAAAGCGAATGGGTCCCAATCCGTCTGGCCGATCAGGTATTCCGTGGCTGGGCCGCCCTTGCAGTTTTCGGCTAGCTCGCGTGCGGAATGCGCCAGCGGCTCGAAGATCGGATGTCGGCCCACGCGCCGAAACCAGTATTTCGCGTTGCCAAAGTCCCCTTCGCGGCGATGCATGATGCCGTGCCAGAAGCTGCCAGTCGGGTTCTCAATGTCCTGGCTGATGCGATGCGACTCGTCGAGAAAATCGTGTCGCAGCCACAGAGCCGCCAGACAGGCCCGCGCCATATCCGTGTCTTTGACCGGGTGTGGTGCGCAGGCGCCCTCAGCCGTCAACTTGGCCAGCGCGGATCGTGCATCCGCCTGGGGATTCCCTGGCCCCAGGTCGTTGGAGACTTCGGACTGCAATAGCTCGACGATTGCCGGGGCATACGATTGGGGGTTTGGTTGCATCGCATTCAAAGCTTTCGGGCTGCGGTGGCGCGGGCGGACTTTGACCGCCGAACCCACGCATTGTACACTCGCCCGAGCGGGTGTTAAAATGCATGGCTCGTTCTAATCCTCGCGGCCCTACGATTGGGCGCGTCCGTTTTTCCCAAGCATGCGGTTTCGATGAGTAGCCAACCCGATCGCGCGGATTCCGCGCCTTCCTCAGTTTCCGATTCGTCCTCCAGCAACGACCCGCAGGCGCCGTCGCCTGCCGGCGGCCACGAGACCGAGGGCTCTCGCAAGGGTCCGTCGATTCGCATCGGCACGCAGCGTTACGGCGTGAAGCCTCCGCCGGCGACGCCCAAGCCGATCCTGCCGTCGCCCCCGCCGGAGTTGCTGGCCCGCGCTTCGGCCGCTCCGGCGCCGGGCGCGTCGAAGCCGCCAGCCGAAGCGGCAAGCGAACAACGCCCTGAAGCTACGCCAGACGCTTCTGCCGAACCGGGTTCGCCAGTTGCGGCAGGTGCGAGTACCGCCGAGCAGCGCGAAGCCGAGCAGCACGAAGCTGAACAGGCCAGCGAGCCGGCGCCGGCCGCTGCCTCCCGCGCCCCTGGTCGTCCGCAGGGCGATCGTAAGCGGGGCGACCAGAAACCGCGCACTCCCAAGTTCATTCCCGAGCCCGAGCGACGAAGGACGACTCCGCTCCCGAACACACGTGCCGAGCTCTCGGCCGACTTGGAGTTGGAGTATATGGAAGCGCTCGGCGGTCAGCAGTTGGAAGAGATCATCGCCAGCCAGCCGACCGAAGTCGCGCCGGAGCTCGAGGCCGAATCGCGCCACAAGGCCAAGGTCGTGTCGGTGCATCGCGACAACGTGTTCGTCGAGTTGGGCGGGCATCAGCAGGGAATCGTGCAACTCAAAAATTTTCCCGAGCCGCCGGAAGTGGGCACGGTTCTGGATTTGGTTGTGGGCCGCTTCAACGCCGCCGAGGGGCTGTATGAAATGGTGTTGCCGGGCGGTTCCGTCGATGTCGCCGACTGGTCGGAAGTGGCCGAAGGCATGGTCGTCGAAGCCCGCGTGACCGGACATAATAAGGGCGGGCTGGAGTGCGAAGTGAGCCGCCTGCGGGGCTTCATCCCTGCCAGCCAGGTTTCGATGTATCGGGTTGAAGACCTGGCGCAGTTCGTCGATCAGAAGTTCGCCTGCGTCATCACCGAAGCCAATCCCGACAAGCGCAATCTCGTGCTCAGCCGCCGCGCTGTGCTGGAGCGCGAGAAAGCCGAAGCCAAAGAGAAACTGATGGCGGAGCTGGCTCCGGGCCAGTTGCGCGAAGGTACGGTCCGCAGCCTGCAAGCCTTCGGCGCGTTCGTCGATCTGGGTGGCGTGGACGGACTGATTCATATCAGCCAATTGAGTTGGGACCGCATCAAGCATGCCGAGGAAGTGCTGCAACTCGGGCAGGCGGTGAAGGTCAAGATCGTGAAGATCGATCCGCAAACCGGCAAGATCGGCTTGGCGTTTCGCGACCTGTCGGAAAACCCCTGGGCCAATGCGGCTCACGACTTTCCTTCGCGGAGCCGCGTGAAAGGTAAAGTGACGCGGCTGATGGAATTCGGCGCGTTCGTTCGATTGGGACCGGGCGTCGAGGGCCTGATTCACATTTCCGAGCTGTCGCACAAGCGCGTGTTCCGCGTCTCCGACATGCTGAGCGAAGGCCAGGACGTTGAGGTGATGGTGCTTTCGGTCGACGCCGAGCAGCAGCGGATAAGTCTTTCGCTCAAAGCACTCGAGGCCAAAGCGGCGCAGGCCGAAACGGTCGAAGCCGAATCCGACGGGCCCGCGGCGCCGCCGGAGCCACCCAAGAAACGCAAGGTGCCGCTCAAGGGCGGAATCGGCGGACCATCGAGTGGCGAGCAATTCGGGCTGAAGTGGTAGGACGCCGGCGAATCGTTGCTTAACGCGTCGCAGCGGCCATTTCGGCAGCAACATCGCCGCCCACTGAAATCCGGCAACGGGGCAGGCTCTTCCGCAATCGTTCGATGCCCGCCGGCGTCATCCGCCTGCCCAAGTCGAGGTGCAACTCGACCAGGTTCGTCAACCGAGCCAGCGATTGCAAACCGTCGTCGGTGATCTGGTCCGCCTCGTTCAGCGCCAATCGCTTAAGATGTTTGAGTTGCGCCAGCCGCGCCAGGCCGGCGTCGGTCAGGTCG
>JANNQN010000391.1:0-6487 GCA_031400775.1 Planctomycetia bacterium | reverse complement strand
GGCGCCATTCAGGTCGGTCAGCTAGGTGCGACTGCCAGGGTCAACGTGCAAGGGAGCGCGGCCAGGCTCGACGCCTGGATCGACTTCAACGGCGACGGCAACTGGGGCGGACCGGGAGAACAGATTGCCGACAGTATGCCTGTGGGTGTGGGGAACAACTTCCTCAGCTTCGACGTGCCCAGTTGGGCTGCAGATGGCATAACGATTGCGCGCTTCCGATTGAGTACGGCGGGGCAGCTAGGCGTGCGCGGCTTGGCGCCCGACGGCGAAGTGGAAGACCATGCAGTGCCGATTTCGCCGCCAGCCATGGCCAGTGGCCTTTTCGCGAGCGGGACCGTCATTACCACGAGCTCCTTCGGCGCTACGGATGTATCCGCCGCGGACGTGGACGGGGATGGTGACATGGATATTTTATCCGCGTCAGCTGGCGAAGACAAAATAGCCTGGTACGAAAACAACGGTAGCGCAAGCTTCACGCCGCACACAATTAGCACCGCCACCGACGGTGCCTCAAGCGTAATTGCGGCGGACGTGGATGGCGACGGCGACATGGATGTCCTGTCCGCATCGCGATACGACGACAAAATCGCCTGGTATGAAAACGACGGCAGTCAGAACTTTTCTTCCCACGCAATTACCACCGTTGCGAATGGGGCCATGAGCGTGTTTGCGGCCGATGTAGATGGCGACGGCGACATGGACGTCCTCTCCGCCTCGTCCGACGACGACACCATTGCCTGGTACGAGAACGACGGCAACGAGAACTTCACAACCCACACGATCACTGCTGCCGAAAATGGGGCTCGCAGCGTATTTGCGTCCGACGTTGACGGCGACGGTGATATAGATGTCCTATCCGCATCGAGAGGCCGAATTGCCTGGCACGAGAACGACGGCAGCCAGAATTTCTCTGCCCACACGATTGGTCCTGTTGATCGGGGTAGCCGAGTGTTCGCGATCGACATGGAGGGCGATGGAGATATGGACGTTCTCTCCGCGTCGTATTCCGACAACGACATTTCCTGGTACGAAAACAATGGCGCGCAGGCTTTCGCCCCCCACGTGATCTCGATCGCCACGCCCAGCGTCTTGAGTAGTGGGCGGAGCGTGTTTGCGGCGGATGTGGACGGCGACGGCGATACGGATGTGCTGTCTGCGTCACTCTTCGTAGAAGTCGGCAATATTACCTGGTATCAAAACGACGGCCATCAGAACTTCACTCCCGACACGATCTCTCCCAGCGCCCGTGCGGTCGAAGACGTAATTGTGGCCGACGTGGATGGAGATGGAGATATGGACGCACTCTCCGCGTCATTCGATGACGACAAGATCGTTTGGTACGAAAACAATGGCGCTCAAGCTTTCGCGATTCACACGATCACCACTTCCGCCGATGGTGCGCGAAGCGTCTTTGCCACGGATGTGGACGGTGACGGCGACATGGATGTACTCTCCGCGTCAGACTACGACAACAAGATCGCCTGGTACGAAAACGACGGTAGCCAAAACTTCATGCCCCACACGATTACAACTTCGGCCAGCGCAGCAAATAGCGTGTATGCGGCGGACATGGATGGCGATGGCGACATGGATGTCCTTTCCGCGTCGCGGCGCGACGACAGGATCATCTGGTACGAAAACGACGGTAACCAATCCTTTACCAGCCACGTGATCACGAGCACCGCTGATGGCGCCGCTAGCATCTTTGCAGCGGACGTAGACGGCGACGGCGACATGGATGTCCTGTCCGCGTCCCTAGCCGATGACACGATTGCGTGGTACGAGAACGACGGAAGCCAGAACTTCACTGCCCACATAATCACCGCCGCCGCCGACTACGCTCAAAGCGTATTCGCGACGGACATGGACGACGACGGCGACATGGATGTGCTGTCCTCGTCGTACCTCGATCATACGATCTCATGGTATGAGAACGACGGCAGCCAGAACTTTATCCCTCACACGATCACCAGCGCCATTGCATACGTCGTCCACGCATTTGCCGCGGATGTCGATGGCGACGGCGACATGGATGTCCTTTCTTGGGGACCGGCCAGGTACGAGAACGATGGCAGCCAAAACTTCACTCCCCACGAATTCGCCGGAGCCGTTGTTGCCGCGGACATGGACAACGACGGCGATTTGGATGTCCTTGGAATACTGCGCTCATATGATGTTGTCTGGTATGAGAACGTCAATTTCGCACCGCCGGTTGTCGATCTCAACGGACCCGCGGTCGGCACAGGGTTTACCTCAACTTGGAATAACACGGGCGCCGTGGCGATCGCCGATAGCGGCGCGGCAGCCGTCGTTGAAGTGGACGGCACGCCTTTAATCTCAATGTCCGCCACGATCATCGGCGTGCATGCCGGCGACGTGCTGTCCGCCACGGGGGCCGGGACGATCAACGTCAGTTACAACACAGCGAATCACGTGTTGCACATGACGGGCGTGGATACCGCGGCCAACTACCAGGCGGTATTGCGGACCATCAAATACAGCAACACCTTGGGTAATCCGAACACCGGCACCGTCAAGGTCAACGTTGTCGGCGTGGATGCCCAGGGTAGCAGCGTGACGGCCGTGGCAACTATCCACAACCAGGCGCCGAGCGTCGTGTTCGGTCGCCACCTGTTTTACAACCAGTCGAGCCCGCCCTTTCTTGCTACCTACGACCACGGCAATCTGGCAATCAACTCGTTCGATGACAATGCCATCGCCAGCGACAAGACGGCCTACTTGTGGGAGGACGCCGGCCGGGCCACGTTTGCCAATGTCTCCGGTTACACCAAGGGGATCAACGGCATCATGATCGATATCGCTAACTCGCAGCTGAACATCTCGGCCAACGATTTTATTTTCCGCGTGGGCAACAACAACTCGCCTGCCGCTTGGGCGACCGCCAATTCTCCCACAAGCATTTCCGTGCGGGCTGGCGCCGGCGTGAACGGCTCGGATCGCGTGACGATCATCTGGAACGGCGCCGCTGCACCGATTAAGCAGTGGCTCGAAGTGATCGTGCTTGCAAATAACGACACGGGTCTGACCCAAAAGGTCGGTCACCCTGTCGGTCATGGTGATGTATTTTTCTTCGGCGGCGCACCGGGCAACACCGGCATAGGCGACACGGCCGTCAATTCGCTGGTCAATGCCGTCGATGAGGCTGCAATTCGGGCGCACTATGTCTTGCCTGACGCCAACCTTCCAATCACGAACATTTACGATGTGAACCGAAGCGCGAGCGTTGGGGTCAGTGATGAAAATGCCGCTCGTTTGAACGGCACCAATTCGACGACCTCGCTCAAGTACCTGAACTTGACCTCGGCTCCGGCGGCTCCGGAAGCCGACGGCGGGGTGGCTTCGGCCCTGACGGCTCCGGCGCCGACTAGCTTGACGGGCGGCGCGCCCAAGTGGTTGACGAACCGGATCGAAAGCATCGATCTGAATTCGGGTACCCCGGCCCGGCTGTTCCAGTACTTGCACGACGCGAACACGCCCCGGTCGCGGGCTTTGCTCCAGAAGTTCAATGCCGTGACAGACGCCCTGGGTCTGGACGACGAGTTGCTCGACGCGCTGCTTGCCGATCTGAAGTAGCCGGCTCACGCCGTGAGCCGTTAGCTGAGTTCTTGCCGACTCCAATTGCCGCATCGTACGCCAACGCGCGACGGCTCACGGCGTGAGCCTGCTACTTGCGCGCGATTGCCTACACGATCGCTTGCGAGTCTGGTAGATTCAGGCTGCCAAAAATGCCTGTGATACCGGCGGGCGATTGGTCGGGCGTGTTCGAGCGAATGGCCGGCGAATTGGCGATGCTCGTGCAATCGAGACGGAGAACCGCCGAAGGCCGCTAGCTAGGCGAAGCCATCATCTCTGACCGGAACGCGCTATGCCAGGATTTCTCGCACGACGTTTCCGTAGACATCGGTCAGACGATAATCGCGTCCGGCGTGCCGGTAGGTTAGGCGTTCGTGTTCGAGACCCAGCAGGTGCAGAATCGTGGCGTGCAGATCGTGGATGTGAACTCTGCCGCCGACGACCTGATAGCCGAAGTCGTCCGTTTCGCCGTAGCTGAATCCGCGCTTCACGCCGCCGCCGGCCAGGAACGCCGTAAAACTTTCCGGCTGATGCTCGCGACCATGCGTTTCGATCGGGGCCGTGCCCGACAGATCCTGGCTCCACGGCGTGCGTCCGAACTCACCGGACCACACGACGAGCGTGTCGTCCAGCAAGCCGCGGGCTTTGAGATCGGCAATCAGGGCCGCGACTGGGCGATCTGCCCCGGCGCAGGATTTCGGCAGTGCATCGCGAATATTGCCGTGATGATCCCAGCCGCCGATCGTGACTTGCACGAATCGGACGCCAACCTCACATAGCCGCCGTGCGAGCAGACAGGCACGGGCGTTACCATCGGTTGGCTCTTTTCCCACTCCGTAACGTTCGAGCGTCTCGGCAGACTCTCCCGACAGGTCGACGAGCTTGGGCGTCTCTGCCTGCATGCGGAAAGCGAGCTCGTAGGAGTCCATCACCCCTTCCATCACGCGATCCTCCGCGACACGCTTGAGCAGTCGGCGATTCATTGCCTGCACGAAATCGATCTCTCGCCGCTGAGCGGACGGCGGTGTCTCGGGGTCGTTCAGGTAGCGGATCGCGGATTGCTTGGGATCTTTCGGGATGGTGCCGATCACTGTCCCCTGATGCGCGGCCGGCAAGAATGCCGAACCGTGCGCCCGGACGTCGCTGCCGGCGTGGATGCTGACATAGCTCGGCATGTTCTGGTTCTCGGTGCCCAGGCCGTAGCTTATCCAGGCACCCATCGAAGGCCGCACTTCGTTGACGACCCCCGTGTTGAATTGCAAAGTCGCCAGATCGTGCGCCGGATTGTCGACCTGCATGCCGTGTAGAAAGCAAAGCTCGTCCGCAACGCCTGCCAGGTGCGGCATCAGGCTGGAGATCACGGCGCCGGAGTCGCCGCGCGGAGCGAGTTCAGCAGCCGGCCCCAAAGTGAGAAACTTTTCGGTGCCAACGGCAATACCGCGCGGCAGGTTGGTCACACCAACACGTTGACCGTGGTACTGCACCAAGCGCGGTTTCGGCACGAACAGATCGAGCTGCGACGGACCTCCCGCCATGAATAGGAAGATGACACGCTTCGCCCGCGGGACCAGATGCGGCGCGCGGAGCGCCAACGGTCCCACGGCAGACCGCGCCATGCCTGCGAACATGGCCTGCAATGCCACGGCGCCAAATCCGCAACCGGCGCACTCGAGAAAGTGACGCCGATGCAGACGATGTTGGTCGGTGAGCAGTTTGTCGCGTTGCAAGGGCTGGCTCATACTCTGCGTCCTGCTGGATTCTGGACGTCGACCGTATTGTCGCAGATCGCTCTCAAAGTCGAAACAAAAAATCGTTGGATGTCAGCAAGGCGTGGATTAATTGCTGCCAGGCGACGGAAGGGTCGGTGCCGCCGGAACCGGTGCCGGTCGTCGATGTATCCCATTTGGTGACAAACTCTCGGGCAGCGCTGCTTTCCTCGGTCGCGGGAGGACGACCCAACGCTCGCAAGTAGAGCACCGACAAGCGCATGTCGTCCGTTGTCAGTGTCGTGTCGGCCAAGAGCTCGCTAGCAAGCCTCCGTGCCGCATCTTTCAGCAGCGGGCCATTCAGCAAATACAGCGCTTGCGCCGCGACTGAGGTCGTGGGGCGATCGCCGGCCAGCCGCGCCGGTTGAGCGAAGTCGAAGAAGTTCAATACTTCGGCCGGTCCCTGCTGTTCCGAGGAACGGACCACGGGCAGATAAATGGTCCGCAGGCTGCGCTGATCGTCGCGAAATTTCGACAGAGAAAAACTGACCGGATTCACGTCCGTGGGATTCAGGCCCCCGACGTTTTCGATGAATTCAGGAGCCAGTGCCGGCCCTCCGGTACAGGGCCTTAGTTCACCGCTTACCGCCAGCACCGCATCGCGGAGCATCTCGGCATCCAGACGTCGCGGGCTCATCCGCCAGAGCAGACGGTTCTCTGGATCAGCCGCGATCGCGACTTGCGATGAATCGTCCGCTTCCGCCCGCTGGCGGTAGGTACGGCTCAGAACGAGCTCGCGAATCAGGCGTTTCTGCGACCAGCCATCGCGGATGAACTGCCCGGCCAAATAGTCGAGCAGCTGCGGATGCGTCGGTCGTTCGCCGCGCATTCCGAAATAGTCGACCGAACCGACAAGGCCCCGGCCGAACAACCGCTGCCAGATGCGATTGACCGTTACCCGGGCGACCAGGGAGCTGGCGGGCCCGGTGAGCCAATTAGCAAGTTGCAATCGACCGCTTTGGTCGGCCGGAATCGCGGGAGGCGAGTCATGCGTCGCCACCTCGACAAACCCGCGGGGTACTGCGGGGCCAAGCACGTGCGGATTGCCGCGAATCTGCGTCCGGGCATCGGCGATCTCCGCACATTCCCTGACGCTGTAAGCCAACGGAGTCGATGGTTCCAGATAC
>JANNQN010000390.1:0-7297 GCA_031400775.1 Planctomycetia bacterium | reverse complement strand
CTGTTCAGCGAAAAGCTGGGGGGCGACGGACCGCGCGCGACCCCCACGATCCATGATGGAAAACTTTATTCCTTGGGCGCCACCGGCGTGCTGGTCTGCTTGGAACTGGCTACCGGGAGGAACTTGTGGTCGTGCAACATTCTCGAGCAGAACGCCTCGGGCAACTTGGACTGGGGCATGTCGGGCTCGCCGCTGGTCTACGACGGCCTGGTGCTGGTGAATCCCGGCAATCAGAAGGGCACGGCCGACAGCCGTTCGATCGCGGCCTTCGATCTGGCGGAAGGTAAACCGCTGTGGTCGAGCGGAGCAACGATGGCTGGTTACGCCTCGCCGGTGCTGGCCACGCTCGCGGGCCTGCGGCAGATCATCATCTTCGACGGCGTCGGCCTGGCCGGGCACGACGCGCAGGGCGGCCACGAGCTGTGGCGATCGCCGTGGACCAGCGATTTCAATATCAACGCTGCTCAGCCGGTAATCCTGGCCGAGGATCGGATCCTAATCTCGTCGGCCTCTGGCGCCGCGCTGATCCAGATCGCCCGCGACGGCGATCGATGGACTGCCAGCGAGTTGTGGAAGAACCGCAAGCTGAAATGCGGGTACGCCAACCCAATCGTTTACGAGGGCTACGTCTACGGAATCGACGAAAGTATTCTGGCTTGCCTGGAACTCACCAGCGGCAAGCAGCAGTGGAAAGCTCGCGGCGGACAATACGGCCACGGTCAGATGCTGCTAAGCCACGATCTGCTGGTCGTGCTGGCCGAAACGGGCGAATTGGCCCTGGTCGACGCCTCGCCGCAGGCGTTTCGCGAGCTCGGCCGCATCCAAGCCATTGAGGGCAAGACCTGGAACAATCCCGTGTTGGTCGGCTCGCGGATATTCGTTCGCAACCATTTGGAAATGGCGGCCTACGACCTGCCGATTGTGCCGAAGGCGGGCGCTCCCGGAGATCCGCCCGCCAATACAAGCGAAGAGGCGAATTTACCAACACCCGCAGCGAGTCAGCCATGAGCGTGTTTAAGCGACTGGACCATATTTCGATCGGCGTTCATGACATCGAGGCCGCGCGGCGGCTGTTTGTGGACGTGTTTGGCGGCGAGCCGCTGCGAGACACTGGGGTCAACGAGCGCGAGGGCTTCCGCTGGCTGACGTTCAAGCTCGGCGGCAAGAAGGTAGAAATCGTCTCGCCCACCGAGCCGGGCGCCGGCGGCGTGGGCCGCTACCTCTCCAAACACGGCGAAGGCTTTCATCATCTGTCGATCAGCGTCGGAAACCTGGAGGAGGCCATTCGCCATTTCGAGTCGAACGGACTGCGCGTGTTGTCGCCGAACACGACCGATCCCAACTGGAAGCATTGTTATTTGCACCCGCAGGACACGCACGGAGCGCTGGTGCAGGTGTTCGAGGAAACGCCGCACACCTTGGCAGGGGCGGGCGAATAAGCGGATCGGATCACAAGTCACCAACCATTGCGGAGGCGAGAACGATGGACTCGGAAGCCCTTTTCTCCGCGGCCAACATGCTGGTCATGCCCGGCTGGCTGCTATTGGTGTTCTTGCCGCGCTGGCGGTATACGACCGGCGTGATCACATCCTGCCTGTTGCCGGCCGTGTTGGGCGTTTGTTACGTCGGCCTGTTTGCCGCCAACTTTCGCTCCCAGCCGGATGGCTTTGCGGCATTCAACACGCTGGCCGGCGTGAAATCGTTGTTTCAAAACGACTCGTTGCTCCTGGCTGGCTGGATCCACTACCTGGCGTTCGATCTGTTCGTCGGCAGTTGGGAAGTTCGCGATTCTCAGCGCCTCGGCATTCACCATCTGCTGGTCATTCCCTGCCTGGCATGCACGCTGATGCTGGGGCCGGCCGGACTGCTGGCCTATCTGTTGTTGCGGCTGGTCTTGCGCGGACGTTACTCGATCGACGAACTGCCCTCCGCGGCGCCGGCCGGCGGCTGACCATTGCGGCGGAAGCTACAATTGGGGACGATTGAGCCCAGGGCCGGCCGGGGCACGTGCATGCCGGCGATTCGCCAGGGGGATCTCGCTCAACAAGTTACGCTCGAACCATGTCCGCAGCCGTTCTTAATGTCGTCAATCTCGAAAAGCGCTATGGCCAGACGACGGCCCTGGCCGGCGTCAGCTTTCAGGCGCAAGCCGGCGAGTTGTTCGGGCTGTTGGGCCCCAACGGGGCCGGCAAGACCACGCTCTTGTCGATTGTCTCTTGCTTGATCGAACCGACGGCCGGCGAGGCCTGGATCCTGGGCAAAAAGGTCACGACGAGCGACCGCGAATTGCGCCGCTTGATCGGCATCGTGCCGCAAGAGTTGGCTCTCTACAACGAATTGAACGCCCGCGAAAATCTGAATTTCTTCGGCAGTTTGTACGGCATCTCCGGCGAACGGTTGCGAAGTCGCGTGGACGAAGTGCTGGCGGCCGTGGGACTGACCGACCGGGCCAACGATCGCGTCGGCCAATTCTCGGGCGGAATGAAGCGGCGGCTCAACCTGGGGGCCGCGATTGTCCATCAGCCGAAGCTGCTATTGCTCGACGAGCCGACGACGGGCGTCGATCCCCAGTCGCGAAACCACATCTTCGAGGAAGTTCGGCGGCTGGCCGGCCAGGGCGTGTGCGTGGTCTATACCAGCCACTACTTGGAAGAAGTGCAGGCCCTCTGCTCGCGTGTGGGGATCATCGACCACGGTCGCTTGATCGCCTGCGACAGCTTGCCGGCGCTACTGCAAAAGATGGCCGGGCTGATCCGGTTTCGCGTCAGCAACGACACGCCGCAGTTGCGCAAGCGGCTGCTCGAGATTCGCGACGCCAAGCTCAACGGCTTCGAAGGGCAGGCCATGGAGCTGGAATGCCGCGACATGAAAAAGGCGCTCATGCAATTGATCGCCTTGCTCAACGAGCTGAACGTCGAATTGATTAGCCTGGAAACGACCGAGCCAAATCTCGAGCGAGTGTTCTTGCACCTCACTGGAAGCGCACTGCGCGATTAGGGGATGGCAATGCTTGTATGGACGCTGGCCCGCAAGGAACTCCGCATGCTGCTGCGCGATCCGCGCGCCATGGTGGTGCTGTTGGCCATGCCCTTGATCTTTATCCTGGTGCTCGGCATTTCTCTGGGCGACAGCTTTGGCCAGAAGCCCGACGATCGCCTGCGGATTTCCATCCTGGATCTCGACCTTGGTTTCACCGATCCCCAAGAGGAAAAAAAACCCGAGTTGAATTGGTCCAAAGTGGTCGAGCACGATCTGGCCCAGACGGGCGGCATTCGCGTCGAGGTGATTCCCACGCAGAAGGACGCCGAAGCGCTGATCGCTAACAGTAAGCGCGCGGCCATACTCGTCTTTGGACCCAAATTCAGCGAAAAGATGACGCGCAGCTCGTTTTTGCGGGGCGGCGTGAACCCGCTGTTTCGCGACGGCGTCGACCTGGAGGCTCTCGACGCCCACGTCATGCGCGATCCCACGCAACTGACCGCCGCCTCGATCATCGAGCAAGTCGGCCAGGTCACGATGTTGCGCGTCGTGTTGCCCTGGATGATCGGGCGGGCTTTCGAGCGCATCGGCGACCGGATGGGACGGTTCGTCAAGACCAGCCTTCAGCAGTTGTTTCCCAATTATGATCTGACCGGCACAACCTGGGCGGCGCTGACCCGCTCTGAAGCCCGCTCGGATGAAGGCGCAACGATCAGCCAGTACGAGCCCCCCGCGGGCTCCGGTCTGCTCAATCGGGGCGCAATGCGCTATCAGATCATCGTGCCGTCCTACACCGTGATGTTCGCCTACTTCCTTGTGCTCACCGTGGGCTGGTTGTTCGTGGCCGAACGCCGCCAGGGAACGCTCAAACGGCTTCGCGCCGCGCCCCTTTCACGCGGCCAGATCCTGTTGGGAAAGCTGCTCCCCTGTTTCTTTTTGTCGGTCGTGCAGGGATTGTTTCTGCTGGTGGCCGGAAAGCTGGTGTTCGCGATGAGTTGGGGCCCCGAACCGTGGTGGCTGCTGCTGGTCGTGTTCACGACTTCACTATCGGCGATGGGGCTGGCCCTGCTCGTGGCATCGATGGCGCGGAGCGAAGCCCAGGTCGCGATTTATGGCACGCTGTTGGTGCTGGTGCTGGCCGGCATCAGCGGTTGCCTGATGGGCGATCGTGAGATGATGCCCGAGAATATGCAGCGGCTGAGTCTGATTACGCCGCACGCTTGGGCCCTGGTGGCGTACAAGCAACTGTTGGCCAATCCGGTGGCGCCCAACGTGGCGCTGGTCTTGCAGGCTTGCGCGGTGCTGGCCGGTTTCGGCGTGGGGTTCATATTCCTGGCGTGGTGCTTCTTACGATTGGATGAGCAGTCTTGACCGCTCTTGCCGCCAGATACGTCTCAGGCTCGACCCAGCCAGACGTAGGCAACCATTGCAAAGCCGATAGCCAGGCACGCCAGCCAACCCGACAGCCAGCGGCTGGAGAGACCGACGGCCGCCACGCGGCGCCGTTGCATGAAGAACATCATCGCGACAGCGCCGGCCCCCGACAGGCACGCTACCGCGGCCGCCCCTTCGCGGGGCAAAAACATCGCCGCCAGGCCAAACGGCAGGAGAACGGCCGTACCGGCAAACGTGGTAATCACCAGGTGCGCGAGATAGTCGATCCGTTGTTCGCCTCGTAGCGTGACCAGTGCAACCATCGCCAAGGTCGTCAGACCCGCGCCGATCGCCGCCGGCATGAACCACGCTCCGCTTACGGAATCGCCCAGTTGCCAGCCCTGGAATATGCCCGCGCCGAATAGGGCTGCGAACACGAGCGTCAGCAACAACACCGGCACGACGAGCGACAGCCGCCGGGCCAGAGTCACCTCGGGCTCGCAGTCGCACACGATGCGGTGTCGCGGCGGGCTGATGACGCGGCGGTTGTACGAGATCGCCTCGTAGCCAAAGCTCAGCAACTGGCGGAAGCCGGGCCAGGTCCAGATCCGCATCCAGAAGGGATTGCCCAAGTTGTCGCCGATCAGCCACACCAGGCCGCTAGTGCCGACCCGCGTCTCGCGTGTTTCGGGATCGAGCACCACCAACTGATTGCGAATGCCGGCCTCGCGCACGCATTGCAGATCGGCGCCTTCCAGATCGTGATTGCTGCGTGTCTGCTCGGGCCGGACGAGCTTCAGCCGCAACAAGAGCGCGATCGTGCTGATGCACATCGGGCAGTCGCCGTCGAAGGCCAGAAACTTTTCGGATTGTCGGATGGCGGTCGTCATCGCGGAGCCACGACTGGTTCCAGGCACACCGGAGAAAACTCACTGAAAAATAGGCCAGACCGGAGGGATTGTCGAGAGAATTGCCGATTCTGTGCATTTTCCCTTCCGTCTATGTGCATTGTATCGCACTGGGGCGGCCCTGGCCGAGCCCGAACTGCCAAACTGCGCAATGCCGGTTGACGGCTGCTCGCGGTCGACCGCATGATGGACTTTTCCGGCCCGCTACGACCAAGCCTGCGCCAGTCCATCCGATGCAAGTGCCGACAGATCCCGCTCCTGCGTCCATGCGAACACTGGGCATTCCGCTGGCCTATGTTCTGATGATCGTGGCCGCCGTGGCCCTGTTTTTCGCCGTGCGCCATTACGGCGAGACCCTGCAAGCCGCCGGTTCGACAAGTGTCGCGCACGCGCCCGACGCGGCGAGCCCGGCCCTGGTTTCGCATCCGCTTCTGCATCTTTTGGTGGCTCTGGCGGCTGTGATTCTGTTGGGCCGGATTCTTGCACTACTGTTTGCCCGGATCGGACAGCCGCCGGTCATCGGCGAGGTGCTGGCCGGAATCTGCCTGGGACCCTCGCTGTTGGGACGCATCTCGCCCGACGCTTGCGAGATGATCCTGCCGTCCGCGGTCGCTCCGTCGCTGTCGATCGTGGCTCAGATCGGCGTCGTGCTGTACATGTTCGTGGTGGGACTGGAGCTCAACCCGGGCGTGCTTCGCAAGCAAGGCCACGTGACTCTGGCAATTTCCCACGCCAGCATTATCTTTCCGTTTTCGCTCGGGGCGGTGTTGGCATTGTGGCTGTATCCGATGTTGTCCGATTCAAGCGTCACGTTCACCGCCTTCGCTTTGTTCTTGAGCGTCTCGATGTCCGTCACGGCGTTTCCAGTGCTGGCTCGGATCTTGACCGACCGGCAGATGCACAAGACCGAGTTGGGCGTGACGGCTTTGGCCTGCGCGGCGATCGACGATGTCACGGCCTGGTGTCTGTTGGCGCTGGTCGTGGGCGTCGTGCAATCGAAAGTCAACGAAGCGATCGTGGTCACGCTGCTGACTGTCGCCTACATCGCGCTGATGCTGCTCGTGGTCCGTCCGCTCGTGGCCCGGCTGTTGCACCGCTATTGCGCGGGCGGCCTGACGGCCGGTGTGTTTTCGCTGATGCTGGTGGGCATGCTGCTCTCCGCCTTGGCGACCGAGGCGATCGGCGTGCATGCGATCTTTGGGGCCTTTCTGTTTGGCGCCGCGGTTCCACACGACGGCCGCATCGCCAAGGAGTTGACCGAGCGCATCGAGGGCCTGGTCACGACACTGTTGCTACCGGCTTTCTTCGCTCTGGTCGGCATGCGCACGGAGATCGGGCTGGTGAGTGGGTGGCAAAACTGGCTGGTGTGCCTGGTGATTATCGCCGTGGCCACGCTGGGAAAGTTTGGAGGCACTTTGGCCGCGGCCCGCGTGGTGGGAAAGGGATGGCGCGAGGCGGCCAGCCTGGGAATCTTGATGAATACGCGCGGCCTGATGGAGCTGATCGTGCTCAACATCGGACTCGATCTGGGAGTGATCTCGCCTACGCTGTTTGCGATGATGGTGCTAATGGCGCTGGTTACGACCGTGGCCACTTCACCGATTCTTTACGCCCTGATGCCGCACCTGGCGGCATCGACATCGCTCGCGGCGGAAGAGCCGATTCACATGAACCGGTAGGCGTCTCGCAGTTGCAAGCGAGAGAGCGCCACGATTTCCTGCGTGTGCCCGCCCAAGTGTACCAGCGTCTGCAAGATCAGGGTCACGGCTGTGCCTTCGACTTCGCCCCGCAGCTTGAGAAAGCGATGTGTCTCCAACAGTCGCGTCGCGGACAAGCCGGCGAGCACGCCGTCGGCACGCTCGATCACTTCATCAAAGCGGGCCAGCAACTCCGCCTTGGCGAGGGGGCCGCGGGCGGAAAATTCCGACGGGCGGTCGCGAAAGTCGGGCCGGCCGCCGAGAATCGAGTTGATCCGCTGCTCGATGTTGCCCGTCAGGTGCAACAACAAATTGGCGATGCTGTTGAACGACTCGCCG
>JANNQN010000389.1:0-14468 GCA_031400775.1 Planctomycetia bacterium | reverse complement strand
AGGATCGGTACCTCGTTGGGCACAACGTGAAGGACGTTGTGACCGATGACGATCGCGGCGCCGATCAGAAACTCAACCGTGCTGAGTGTCCGCGATACGGGCGGTGACGCTGGCGGCGGCATGGTCGACGTGCTTGGCTCGGGGGGCGACATGATTGTTGGTCCGTTCGTTTCCTTGGGAAATTGGCAGCCCGCCGGGAATGATGACACAAGCGTTTATGCCCCACGAGCCCGATCTGCGTCATTCATCACATCCACCAGCACATTCGCCAGAGAATGCCCCAATCCCAATCCCGAAGGGATTGCATCATTTCAGACCACGGTTGCGAGTCTTCGAGCTACCCTGGGATACTCAGACGCACTACGGGGCCAACCCTGAAAGGGTTGCATCCGCCGTAGCTGCATCCGCAACTTGCCGCCTTGCCGCAGTTGCATTGCTCGGCAAAACCAGCATCACCGCCAAGTTTCGTTCCAGGATGTGATTCGTTTACCGCTGTCGAAGTAAAATATCGAATTCGTCTGCTTGTGACTTTTGACGCGCGCGACGTATGGGACTGGTGCAACCCTTTCAGGGTTGGCGTGGTAGGGGGCATCGGAAGTCCCAGGGTAGCCGCTGTGCGGCAACCCTGGGCTGAAAGCTACAATCCCGTCGGGATTGGGCTGCATTCGGTAACCGCTTCGCGACAACCCTGGCATGATCGATGCAATCTCATTGGGCAAAGAAAACTGGGCATCATCGAATTATCGATGTCGGCCGGTCCTGGGTCATAGTCAGTGATGTCCCACTTTTTGTTCCCCGACGAGTCCGATCCGCGTCATACATCACATCCTCCAGCACATTCTCCAACGATCGCCCCCTGCGCGAACCGCCACTTGTCTGTTTTGGTCTCATTCTGGAGAATGGGTCGGTCATTTTCTCTCCTGGTTTGCGAAAGCGGTAGATCATGCCAAGTTGCGTGTTGGCGTATTCGGGCGGTTTGGATACGTCGGTCATTTTGGGCTGGTTACAGGATGAAGGCTACGACGTCCACGCCGTGTACGTCGATTTGGGGCAACCGTGCGAAGATCGCGAGGCCACGCTGGCGAAGGCCCGCGCCTGCGGCGCGAAGTCGGCCCGCGTCGTCGACGCCCGCGAGGAGCTGTGCCGCGACTTCGCCTTTCCGGTCCTGCAGTGGCAAGCTCAGTACGAGGGCATCTACCTGCTGGGCACGTCAATCGCCCGGCCGCTGATCTCGAAGGTCTGCTTGCAAGTCGCCCGCGAGGTGGGGGCCGACGCCTACGCCCACGGGGCCACGGGCAAGGGCAACGACCAGTGCCGCTTTCAGTTGGCGGCCGAGGCGCTGAACCCGGCGGTAAAGCTGATCGCGCCTTGGCGGATGGAAAAATTTCGCGCCACGTTCCCCGGCCGCACCGAGATGATCGCCTACTGTGCGGACAAGAAGATTCCCGTCAAAGCCTCGGTGGCCAAGCCGTACAGCTCCGACGAGAACTGCCTGCACATCAGCTACGAGGCCGGCAAGCTCGAAGACCTGACGGTCAACGGCGTCGAGCTGGTCGACTTCGGCATGACGGTTTCGCCGCAGCAGGCGCCCGACAAGATCGAAAAGGTCAAAATCGGTTTTTCGGCCGGAGTGCCGGTGAGCGTCAACGGCAAGAAGCTCACGGCGCTTGAGGTCGTGAGCGAGCTGAACGCGATCGGCGGCCGCAACGGCATCGGCCGCATCGACATGGTCGAGAATCGGTTCGTGGGCATGAAGAGCCGCGGCGTGTACGAAGCGCCGGGCATGACCGTGCTCTACGCCGCCCATCGGGTGGTCGAGCAACTGACGATGGATCGCGATCTGACCCATCTGCGCGATCGGCTGGCGCCCGAGGTGGCCGAGATGGTGTACTACGGATTCTGGTACGCGGCCAAGATGGATGCGCTACTGGCCTTCATCCGCGAGGCGCAAAAGCACGTCAACGGCGAGGCCGTGCTGAACTTGTACAAGGGAAACATCATGGTGGACAGCCGCACGAGCCCCAACAGTTTGTACGACGAGGGGATCGCCAGCATGGAAGGGGGGGGCAGCTACAACCAGACCGACGCCGAAGGCTTCCTCCGCATTCAGGGACTACCGATTCGCGTGCAAGGGCGAGTCAATCCGCGAAAATACTAGCCGCGGCTTCGGCCTTGAATGGTATTTTCCTGATGTTCTTCTCTTCTCCGTGCCCTTCGTGCCTTAGTGGTTTAATAGTCCTTCGTTGGACGAAGGTTAACCACAACGACACAGAGGACACGGAGAAGAGAATGAGAAAACAAGGCCGCGCACTGGCAAGATGCCAGTGCCACCCAGCAGAGAATTCAGCACGGCCGAGTCGGGTCATCCCTAGCGCGCCACTTCCGCGTCAACCGCGTGCGCTCTAAAATTCAAGAGGCCGCCGCGAGTGGCGTCGGGGGCGTGCAATACTCTCTTTGGAAATTTTCTCCATGAACGTGCTGATCATTGGCAATGGCGGCCGCGAGCATGCGCTGGCGTGGAAGATCGCCAAGAGTTCGCGCGTCGAGCGAGTGTTTGTCGCGCCCGGCAATGCTGGCACGGCGCTGGATGCCGAGAACGTCGATATTTCGCCGACCGACTTCGCCCGGCTGATCAAATTCGCCGGCCAGAACGATGTGCGGTTGACCGTGGTGGGTCCGGAGCTGCCGCTGACCAAGGGCATCGTCGACGCCTTTGGCGAGGCCAAGCTGCGCGTGTTCGGTCCTCGCAAAGCGGCCGCCGAGTTGGAAGGCAGCAAGGTCTTTTGCAAAAACCTGCTGCGGCACGCCGACGTGCCCACCTCTGATTACCAGGTGTTTCGCAACGCCGATAATGCCACCACCTATTTGAAAGACCGCGAGGACGTGCCGGTGGTCGTCAAGGCCGACGGGCTGGCCTCGGGCAAAGGCGTTTTCGTGTGCGCCACGCGTGCCGAGGCGATCGAAGCCGTCAAGCGGATCGGCCGCAACAAGGAATTTGGCGAGGCCGGCAATCAGATCGTGATCGAGGAGCGGCTCGACGGTCAGGAGGTCAGCGTGTTGGCGATCACTGACGGGCGCACGATTCTGACTCTGCCGCCGGCCCAGGATCACAAGCGGGCCTACGACGCCGACACCGGACCCAACACGGGCGGCATGGGCGCCTATTGCCCGGCGCCGCTGGTGGACGAGGCCATGCTGCACCTGATCGAGGAACAAGTCCTGGTGCCGACCGTGCATGCCATGAAGCGCGGCCGGCGGCCGTTCAAGGGCGTGCTGTATGCGGGGCTGATGATCACGAATCAAGGCCCCAAGGTGCTGGAGTACAACGTCCGCTTCGGCGATCCCGAGTGCCAGCCGATCTTGATGCGGCTCGAAAGCGATCTGGTCGACCTCATCGAAGCGACGGTCGACGGCCGCTTGAACGAGCTGGAGCCGCTACGCTGGGATCCTCGACCTTCGGTTGCGGTGGTGATGGCCAGCGAAGGCTACCCGGGCAGCTACGAGCGCGGACTGCCGATTCGCGGCCTGGACGAAGCCGCCAAGATTCCCGACGTGAAGGTGTTTCATTCGGGCACGGCCACGGTCGACGGCCAGACGGTCACCAACGGCGGCCGGGTCCTGGCCGTCACGGCGCTCGGTTCGACGATTCAAGCCGCCAAGCTGCAAGCCTACACGGCGGTCAAGTGCATTCGCTGGAAAGGCGCCTGGTGCCGCAAGGATATCTCGGACAAGGCCCTGGCATCGGTGAGGTAAAGGATGAAATGAAGGATGAAGGCGGAAGGATGAAGGATGAAAAACGCGCCTTGCGGGCGTAGTTCGTCCTTTTCTTCATCCCTCATCCTTCCGCCTTCATCCTTCTCTTAGCTCAGACGTCCTCTTCTCGGATGTCCTCGGCATAGCCAGGTGGAAACGGGTTCGCCGGCGATTGCCGGGGCCGGTCGTCGTCGGCCGAAGTCAGATCGATGGACGTGACGTCTGTCGACGTCGGATTGGTCGCGGGCGTCTCGGTGTCTTCCAGTCCGAACTGCCGCAGCCAGAATCGCACCTCGCCGTCGCCGGGCAGATCGGTCGGCTTGAGACCGGGGCTCTTGCGGCGCACGCCGGCAATGCGCTTGCGGAGCACGTCGGCATACCACTCGTCGCTGTCGACCGGCCGGGCTTTGCGGCGCCGCGCGGCGCGGTGCAAGCGGTGATCGCTGGAGACGACGGTCAGCCGCCGCGGCGCGCTGTCGGCCTTGATGAGTTGCTCGATGACGTCGTCGGCGTCCAAGCCGGGCTCGGCAAAGCGGACGGTCATGCCTCGGTGCATGACCACGCGCGGCAGCCCGGGCGGGGCCTCGCGCGCGTCGAACACCACGACCGTGCGCGGCAATTCTTTTTCTTCCAGCGACTCGGCCAGAAAGTTTAGTAGCGCATTGCGCGAACGCTCCAGCCCGCCCGGGCCGACGCCGCGTCCGAGTATGCCACTGCCGTGCAGCAGGTTGTAGCCGTCGATGAGAATCGCCATCGAACTATCGAAGCCTCGCCGCCCAGTGGATCTTATCGGAACGCACGCGGATCGCAGAAGCCGTGCATGGTACCGCAATGAGGTCCGGACGTCATGCGGCGGGTGCCACTGCTGGCGATTCGCCAGCAGTGTTTCTTTTCGCTGCCCTTGCAGCATGAACCTTCAATCAACAGCGGCACTAAATTCATCGAACTGACGATCGGTATTCCTACGTTTGAGTGTTGGAAGCCGACTGTCACGATTGCCAGATTGCCGCGACCACTGGCTCGATCAGGCCTGAAAGCAGGTCGACGGAGGAGCACTGCTGGACCAGCAGTGGCACACGGTACATTGCGCGACTAACGCGCGGAAGCCGCACGTCGGCCTTCGGCTTCGGACCCGTCGACTTGAACCTGAAACTTGATGCGTCCGCCGACGATCACGGTGTCGGCGCGGCCTTGCAGGTTCCAGCCGGCAAACGGCGTGTTGGTGCTCTTGGAGCGAAATCGGGCGGGGTTGACGGTCCAACGGGCCTCGGGATCGATGACGGTGATGTCGGCATCGGCGCCGATCTTGAGCGTGCCCTTGTTGATGCCCAGGATGCGGGCCGGGTTGATTGTCATCTTGGCCAGGGCGGTCGGCCAATCGAGATGGCCCGGTTCGATCAGGCGGGTCACGACCAGTCCGAGCGCCGTTTCCAGCCCCACGATGCCGAAAGGGGCCTGATCCAGCTCGCGCATTTTCTTTTCCAGCGCGTGCGGCGCGTGATCGGTGCAGATGACGTCGATCGTGCCGTCGCGCAATCCGGCGATGCAGGCGTCGACGTGTTCCTGACCCCGCAGCGGCGGGCTCATTTTGTAATTGGAATCGAACGAGCGCAGGCTTTCGTCGGTGAGCGTGAAGTGATGCGGGCAGACCTCGGTCGTGACGCGCACGCCCCGGCCCTTGGCGCGGCGAATCAAGTCGACGCTGCCGGCGCTGGAGACATGCATGATGTGGATCCGCCCGCCGGTGGCGTCGGCCAGCGCGATGTCGCGACCGGTCATCACGTCTTCGGCCACGGCCGGCATGCCGGGCAAGCCCAGCACCAGCGACATCAGCCCCTCGTGCATCACGCCGCCCTGGGTCAGCTCGCGAACTTCGGCGTGGTTAAGAATCGGCTTGTCGAACATGCAGCAGTATTCGAGCGCGCGGCGCATCAGCTCGGCGTCGTAGACCGGCGATCCATCATCGCTGAAGGCCACGGCCCCGGCTTGAATCAACTGACCCAGCTCGGCTAGTTCCTTGCCTTCGCGATTCTTGCTCACGCAAGCCACGACGTAGACGTTGCACTGGTCGGCGCGGACGGCCTGGTGCTGGATGAACTCCACGCTGGCCTGGGTGTCGACGGGCGGTTCGGTATTGGGAATGCAGGCGATCGAGGTGAATCCGCCGGCCACGGCGGCCGAGGTGCCGGTCAGAATGGTCTCGTCTTCCTCGCGCCCGGGCTCGCGGAGGTGGACGTGCATGTCGATCAGCCCAGGCGAAACGATCTTGCCCGAGGCGTCGATGACGACCTCGTCGCCGGAGGCGATCGCGTCGTAGGCGGCGATCCGTCCCTGGTCGACCAGCACGCTAGTAATGCGGTCCAGGCCCTGGCTCGGGTCGATGACGCGGCCGCCTTCCAGCAGGATGGGTCGGTTGGATCGCACGTTCATGTCTAGTTGGTCTCGCATCTTGCTTTCTAGGACCCGCCGCCCAGGATCAACCACAACACGGCCATCCGCACGGCCAGTCCATTGGTAACTTGTTCCAAAATCGCCGAGTGGGGCCCATCGGCCACGTCGGGCGTGATCTCGACGCCGCGATTGATCGGCCCCGGCGCGAGGATCAGGATGTCTTGCTTGGCCCGCGCCAGCCGCTCGCGGTTCATGGCATAGAGCAGGGCATATTCCCGCACGCTGGGGAACGGCCGGGTCGTTTGCCGTTCGAATTGAATGCGCAGCAGGTTCAATACGTCGCAGCGCGGCAGGATGGCGTCGAGGTCATAGGCCACCTCGACGCCCAGTTCCTCCCAGCGTTTGGAGACCAATGTCGAGGGACCGCACACGATCACGTGCGCCCCCAATGTCTTGAGCCCCCAGATATTGGAGCGAGCGGTGCGGCTATGGGCGATATCTCCCACCAGCGCGACGGTCAGACCCTTGATGTGCCCGAGCCGCTCGCGAATCGACAGGATGTCGAGCAGTCCCTGAGTGGGATGCTCATGCGGACCATCGCCGGCATTGATCACCGAGCAATTGAGCTTCTGAGCCAGCAGGTGGGCCGTGCCCGGCGTGCGATGCCGCACGATGACGACATCGATGCCCATCGCCTCGATGTTCTTGGCGGTGTCGATGAACGTTTCGCCCTTCGACAGACTGCTGCCGGAGGAGGAGAAGTCGATCGTGTCGGCTCCCAGCCGCCGCGCGGCGAGCGAAAAGCTGGTTCGCGTGCGGGTCGAGGGCTCGAAGAACAGATTGGCGCAGGTGCGGCCGGCTAGGATGGAAATCTTCTGCGCACAGTTGGCCGTCACTTCTTTGAAAGTGACGGCGCTGTCCAAAATAATGTTGATCTCTTCGGCCGAAAGACTTTCAACGTCCAACAAATGCCGCCGAGTCCATGCGGCCGGAACAGAGCCGATATCTAAAACATCGGTGCTCATACTGCAACCTTCCTGTTGTCGAATGCGCGCAGAGCGAACCTCCCGTACCCTCGCAATCCCAAGCTACGAATCGCTAACGATTCTAACGCGCCGGGTGCTTGCTGAAAAGTAAATCGATTTTTTTGCCGTGAAATGGCGAGCGCCGAGCTGGGCGACTGTTGATCTGGCTCGGTTGATATAATCGGGCGATGTTGCCTTCGCAGCCGCCCAAGGTGCTTATCTTAGCCCGCGAGGTCCAAAGCGCCCGTCGGTGGGCCGAGCACCTGGCGGCGACTGCGGCCAGCGTGTGGTTTTCAGCGGCGGACATCCCCCCGCATAGTGAAATTGAAGTCTTGCTGACCGACATGCCCGTCAACGAAGCCTTCTCGCTGGGCGGCGTGCAGGACCAGCGACTGGCCGAGCTGCGAGCGCGGGGCCGGCTGGCGGTCGTGGGAATTGGCGGGGCGCCGGGGGCCGATCTGCCGCTGGCCGACGGCTGGACTCCGGGCGAATTGCGGCTGGCCTGTCAGTTGGCCGGCGAAATCGTGCGGCTGCGTATCGCCCGCGATGAGCTTTCGCAGAGCCACCAGCATGTGACGCAACTGGCCGAGACCGACGCGCTCACCGGAGTGGCCAACCGACGTGCCTGGGACCGATGCCTGGAAAATCGCTCGGCCGCCCAAACGTCTCCGAGCGGGCCCTGCTGGCTGGCGATTGTCGACTTGGATCGCTTCAAGGAGGTGAACGACCGCTTGGGCTATGCGGCCGGCGACCGGTTGTTGCACGCCGCGGCCCAGGCGATGGCCGAGCAGTTGCGGCGTGAGGACCTGATCGCGAGGATCGGCGGTGACGAATTCGGCGTGTTCTTGTCGGGAATCGGCGAACAACAGGCGCTGGGTGTCTTCGAGCGGCTGCGAGCGGCGGTAGCGCGACAGACCGCGGAGGGCAGGGGGGACTCTGTCACGGCCAGCATCGGTTTCGCCGGCAGCGACACGCAGACCTCACCCGCGGAACTTTTGGTTGCTGCCGAAGAAGCACTGCGAATCGCGAAGAGAGAAGGCGGCGACCGAGTGGTGGGCGGGACGCCATAAAGTAGCAGGCACAGGCCCCTGTGCCGTAGCAGAACACGACGAAGGCGACGGCTCACGGCGTGAGCCTGCTACTTTTCAATCGCTATCTCCGTTATTCCATTCGCCAGCGAACGTTAAACAGTCGCGAGACCATGGCCAGCAGCAAGCCGTCGAAGGCCAGGTAAAAACCTGCGAATGAAGCCAGGAACCACCAGTCGGGCACGGGGGTTTCGCTGCGCGACATCATCATGTCGATGGGCAGCTTGAACACGACCGCAAAAGGGCTGGTGAAGCTGGCTTGGGCGATGGTGGGCGTGAGCGGTGAATCGGCGAAGAAATTGCCGGCGAAATAGCTCACTCCCAGCGGAACCGTGAACAAGACGACGATCAACAGATACGTCGTCATCAGGCTGGTCGCGGTCTTGCGAAACATTACCGAGCAAAACAGCGCGATCGTGGACGTGGTCAGGCACACGATCGCCACCACGGCCAGATATCCCAGCACGCTCGGCAGGTTGCTCCAATAAACGTTGACCATGACCACGGCCAATACCAGCGGCCAGAGCAAAAACATCGTCAGCACGCTGGAGACTCGCAGCCCAGAGATTAGCTTGGGCCATAGAATCTGGCCGGGCGAGAGGGTTGTGGTGAGCAGCAGGTCGAGCGTCTCGCGTTCGCGCTCGCTGGTGACGCTGCCGGCGGAAAAGACCGGTCCGACGAGCATGTTGAATAGGATTACGTAGGCGATATACCAAGGCGCCAGATCGGGAAACGCATACAGCAAGAGGGCCATCATCGGAATGGCCAAGACCATGCTGACTTGAATCACGACGCGCAGCATGAGCGTGCCCTGGCTGAAAATCTCGCTGCGCATTTCCTTGTCGAACACCGGGTTGGCGCCGTCGGGCAATAGATCGGTCCGCTTGGTGGGGGCGAACAGCCAATCGGGAAACTGATCGCTCTGAATTACGAGGCCCACGGCCTGTCGGGCTTCGACCTCCAGGTCGATCACTTCCCGGCCTTCGCTCCCCACGTCGGCCGGATAGAGCAGCCGCGCCGACATGTCGCGAAACAGCCAAACGCAGATCGCACCGCACACCAGCGGCAGAACGGTGACGGTTAGCACCAGCCGCAGGCGGCCTTGCTCTTCCAAAGCCACCCAGCACACCACCGCCAAGAGCGCCAGCGGCAGAATCGCCAGGTAGGCCACGACCAGGGCCGCCGACGTGCGGCGAAAGTAGCTGCTGGCCGCCAGGCTGATCATGCCGAACGTGATCACCGACAAGATCAACCCCAGGTAAGCGGCCAGGGCTTCGTAGAGCGACACGCCGCCCAGCGGCAGACAAAGCATCACGATCGGCAGCGAGGCGAACACCAGCAGCAACAAATGGCACAGCGAAGCCAACAGCTTGCCCAACACGATCGCCCCGGGCTGAAGTGGACTGGCCAGCAGCATCTCGTAGCTCTTACGCTCTTTCTCGCCGGCGATTGCGCCGGCCGCGAAGCTGGGGGCCATCATCGACGCCAACACGTACTGACCGAGAAAGACCAGGTTCACCAGCCGGCGAGCCGCTTCGGGGTTACTGGTCAGGTCGAGATGCCGCTGCTGGGGCCAGGCCAGAAAAACCACGACGGCCAACAGTCCCAAGTACAGCAGCAATAGCACGAAAGCCCGCGTCATCCGCAGGTTGACCAGCAGTTCGCGCTGCAGGACGGGGTTTTCGAGGAGATACATGCTAGAGCGACGTCGGAACCAAGGAGTCAACGGCAGGCACAATCCGCAACGGCGAGGCCGCGCTGTCGCGCCGCAGCCCATCATAACCCAAGCGGGTCGACGTCGCCGATGCCGAGCAGCGACCGCATCGCGGCCAGCGGCGCGAGATACGCATCCAGCTCGAGGCCGTCGACTGTTGGTTCTTGCCGCCGCGTGACTCCATCGACTGCGCCGGCACTCACGAGGGCTTCGATCAGACGGCGCTCGGCACGCTCGTCCCATTCACGGGCCAGGTCTCCGGCTCCTCGCAGTCGCGCCACGGCCAGGGCCAAGGCATAGGCGACCCAGTTACTGACGCCGCCGATGAGCGTAAAGTCGGTGGCAATGCGGGCAGCGATGCGACCGGCGATGCTACCGTCGCCGCCGACCGCGTCGACGATGGTTTCCCACGCAAAGCTTCCCATGCCGATCTCGTTGCCGCCATCACCGATGCCAACCGTCGCTATCGCCAGGCGCTCCGCGACGATGCGCTCGAACAGGCGATGCGTCTTGGCGGTGTAGGCGTTGATCGACTGCCCGCGCATGTTGTGGCAAATGTTTCGATCGTCGGCGGGCACGAGAGCCTCGAAGCGTTCGCAGGGGGCGGCGCCCGAGCGCCGTTGCGCCGCGAGCGAATCGAGCGTATGGCTGGGGCTGGGGCGCTCGATCGCGATCAAATGGCTCAGCGACCGACCGGGGCCGGTGGAAAAAAACGCGTCGAGCCACGGCTCGGTTGCCACGCTCGCTTCGATGTTGTTGCCCGCGCGGGCCGGCGCATCGGGCGGCCCGGACTCGAGTGGAAACTCGACAAGCCGCACGCCAGCCAGGTTCCACGCGTCGCAGCCGGCCTCGAGCAGCGGCAGGGCGAAGCAATCGGAAATTAAAACCACTTCGATACCCAATTCCGAAAACGCGCGGGCCAGAAACAGCGCGCCGGGCGGGCCGTCAGTCTCGGCGGCGACGCGAGGTCCGTCGGCAATGCAAAAACCGGTCACGATGCCCACCGAAGTCGCATGTTGTGCCAAATGCTCGGCGGCGAGGCGGAGTTGCCCGGCATCGAGCGACGAGCCGTGCCGTCGAAAGCTGGCCAGGCCCCGTCCGGCCGGATCGCGATGCACGATTTGCTCGAGCTCGGCCCAGGGAATGTCCTGCTCGGCGGCGGTCGGTTTTAGCGGGTCGGAGGGCATGTTTTTCAGGGTCGGATCGAAATCGAGGGCGACTCGATGGATTTGAATTAAGAAGCGGATATGATGCTATCAGTTCGCAGGCATTCCCACCCCAAGCGTGTCTGACGGCGCGCGGCGGGGGATCTGAACGGCCACCCAGGGTCTGAATGAGCACCGGGGGTGCGACAAGAAAAAAGGGTGGGTTGACAACGATAGGTAGCCTGCGTTACAACAGCAAATAGATCGTGAAAATCGTCACAATCCCTGGCGCGGGGTCCGTTCGGACAGGCGTTTGAGCGTATTCGTGGCTTGGGGTTAGCGGATAATTGAAGTAGTGAGCGGCCTGCGGGCGAAGTTCGCCGAAGCGGGCGATTGCGGTTTGGCCTGAGGACAAATGGCATGACGGACAAGAAGAAGTTGTCCGTGGCCGAGATCTTGGCCGCGGCACGTAAGGCCGACGCGAGCAAGTCCGCCGAGGAATCGGCCGGGCCGGCTGAAGTTGCAACTCCCGAGCCTACCGCCGCGGCGCAACCGGCGCCTGCCGCAGCCGCTCCAGTCGCGGAAAAACCAGCGCCCGCGGCCAAACCTCCGGCCGCAAAGCCGGCCGCTGCAATGCCGGCTACGGGCGGCGCACGAATGAGCGTGGCCGAGATGATGGCCGCCGCGCGTGCGGAAAAAAAAGACGGCGCGGCGCCAGCGGCAAAAGCGGCTCCGGTGGCCAGCGCTGAGGCACCCGTCAAAAAAGAAGTGCCCAAGCCAGCCGCGAAAGCGGCGCCTAAGGCCGCGCCGGCCGACGTCATGGCCAGCGGACCTAAGGACACTGGCAGCATTCTTGCCGAAGCGCGAACTGGCGTGAAGCCGGGGCCGATGTCGAAGGCCGAAGCCGCGCTCAAGGCGCCGGCTGCCAAGGTCGCACCCAAGCCGGAAAAACCGCGCATCGTGGTGCCGCCGATGCCGGCCAAGCCCGAGTATGCCAAACCGAAACCCAAGGCGGTGGCCGACGAGAGTCGCCGCGGTTTCTTCGCCGACGTGATGCTGGGCTCGTTCCTGGGCATTGGATTCACCTCGATGTCCGTGACCTTTGGGTTGTGGACTCTGGGCACGGCGCGGTTCATGTATCCCAACGTGTTGATGGAGCCGCCCAGCAAATTCAAGGTCGGGTTTCCCAGCAACTTCGCGCCCGGGCAGGTAGAGACTAAATTCATTGCGCAAGTCGGCGTGTGGATTGCCAACTACGAGTACCAGGGTCAGCCGCAGATCTACGCGTTGCGGAGCGTGTGCACGCACCTGGGTTGCACGCCCAACTGGCTGGAAGGCGAGCAGAAGTTCAAGTGTCCTTGTCACGGCAGCGGATTTTACAAGGACGGCATCAACTTCGAAGGACCGGCCCCGCGACCGCTCGAGCGCTATGCGATTCGGGTGGCCGACGACGGTCAGTTGGAAGTCGACAAGAGCAAGCTTTTTCAGGAAGAAATCGGGCAGTGGAGCGACCCCTCTTCGTTTGTCGCGGTGTGAGCCAGGCCGAGTGCGGACCTGGCCGCGTGAGTTGCTGCGCCGATTCCATAGCCCGCCGTCCGTGCGGCGCTCGGCCGAGCGGCGAGCGATCGCCCGTTGAGCTCTCCCCGCGATCTCGCTCGGAGGGAATTCGCGTCGATGTAATTTGCGTCGACGCAGTCCGCGGAGTCGGTGGCGAGTTGACGCCTCGGAGCGAGTTGGCATCGCGGTGGGTGGACTTGTTTCTTTTTCTTCGTAAGCGGCGGTAGCACACGATGTCCATTGGTGAAATGATTCGCGAGTCGCAGGTGTGGAAGAGCGTCTTCCGCCACCCGATGCCGCAAGATCGCCGCAATCGGATTGTGGTGATGCTGACCAACTTCTTCCTGCACCTGCACCCGGTGTCGATCAAGAAGCAGGGCATCGCGCTCAGCTATACCTGGTGCATGGGCGGGGTGACGTTCTTCTTGTTTCTGGTCGAGACCGTGACCGGCGTGCTGTTGATGTTCTACTACCGCCCCACGTTGGAGTGGGCGTACAACGACATTCTGAGCTTGCGCGACGTGACTTCGCTGGGGATCTTGCGCGAACTGCACCGCTGGGCCGCGCACGCCATGGTGATCACGGTTTGGCTGCACATGTATCGCGTGTTTCTCACCGGCAGCTACAAGCCGCCGCGCGAGTTCAACTGGGTCATCGGCGTGATCCTGCTGTTGCTCACGCTATTGCTGTCGTTTACCGGCTACCTGCTGCCCTGGGATCAACTGGCCATCTGGGCCATCACGGTCGGTTCGAACATGGCTCGCGCCACGCCCATTCTGGGGCACGAGGGGCCGGGGCAGCAATTGCTCAATATCCAGGGAATCGACATGATCACCAACGCCTCGGATGCGCGCTTCGCCTTGCTCGGCGCGCGCTTCGTGGGCGAAGAGACGCTCAATCGGTTTTATATTTTGCACTGCATCGCGATTCCGTTGGCCGTGTCGTTGCTGCTGGCGATCCACTTTTGGCGGGTCCGCAAGGACGGCGGCATCAGCGGTCCGCTGTAGCGACGCTTTGACTGGTTTACTGGCGGCCGGAGATGGGACCGGTGGCTGCCACGTCGAGTAGGGGACGTCGAGTAGGGTTTGATCACGCGGCCGCGACTCACAAAGCGAACTATCTATGCACGGATCAGACGTTTCCGGATTTCTCGGTGGCTACTACTTGTTCCTGGCGACGATGAACGCCGTGGTGGCGTTCTATTTCTGGCACAAGAAGCACGACGTCGCGTCGGCCGTGGTGTGGGTCAGCGTCTCGATGATCCTCGTGGCCGTGGCCTCGGCCGCTTTTGGCGGCAGCCCGCCGGGCCTGCCGCATAGCCTGCGCGAGGCCGTCAATGCCGCCACCGGGCCGGTTGTCTACAGCGTCGGCACGACCGCGCTATTGGCTTTGTGCTATTTCTTTCGCCGGTTCCTGGTTCAGCCGATCGTGGGTTGGATCGGGTTGAACTTGTCGCTGATCCTGATGGGATTGTCGATCACGGATCCCAATTTCGCGGCCATCGTGACCAAGCCCGATAATGTGCCGATCGTGGGCCTGGTGTTTCTCTTGGGCTTCTTCACCTGGCTGGCCACGGGCAAGGCGGTGGCGAACGACGATCGGGCCAAGCAGGGTTTGCCGCCCATGGAGAAGCTGGACAACGAGAAAGTTCTGGTCTGGCCCGATCTGGTGTACAGCGAGCTGATCTGCATGGTCGCGCTCACTGCGTTCCTGTTGATTTGGGCCATCGCATTGCAGGCTCCTCTCGAAGAGCCGGCCAGCAGCGTGAAGACGCCGAACCCGTCGAAGGCCCCCT
>JANNQN010000388.1:0-5031 GCA_031400775.1 Planctomycetia bacterium | reverse complement strand
TACCCGATCAGCACGGTGCTCAAGGGTACGGTTGTGAACGTGATGAGCTACGGTGCCTTCGTGAAGTTGGAAGAAGGAATCGAAGGTCTGGTCCACATCAGCGAAATGTCGTGGACCAAGCGCATCAGCCATCCCAACGAGCTGGTGCACATCGACGACGAGATCGACGTCGTGGTGCTCAACATCGACAAGAACAAGCAAGAGATCTCCCTGGGCATGAAGCAGACCCAGGCCAATCCCTGGGACAAAGTCGCCGAGCGCTATCCGCCCGGCACGCTGGTCAAGGGCACGGTTCGCAACCTAACCAACTACGGCGCGTTCATCGAGATCGAAGAGGGCATCGACGGCCTGCTGCACGTCAGCGACATGTCGTGGACCCGCAAAATCAGCCATCCCAGTGAAGTGGTCGAGAAGGCGCAAACGGTCGAGTGCAAGGTGCTCTCGGTCGATCAGCAGCGCCGCCGCATCGCCCTGGGACTGAAGCAGTTGGAAGAAGATCCCTGGGCCACGGACATCCCCAGCAAGTACCAGCCGGGTCAGTTGGTGACCGGCACGGTGACGAAGATCACGAATTTCGGCGTCTTCGTCGGCCTGGAGAACGGGTTGGAGGGCCTGCTGCACATTTCGGAGCTGGCCGACCACAAGGTCGAGAACGCCGAGGAGCTGGTCAAGGTCGGCGATCAGATCGAGGTCAAGGTCCTGCGGGTCGACGCCGGCGAGCGGAAGATCGGCTTGTCGAAGAAGCGCGTCGATTGGGCCGAGGAGGACGAAGCCGAGGCTGCCGCCGCGCAGAGCGCGTCGAGCTCGTCGACTTCGGATCTCAAGGGCGGCGTGAGCGGCGACTCCGGCCCCCTGATCAAGCAATAGCGAAACGCCGCGCACGACTGCCCGCGCGGCCTGAACAACCGTCACAGGGCGCGGCAGGCGAGCAATCACTTCTGCCCGCAGCAAAACGCCCGGCGCAACGCCTACAACAGGCTCGTCCCAACGACCTCGCTGGTCCTGACCAGCGGGGTCGTTTTTTTCGGTAACTCCCGAACGCACCTCACATTCGCCCCACCGCGTTAACTCGCCCGTTCTTTGCAGAAACGCACCACGCACGTCGATAGTTGTGTTGTTGCCAACCGCGATCTCGCACACCACGACGAACCCGAGCATGACGACCACACGACGCCGCCTCACCTCCGCCGTGCAATCGCCGCTGGAGACCTACCTCCGCGAGATCAACGAGACCTCGCTGCTCTCGGCCAACGACGAGCGGGTGCTGGCCACGGCCATCGGCAACGGCGACACCCGCGCCCGCGATCGCATGGTCCGCGCCAACCTGCGGCTGGTGGTCAACATCGCCCGCGGCTACACCGGCAAGGGCTTGAGCCTGCAAGACCTGATCGAAGAGGGTAACCTGGGCCTGCTGCGGGCCATCGAGGGTTTCGACCCGGCGATGGGCACGCGCTTCAGCACTTATGCCAGCTATTGGATCAAGCAATCGATCAAGCGGGCCCTGATCAACACGGCCAAGACCATCCGCATTCCGGCATACATGGTCGAGCTGTTGTCGAAATGGCGTCGTGCCACGGCCCGGCTGGCCGAGGAGCTGGGCCGCACGCCGACGCCCGAGGAAATCGCCCGGGTGCTGGGGCTGCCCAAGAAAAAGCTGCCGATCATCAAGAAGGCCATTCGCATCTACAATTCGACGCCGCAAACCGATCAGTCGGAGTCCGGCTGGTCGTTGGGCGAAATGGTGATGGACGAGCGGCTCAAGAGCCCCGAAGACGAGATGATCGATAGCGACAATCTCGTGCACGTGATGCGGATGCTCGAGACCATGGACCATCGCGAAGCGACCGTGCTGCGGATGCGCTTCGGACTGCACGACAACGAGCCCCGCACGCTCAAGGAAATCGGCGAATCGCTGGGCCTGACGCGCGAACGGGTCCGCCAGATCGAGACCGAGGCCCTGGGCAAGCTCTCGCTGAGCCTGCAAGGCTAGAAGCCGCTCCGTCGGCCCTGCCCAAGTCTCACACTGGCCTGCTACAATGCTTGCGGCTTAGCACCTCCGCTTTGCGCCGCGCTTTCTAGCAGGACCCTGATGGATTTGACGCAGTACATTCGCAGCGTGCCCGACTTTCCCAAGCCGGGAATTCTGTTTCGCGATATTACGCCCCTGTTGGGCAATTCGGCCGCGTTTCGCGAGGCCATCCGCCAGATGGCGGCCGCCTTCGAGGGCACGGCGATCGACGTGGTCGCAGCGGCCGAAGCGCGCGGGTTCATCTTCGCGGCGCCCTTGGCGCTCGAGCTCGACGTGGGTTTCGTGCCGGTGCGCAAACCGGGCAAGCTGCCCTTCGAGACGCACGCGTTTCACTACGAGCTCGAATACGGCAGTGACACGCTGGAAATGCACCGCGATGGCATCATGCCTGGCCAGCGCGTGCTGCTGGTCGACGATCTCTTGGCTACCGGCGGCACGATCGAGGCCTGCTGTCGCCTCGTCGAAAAATCGCATGCCCAAGTGTCGGGCTGCGCCTTCTTGATCGAACTTGGCGAGCTTGGGGGGGCCAAGCGATTGGCGGCGTATAACCCCAAGAGCATCATCCGCTATTGAATGTCCCCGTTCGCGGGGCGTTTGCTATCACTTTAAGCGACTTGCTCCGGCCTTGACACGCGAATAGCATTCGTTGGCGACAAGCGCGATTTTGACACGCGATCAAATTCGGAGGACACCACAATGAAACGCAGACCGACACTGGCCTGCATCGTGGCATTGGCGAGCGTGTGCTCGCTTTCGCAACCGCTGCGGGCCGCGGATGTTCGGGTACGCGAAGCAATTCATCAAAGCGCTGGCGCGACTGTGCCGACGGTCAACGTATCGCAGGTCGTGGTCGGCCCGCCGGTCGCCTATCGACCCTATCGGGCTTACTACCGGCCGTATCGGCCGTATGTGGCCTATCGACCGTACTACGTCCCGGCCCCGCGTGCCTATCGATACGGAGCTGCCTACGCTCCCTACGGTCGGTATTACCCGGGCTATCCTGGCTACTATTGGTAGTGCTCGTTGGTTGGAGCGACGTCCTTAGCAGGCACACGGCGTGTGCGTTCAACTTTTTTGCTTAGTGGCCGACGCCCACGAAGAAGCTGAACGTCTGCTCCAAGTCGGTCGGCGCCGAATGGACGGGGAAGGCGAAGTCTAGCGCGATCGGCGCCAGGCTGATCATCGGGATCGTCACCCGCAAGCCCACGCCGGGAGCGATGCGGTAGTTGTCCCACGTGATCGTGCGGTTGTATTCGACGGTACCATAGTCGACGAACACCACGCCTTTCAGCATGTCGTCGGCCGTGATCGGGAACATGTACTCGATCGAGTTGACGTTCAGCAACTTACCGCCCACCTCGACCTGGTCGACGATCGGCGAAGCTCCGCGGAACTGATAGCCTCGCAGAGTGCCGAAACCGCCCGCGAAAAACCGCTCGTAGATCGGCGTGTCGTTGCCCGAGATTCCGAACTGGGTGTAGAAGCTGAGCACGTGGCGTCCGGTGCCGTCGGGCCGCTCGCGGGCCAGAAAGTGCGTCTGAAAGTTGAGCATGTAGCGCGGAAACTGGAACGTGCCGAAGACGTATTCGAAGTCGGTGGACAGAAACATGCCCTGGGTCGGCAGAAACGTGCTGTCGCGCGTGTCGTACGAGATCTGCGGCTTCACGCTGTACAACTGCGTGTGACCGATCACGGCCGCCAGGTCCGGAACCGTCGGCGGATCGGCCGGCGAGGGATTCGAAATCAACACGTCTTCGGCCCGCAAGGAGACGTTACCCGACAAGTCGGGCGTGAACTGGTAGCCCAGGCTAGTGCGGCCGCCGGCACGTTGCTCGTTCCAGTTGCGATAAAAGCGATTGAAGTAATAACCGCTCAAGCCGTAGCTGACCGGCGTGTCGAATAAGTAGGGCTCGGCGAAGTTGAACAGGTAGCGAGACACCTGCGTACCCGGCGCGGCCTCGACGCGAAACTTCTGCCCGGCTCCGCGAAACGCGCGGCCCGAACGAACGTCTTCCCAACTGGTGGGAAAGCGACGGATGTCGAAGTTCTGTTCGTCGACCACGATCGAACCGACTAACCCGGCATTCGAGTTAACGCCCGCTCCGAACATGAACTTGCCGGTCTGAGCTTCGTTCACCACGACCTCGACCGGAATCGTCGGCTGATTGAGCGGCGGGCTGCCTAAGATGCTGCCGGGCGGATCCAACAGGGGCGGATTCGAATAGCCCGGATTCGGCGGCAATGGCGGCCCCGGCGGCGGATAGCCTGGTTGCGCATAGCCGGGCTGAGCATAAACGCCGCCGGTGGGCGGCGGAGCATAGGCTGGTTGCTGCTGGGCGTATGGCGGTTGCTGAGCATACTGGTTCCCGCTGGGCGGGGCCGCGTTGTAAGGCGGAGCGCCCGAGGGCGATGCCGGCTGGTTGACCGTGTACGGCTGGGGGCTGGCCGGCAAGGGGGTGGCGCGACCGCCGTAGCCGCCGCCATAGCCGCCGTAGCTGCCATCGGGGCTCTGGCCGCGCACGACCGATCCGTCCGGCTGCGCAGGGTTTGCCTGCCGGGGCGTGACCTGCGCGGGCAATTGCCGGTGTTGCGGCGGCGCCAGGGCGCGTCGCGGGTATTCCCCAGTCGGCAGGTCAGTCGGCCACAAAACAACACCTTTGGACCTGGGGTCCGGTTCACCGTCGACCCAACCTTCGACGCTCGGGACATCGTCGGGGCTCTGCCCGCGGAACGAGTCGGGGTCTCCGGTCCGTTTGCCGCTGGCACGTTTCTGTTTGTTCGCCACCGATTCGGTATCCGGAGGCGAAAATACGATCCGCGGCGTTTCGCCCTTGCTCGGATCGACGTTGTACAAGCCCGATGCTTTCAGCCGTCGCTCGCTGGAGCGGAAATCGCGAATGTCGGCGATGTCGCCCGGCCGCATCGACAAGCGGTTGAGCACCGTGTTGTGTCGCGTGTGCGCGTTGTCTCCCTTGATGACGACGCTGATTTCGCCGATGCGA
>JANNQN010000387.1:0-39054 GCA_031400775.1 Planctomycetia bacterium | reverse complement strand
CTTGGAGTGCGGGAATCATGGGCGCGGGATCGGGGTGGGATAATCGCCAATGGGCACGATCCGTCGATGCAAGACATCATAAGCTAAGCGAATCCCGCTGAGAACACTCGGCTAGGGCGACTCGGGGAAGACGAACGACCTGTCGTACAGCTTAATCAGCGACAAATCTTGCCAGGAAAACGGCCTGACCCAGGGCCGTGAGCCGCTGGAAATCGCTGCCGCTGACGACGGTCAGACGCTCGGCGATTCCCAACGCTTCCAGGGCCGTGGCATAGCAGTCGGACAAGGGGGCCGCGGCACACAGGAGCAGCGGATCGCTGGAGAACTCCGGCCGTCGCAAGTGGGCCAGCTCGCTGCCCACAAGAATCCCGCTGAGAAAGGCCCGGTTTGATGCGTCCGAATGCGAGTCCAGCAATTGTCGCGTGCGGACCTGGAACAAGGCCGCCGACAGCGGGAGGTCGGCAGCCTGCTCGACCCCTCCGCGAAAAGCCGAGAGCAGCTCGCCGGTTGAGAGCAGCTCCAGGCCTGAATCGTGCGACACCGAATGCCGCAAAATGCTGTGCCTGGCAAGTACCTCAAAGAGCTCACCGGTCATGAACGTGCGAAAGTCGTCGATCCGGCCGGCATCGACTCGCAGGTGCTTGGAGTGCGTGCCCGGCAAGATGACCAGCGAACGGGCTTTCGCTTCGGCAAACTCGGCCAACTGGAACAGCCCCAGAGCCTGGGTCTCTTCGCCGCGCAACACGTCGCGGGCGGTTGCCGCGCCCGAGATCAAGACCAGTCGCGCGGCGGGAAAAACGTCCGGCCACGGCAACTCGCGCCAAACCAGCCCCTGGCCATCCAGCGCGAGCGGCAAGCGGGCGTAGGGCAATTCTTGCCAGCCGATCGAGGAACTTGCCATGCCCGAGATGACGACGCTCAAGTCATCCAGCGGCTGTCCGTGATTGACCGCCAGCCGCCTGAGCGCTGCGGCCAGCGTGGAGCCAAAGACGGCCGGACGCTCGGCAGGAGTCGTTTGTGCGGTAAGATTGGCGGCCCCGTCGTCAGATTTGACTTCGGCCACGATCTGGCAATCCGCTCGGCGAACAACTCGCAAACGAAGTTGCGTTGTGCCCCAATCACAGCTGACAAAAAAGTCGTTCAATTTTCTAAAAAAACCTTGGATTGCCGGCGATTATTGCCAGGAATCTCTTGGGTCCGCCTAGCCTGCCTGGCTTATCCTGGTGGGTTGTGAGCTTGCCTTGTGGGCGGTTAATTGGCAATAGTCTGCGAAACCTTGACCACCCCTGCGGGTATGAATACTGATGGAACCATTGCTGAATTATGGCGAATCGTCAACCGAGAGGGCGTTTGTCTTGAGTGAGGTATCCGGAACGATCGCGCTCGACCGACCACGACGGCGCGGTTTCACGCTGGTCGAATTGTTGGTCGTGATTGCCATTATGTCGATGCTGATTGGTTTATTGCTGCCGGCGGTGCAATATGCCCGCGCGGCCGCCCGGCGAACGCAGTGCCTCTCGCAATTACACAACATTGGCATCGCCATGCAAAGCTATATGGATGCCCACGGCGAGCGGTCGAAGTATCCCGACTGTGCCCAGCTTCCCAGCTTGACGCCGGACCGGCCTTTGTTGGTCAAGACATTGGGACCGTACATGGAAAACGAGCAGACCGTTTTCCGTTGCCCTGCCGACGACGCGTCGTTTCGCGATCAAGCGCGTCAGGAAGCCGCTCTTCCCCTTCCGCCCGAGGGCATTAGCTATTTCGAGAAGGAAGGCATTAGCTACGAGTATCCGGCCTCGCGGCTGGCGAAAAGGACACGGCAAAAGGTGATGGAGAACCGCAGCAGCACCACGGTTTGGATTTCCTACGACTTCGAAGCGTTTCACGGAACCGAGGGAGACGATGGCTCGCGTTGTTTTGTCTATGCAGACGGTCACGCCGATTCGTCCTGAGCCGCAACCCAAATTGGTAAAGTGACGCCATGAATAATTCGCGAGCCATCCGCCGCCCGCCCGCCCGTGGTCGCAGCGAGAGCCAAGGCGAAAGCAAGTCCGGCGGCAGTAATTCAAGAGGAAAGGCCAAGTGGCTGGTTTTGGCCTTGCTGGTCTTGCTGTTTTCCGGATTGGGAGCATGGGCCATGACCTCGGGTGAGGACCCGCAGGTTACCAAGGTCAAGGAGATGCGCGCGCAGCTTGAGACGGCGCCCGAGGAACAGCGCCGCGAGCTATGGGGCCAAATGCGGCAAGAGATGGAAAAACTACCCGCGGAGGCGCGCGAAGCGCTGTTCGCCGATCGACGGCAAGAATGGGAAGCGCGCGACAACAAGCGAATGCAGGAGTTTTTCTCCAAGTCCCGCGCCGAGCAAATCGCCCTGATCGATAAGGAAATCGACAAGCAAATCGACGAGTCGGAGAAGCGACGCGTCGAGCGCGATCGTCGACGAGCGCAAGGGCAGGCCAATGGCAAGGGTGGCGACCGCGGTCGTGGCGGACCCGGTGGTGGCGGCCGCGGCGGACCGGGCGCCGGTGGCAATGGAGGTCGTGGCGGACGAGGCGGCGGCGATTCGGCCGCGCGGATGCAGCGCAGCAAGAATTATCTCGACAAATCATCGCCCGAAACCCGCGCCCAGCGAGCCGAGTATCGGCGCATGGCGGACGAGCGCCGCCAGGCTCGCGGGCTGCCGACACGCCGGTAACACAGTATCGGATGGAGCTGAATCGGGGCGACCCAATTCTCGACAGGTCTCGCGCGAGCTTGGCTGCGGCCTGTTGCCAGCATTGCTGCAGGGGTGATCCTTTGCTGATGCTGACACGTCAACGCCAGCGTCCTTTCGCTGCGATTGACCCGTTCCCTATGGGACGATACACTCCCCACCCACGTCGGGCATGCGTTGGCTTGTCCGACATGTGTACCTACCTGAAATGGATTTCACTGGGGACGCAAAATGAAGTTTCTTATGTTCTTGGTTGCGTTGGCCGTAGTCGGGTTGGTTGTCACCGGCGCGATCAAGTTTCAGAAGTCAGACAACACGATTTCGATTCAAATCGATCGCGCCAAGGTCCGCGAAGAGGCAAAGAACGTGGTCGACAAGAGCAAGGAAGTGTTCCGCGAGGCCGGCAGCGCCTTGAAGGAAGCCCGCGACGACAAAGAATTCCAATAGTCCGCACGGCCATCATGGCCGCTCCGCGGTGCTCATTCTCCCAGCCGCCCACACTCGAATTGTGACAGGTCCGCTGTGAGCGCTAGCGGCGGGGCTGGGGATCTCGCTGCCTTGCTGCCGTAAAAATACGGCATTGCTGCTGGTTTTCCCTTACGTCGGAGAGTATCCTGACCGCAGTCGCCTGGCCGGGCTTTGCCTGGCTCGCAAGCGTGCGACGCTGCGCGATACGACCAGGACTCGCCGATCCCAGGGGAGGCTAATGCGAATCTCGACACAGCAGCGGAATGCGCGAAGTGCCAATAAGTCACGATCGCTTCGCTTGGAACCGTTGGAAGACCGGCGGCTGTTATCCGGTTCGCCCTGGCACAATGCCGCGCTGCCCCTGGATGTGAACGGCAGCGGCAAGCTTTCGGCAACCGATGCGCTGGCCGTCGTGAGCGATCTGTTGATCTCGGGGGCGCGACCGGTTCCGGCCGACGCCGGCACCCCTCTATTTTACGTCGATACCAACGACGACAACATGGTGACGCCGCGAGATGCGCTCATCGTTATCCGGCATTTGCTCTCTCCGCCCACAGCGACCCTGTCCACGCTCGTGCCCTTCACCATCGATCGAACTCCCATCATTACGGTCACGACTTCGACAGTCACCGCGTTGCCGAACGGAATCCCGGTTCAGATCGACGTCGATCTGAATAACGATGGCGATTTTTCCGACGCCACGGAAACCAGTTATTCGCAGACGTCGCTGTTCGATGACGCCGCGCGCTTGACGCTGCCGGAATTGCCGCCTGCGCCCCCGTCGGGTTCGTATTCCGTCCGGCTGCGGGCGAGATTCACCGACCCGAACCTGGTGAACGCCGTCAGTCCGGTCGAGACGCTGATCGTGGACACGGCGATGTCGAGCGCCCTGGAAAACTACGTGCATGCGGCCGACCCCTCGTATAAATACTCGGTCGCCAACACGGTTAACTACGGAGTTTACACCTATTACGCCCTGGACATGACCAGCCAGACGTGGCGATCGGCGGCCGATGTGAATAAGCCGGTGTGGCGGCATTGGGTCGACGTGATCGTACCGGCCGGTGGGATTCAGTCGACGGCGCTATTGTTCATCACCGGCGGCAACAATAACTTTGGCTCGGCCCCCACCAACGCCGATGCCGCACTGGTGCAAGTGGCATTGGCCACCGGCAGCGTCGTCGTGGTGTTGCGCACCGTGCCTAACGAACCGGTGATTTTCACGGACGAAACCGGAAATCGTTCGGAAGATGAAATCATCGCCTACACGTTCGACAAGTATATGGAGCATCTCGGCGAACCGGGCAACGAGACCTGGCCGCTATTGATCGCGATGGCCAAGGCCGCAGTCCGTGCCATGGACACGACGCAAGACTTCATACCCCAGGTGACCGAGACGCAAATCAACGACTTTGTCGTCACCGGCTATTCCAAGCGTGGCTGGACGACCTGGCTCACCGCGGCCGTTGACGACCGAGTGCGAGGTATTCTGCCCGGCGTGTTCGACAATCCCAATCAGGGACCGCAGATGGTCCACCACTACGCGGTCTACGGCTTCTTCTCCGAGGCTGTAGAGGACTACAACAACTTGCAGATCTTCGATCGCATCATGACGCCCGAGGGGCAGCAACTCTCGAAGATCGTGGATCCTTATCGGTACTTCAACAACGGCCGCTTTGAGATTCCCAAGCTGATTTTGAACTCGGCGGGCGACGAATTCTTCGTCTCCGACTCGTCGCAGTACTACTTCCACGATCTGCCGGGCGAGGATAACTACCTTCGCTATTTCCCCAATACGGGGCATGGGTTGAATATCGGCGCGATCGAAAGCACGATCACATTTTATTTCGCGATCTTGAACAACAGCCCGTTGCCGAAATTCTCCTGGACGATCGAACCCAACGGGGCGATTCAGGCGGAAACGATCGACACGCCGACCGAAGTGCGGATGTGGCAGGCCACGAATCCAACGGCACGCGACTTCCGCCGCACGTGGCATCCGGAAATCACCTGGACCAGCACGGTGCTCGACCCGCAGAACGGCATCTACATCGCCGACCCACCGATGCCAGGCAATGGCGCCACCGCCTACTTTATCGAGTTCACGTACCCCAGCGATTTGCCTGGCTATCCGCATAAATTCACCACCGACATCTGGGTGAAATCCACGCTGCCCTTGTTCGAGTGGCCGTATGAATCGGGCTTTCCTGAGCCCTTGGTCGCTGTCGCCTCGGCCCAGGCGGCTGTTGCTTCGTCCCTGTCGATCGAGGCGAGCGCGGCGCTTGCCAACGAAATGTATGCGGAGCCCTTGGCAACGGCCGTCGCCCCGAGCCCTGGCGCCGCTTCGCCGGCGGTCGCCACGGCGAATTCCGCGACAGCCGACGAGATCGTCAGCAATTCCGACGACGATTTCGACAGTGAATTCGACGGTGAGGCCGAGCTGGTCGACTCGTTGTTTGCCGATGCGCTCTTCGCGTACGAGTTCGAGGAACTTCTAGTCTGAGTCTGACAGTGTGGACGATCGCTTCAAACCCAAGCATGGCGGACGCTAATGAACACGAATGATTCCACTCGCTCTGTCGCGGCGTTGACTCTGACAATCCTGGCATGTGCCGCCGCGATGTGCATCGGACCGGTCAATTCGTCTCAGGCTGCACTTCTGGCGGGTTTTGGCGGTTCGCAATCGGCTCCCGAGCTCGTCGTCGGCACGACGATCGACTTCGATGGCGGACCGACGGGCAGTTTTTCGGCGATCACATTGGCCAATGTAAAGTTCATCGGCGTGGACGGCCCGTTCCTGATTGGCTCGCTCTACTCAGGCCAATACAACACGGTGAACAACTCGATCGAGTCGAGTTACTCAGCGCCTTTTTTGCTCCCCAGCGTTTACGAATTCGAATTTACCACGCCCGTGACGGCGTTCGCTTTCAACTTCGGAGCGGCCGATAACCAGTGGCGGATCGATGCCTTCGATAGCGGCAACGCTTTGATCGAGACCTATTTCATCACGCAAAATTCGAATAGCAACGCGGGCGATTATTTTGGAATCGCGGCCGTTGATATTTCTCGGGCCACGATGACGGATATGCTCGACAACTATCCGAACGGAGACGAGGTGTTCATCGAGGATTTTCGATACACCTTCGAAGAGGTGCCGGAGCCAGGCACTTTCGTGCTGGCTGCCGCGGCGTTCGCCGGCCTGGCCGTTTGGGCCGGACAACGCAACCGTGGATCAGCGCGGCAATAATCGGGTCGGATGTCGGCCGCACCGGGACAGGAAAAGTCCTGGCCGAATGGAGCCCTTCGACGAATTTCCTACGCTGCCGTAGGGTGTCTTCGACGTACCGCGAACAACGCACACACGCCCGCTGTGGCAAGCAGCGCCAAGGTTCCTGGCTCGGGCACGGCATTGATGATCACGTCGTCCAGAACCAATTCGGTGGTAAAATTCGACCCGCCATAGGGACTCAGGTCGAAATGTCCCCAGTTGATAAAGTTGATATCGACTGGCAACAGCGGATTCAGCGGTGTGAACGAATACTCGTACAGATGCGAGACGCCGAAGCCGTTGCCGATGCCATTCGGGACAGTTAGCCACTGTATCGGGTCGCCGCTCAAGACATTCGTCATTTGCAGCCCGAAAATGCCGCGCTCGGTGAACTGTTGCCCGTTGACGGCCCCCTCTCCCGATACCCAAAACGAGAAATTGTACGACGGCGAGGGAAAAGCAGGCGTGTTGATTGACTGGCTCAATATCACTGGAGAAGTCGCGTAGAAGATGGTGAATGCTGGCGGAGACGGAAAGGAGACCGTGCCGTTCGCGTTGAACGTGGGAGGCTGGCTGACCAGCACAGGGGCTCCGTTGCCAAAATACATGCCCGCGTCGCCGTCGGGCAGTCCATCGCTCCCTTGAATTGATTGAGGGAACGTGGCGTCGTTACCCCACAATGCATAGGACGAAGGGGCGCCGGAACTGGTCCAACTGGACGGGACGGCGAAGGGAGTGAGGGAAGTCCCGGTGGCCCAATAAAGTTGGTTTGCTGTTCCGTTGGGCGGGGCTCCGGTTTCAAAGCTTCCGTTCAAGACCAGGTTGCCCGCATGGGTCGTACCGAGGCCACTAGTGATCGTCAGCGACGCCCGCGCACGATCGACGACGCCTAACACGACACCGCAACACACACACGCACAAGTCAACCACTGCGCAGTTTTCATGAGACTCTCCAGGAATTTGTTTAGCGTCGGATCACTGGCGTTTCCCCAAAAAATCGACTTTGTCGATGAACTGAGCCTGGAACCGATCCGGGCGAGTAGTAGCCTCGATCTTAACCACGCGACCGCCCCAGCGCTTAGCGCAAAATGAGTTTTTTTATCGTTTTTTCCCAGCGGCGCCAGAAGACACGAGCGATCTCTAGGCACCGCCAATCCAGGACGTGACGCCATTTGACCCGGCTGATGCCATGATGGGCATTCCGATCGCCGCGTGTTACCGGCCCAACTAATGATGCTTGAACATGCCCTTCAATGCCTCGCCGGCTACAACCCGAGGCTCGCCATCTCGTGCCGGTCAACGCTCCATGTCGCGGCCAATTGGCGGATGGCAAGCTTATGGTTGTCGGAGAGCAGTTTTTCGCCGCGTCCGGCGACGCCCTTGTTGAATCGCGTACCGGTTGTGCCAAGTTTTTGCGCAACCTGAGCCATTTGATCCGTTGTCGCCGGCACGCGATAGAAGGCCAGAATCTCGACCAGCGTTTGCGGGACGTTGGCGAACAGCCGCTCGTAGGTCAACGGAAAGGTTTCCAGGCCCTTTGACGCCTCGCGCCACGACATGAAGAAATTGAAATACCAAGGCAGATGCATTTGAATGAGATACGCCAATCGTTCTTCAAACGGCATCGTCCAGTATTCCCGATGGACAAAGCCAGTCGGCACGCGATGGTCTTCGCATTGCAGGTGATCGTCCAGGGATATCACTGAATCAAAAACATTCCGCACCAGAACGATGGGGCGAACCGAATAGGTTTTCATCAGCGCGACGTTGTTGCAGGTGCCCTTGATGTGCTGATGAATAACTGCCCTCCGCGACAGGCGCTGTAATCTCCGTTCCAGAATATCCTACTCGTTGTGCCCGAAAGAAGCGCTGACGTGACGCAACGGAAGGCCAATGGCGGCACTGAGTGCTTTGGCCAAGAACGTCGAGCCTGACTTGGGCATGCAGGCAATCAGAACGTGATCGGCCGGGCATCGACGAAACGGCCACGGGTACTTCATGGCAGCACCAGGCGATTCAGGGGGGGACTGGCCTCGCGAGCCTCAAGTTCTTACGGAATCCTGGCAGGCCGAATTCAAAACGGGAACGGAGGATCGATGCCGGAATAGCTCGCAGCGGCACCACGTACGCCAATCCGCCGCGGAGCTACCGAGCGGGCGGAACGATTTTGATGCTTCAGAAACCGAGGCCGGCGAGGAGAATTACGACCGACCGAGAAGCGCTGCTTAGCTCTGCTTTCCTTGGCGACACGTCGTGCATTTTGGCCAGTTGTTACAATCCTGGCTATTCGCGAGCCTGGAGCGGTTTCGGGCTCAGCCCTCTTTGGGAAATTTCGATTGTCAGTTTCGCCACCACGTTCAAACCACGTGTTAACAGGTGAGGTTTCCATGCGAAGCGAAAAGACCGTACAAATCACTTTTTACAAAACATCGAGCAGTCAGCGCGATGCCGTGGACGTTGGCGAAGCCCTGCAAGGTGCGAACACGATTTTTGCCCCAGCGGCAATAGGCTTCATGCAAGCCGGCTCACTCGGAAGGATAGATTCCGCAGTAACGGAAATCACGAACGATAGTGCGGACAGCTTCTTCGCACTTGGCCGCGCGCCGGGTATCGCTGCCATCTTTGTTCCCGCGGTGAAGCTGACCGCGGATCACGCCACCAACGGGATTTCCGCGAATGACCACAAGGCCTTCATGATTGGCGACGCGCTTGGCGCGGATACCGCCGGAACACTAAGCCGCGGAGATAAGTTCATCCGGGCATTTTGTCATGAACTAGCGCACTGCTTGCGTCGAGATGAGGTGGAATACAGCGAGGACGACGCAAGATTTAAGTTGTTGTTGTACTTTACGACGGACAATGGCAGGCAATTGACCGCTGATGACATCGAAAAAATCAACCCTGACAAATAGTGTCGTATGTCCCCGGGGCTGACACACAATCCGCGGTCAATGTCGTTGGAGTCGCCCCGGTTAAGTAGTCCACGGCGAGGACGCAGGACCCCGCAAGTTTATGGCTTAGCGGGGTTTGCTGTTTTAGTCCCCGCGGGCACGTCGAAATTGCCGGCCAGATTGTGCCATACGCTGTGAACGTGGTTGGCCAGGTTACCGGCCGCGTCGGGTTGGGTGTTGTTGAACTCGATCAGAAACGACGAGCCCTGAACCCGGTAGTCGTGTCCACTGCCCGGCTTGTCGGGGCCGGCCCAACAGAACTTGATCTCTTCGTAGCCCTGCTTCTCGATCGCCGTTAGCCGCTCTTTCGCCAGGTCGGCAGGCAGGTTGTTGGCATATTCTTCGATGAGGGCACGCAGGATTTTGACCTGATCCGGGGTCATCTCGCTGGCGGCCAGACCCGTGGCCGGTGAAATCGGCGGCGATGGCAAACCCGCGTCACGAACATCGGCGGGGGCCTTCGCGGCCACGATCGTCTTGGCACGCTGGGACTCGCTGAGCGACGCGAGGAGCTGATACGCCAGCTCTTCTTCCTTGGCCAGCACGCGCAGGCCCTTTTTGAATTCCGGACCGTAGTCGGCCAACAGCACTCCGGGATTCGCGCCCATGAATGTGGGCGTCGAGGAGACGACCTTGTTATCGGCGATCACGAAATTAAGCGAGAGGTGATGCCCCTCGATGCTCAATGCCCAGCGTCCGACCGCGCGGGGTTCTCCGAACAGCGTAAAGAAGTAGCGCTCGGGATCGCGCAGCGGAGCGCCGACCTTGCTCTTCTCCAACTCGCGCAAGATCGACTCCAATTGCATGATCTTCGTCGCTTTGCCATTCCCCGCTTCGCTGAGCGCGGCCGCCAGCAAGGCCCGCGCGGCTTCGCGCTCGGGTTCGGACATCTCCTTGATCTGCAACCCCTTGCGGGTCGGCTTGGGAATAAAGTGCCAATCCAACCGCTGGGGCGCTTCATACGCCATCAGGGCCTTGGCGCGGTTCGGCTCGCTCAAGCTCTTGACGAAGCGATCGGCCGCCTTGGTCATGTCAACGCCGGTGGCGGTGACTCGCAAATAGCTGAATCCGGCCGCGACGAGAATCACAGGCGCCAACAGCGCCAGTTGCCAGTGTCGAGTTTTCATGACAATTCGCGTTCCTGTGTGCAAAAGTACCGCCAAACAATTGGCGAGCGGCGGCCCGTGCCGAACAAGCCCGCCACAGTATAACAGCCCGGTTTGAGCCGTGCGACAAGCGGCCGACGGCCGCTCATTTCTCGCTGCCGTGCGTATGATCGTCGGCATGGTGGTCGGCGCGGTGATGTCCGCCATCGATATGCACGTGGACCTTTGGCAGCGCCTCGATCAGCCGGGTAATCGCCGCGTCGCTGGCCCGAATGCCATCCAAGTACAGCGATTCCAGTCCGCTCAAGACTTGCAGATGCTCGAGTCCCGCATCGCCCAGCGGCGCGCCCATCAAGTGCAGAAATCGCAGATGCGGAAGATCCTTGAGCGGCGCGAGACCGGCATCGGTCAGCCCCGGGCTCATCAACCGCAATTGTTCGAGCTGCTTGAAACGGCACAAGCGGGCCAGGCCCGTGTCGGTGATCGAAGTCTGCGACAGATTGATGCGCAACAGTTTGTCCTCCAGGCCGTCAAGCTGAACCAGATCGTCGTCGCGGACGGTCGTGTGATCCAGGCGAATCGTATCGCTGCGTCCGTCGCGCACCGCTTGCGCTTGTTCCGACAGGCTGGCCTCCGGTGAAGCTGGGAGAGCTGCGTTGTGGCTCGATTCCCAAGTGCAGCCCAAGGTGAAGATCGTCAGGCAAATCGCGGCAGCAAAGTGACAGTTCAGCACGATGTCGATTCCTCACGTTGAAATGCGATTCCAGGCACACGGCTTGCCGATGCGCTACTTCCGACAGGTGGGGCAAGTCATTTTATATCGGGTCAACCCGGCCGTGCGCGTCTGCCGCAGCGACATGATATTTCCGCAGCGTGGGCAATACTCGGCCGCACCTCCCTGCTCCCCGCGATCATCCCGCGATTGACACGCGACGCACAGACGCGTGTCGGGAAACACTTCGAGTCGCTCCCGCGGAATCGGCCGCTGGCAACCCTGGCATACTCTGGCCATGCCCCAAGCCTCGTCGTCCTGTTCGTCGGCTTCGGCCCGGCTGGCCCCGGCGATCAGCCCCTTCGCCTGGCAGTCGGGGCACTCGAAACGGTCGAGCGCGCTGCGGAACAATTCGGCGATCAGCTCGGGATCAGGTTCCGTGTCGCGGCGCGCCATCTTGACCGTTCGCAACCACTTGAGCATGTCGCCGGGGCCGCAGACTGCGCTCCAGTGGCATTTTGGGCAGGCGAGTTCGACCGTGGTGAGCATGGAGATCACTCTAGAAAGCGAGTGGTGTCTTTTGAAACCCAAAAGCGCCAGTTCGCCGCACGCCCGGTGGCGGTCGACTGGGGAGCAAATTATACTTCCCAGGGCCAGCCGGCGGCAGTCGAGCGGGCGATCGTTCCCATTCATTGAAACCGAGGGAGTCGCGACCATGTCCCTTCCACGTATGTCCCTTCCACGACGCGCGTTTTTGGAATCGGCCGCCGTATTGACCGGCGCGACGCTGCTCAATGCCCCTCGGGCTACAGCCGCGGCGGAGGACAACGCTTCGCTGGGTAAGACTCCGCACACGCGTTTTGCCGTGAACGTGGAAATGTGGTGGAAGAAGCTGCCCTTTCTGGAACGGATCAAAAGCGCCGCCGCGCTCGGCTTTCCGGCGGTCGAGTTCTGGCCCTACGAGGGCAAAGACATCGATGCCACGATCAAGCTCTGCGACCAAGCCAATATCGCCATCGCGCAATTCACCGCCTGGGGTTTCACGCCCGGCATGAACGACCCCAAGAACCACGACAAGCTCGTAAAGAAAATCGAGGAGGCTTGCCAGGTCGCCAAGCGGCTCAACTGCTCGAAGATGTGCGTCGTCGGCGGCAACGACCAGCCGGGCATGACCCAGGAGCAGATGCACGAGAACATCATCACGGCTCTGAAAAAAGTCGCGCCGATCGCCGAAGCGAACCGCGTGATGCTGATTCTGGAGCCGATGAACATTCGCGTCGACCACAAGGGGCACTGCCTGTACGGTTCGCCTGCTGCGGTCAGGATCTGCCGCGAGGTCAACTCGAAGTACGTAAAAATCAATTGGGATCTGTACCACATGCACATCAGCGAAGGCGACCTGTGCGGGCATCTCAAGGAAGGCTTCGACCAGGTCGGTTATCTGCAAGTGGCCGACCACCCGGGCCGCCACGAGCCGGGCACAGGCGAGATCTTTTATCCGCGCGTGTTGCGGCAGGCGTATGAGCTGGGATATCGCGACTACGTGGGCTTGGAATGCACGCCGGCCGGAGCGGAGTTGGCTGCTGCCCAGGCTGTGGCCAAAGCGGACATCTGGTAAACGGATCTCTGGGATAGCGGCATGTCCGGCGAACAGAAATTGTCGATCATCGATGCCTGGGCCAATCCGCCCTTTGCGGACATGGCTGCCCAGTTGCCCGAGATCAAGGCGTTGTTCCGGCGCAGCGGCGCCGCGAACCAACTGGACGCCGACATTTGCGCAGCCGATCTGGTTGCGGCGATGGACTCCGCCGGAATCGAGCGGCTGTGTCTGACGAGTTGGACCCGGCCCGGCCGACTGGTCGCCTCGAACGATCGCATCGCCGAATACATTCGCGATTTTCCCGGCCGGTTTATTGGCGTCGCGGGCGTCGATCTCAAGCATCCGGTGCAAGCCGTGCGCGAACTCGACCGGGCCGTGCGCGAGTTAGGCTTCAAAGCCTTGCGCGTGATTCCTTGGCTGTGGGAGCTGCCGCCCAATCACAAGCTTTACTACCCGCTGTTCGTCAAGTGCATCGAGCTCGATATTCCGTTCTGCACGCAGGTGGGACATACCGGCCCGCTGATGCCCTCGGAAACAGGGCGGCCGATCCCTTACATCGACGAGATCGCGCTCACGTTTCCCGAGCTCAAGATCGTCGGCGGTCATATCGGCTATCCGTGGACCGACGAGATGATCGCCGTGAGCTGGAAGCACGAGAACGTGTACATCGACACCAGCGCCTACCTGCCCCGCTACTACCCACCGCAGCTTTTGCACTTCATGAATAGCTACGGCCAGGACAAGGTCCTGTTTGGCACCAATTTCCCCATGCTCTCGCTCGACGCGTGTGCGCGGCAAGCCTTGGCGCTCGATCTCAAGCCCGCGGCCAAGGCGAGTTTTCTGGCGGGCAATGCGAGGCGCGTCTTCAAGATCGCCTAACTCTTCTCCGTGTCCTTTGTGTCTTCGTGGTTCAATTGCCCGTCATTGGAGGACGTTAACCACAACGACACAAAGGACACGGAGGGAAGAACAATAAGGGCAGTCGACTCGGGCTCAACTTCCTTGTTCGATCCTGTCCCAATCGATGTTCGCCGGATCAGATATACGCGGCAGATCGGCTTGCATGGCTTCGGGATATTTCTGCGCGGCGCCGGTGTTGAAGATAACGACGTGTTCGTTGGACATGATCCAGTTTTCCGCCGCCAGTTTCTCCAGCGCGCCGATGCAGGCCGCCGTCTCGGGGCAGATCGCCAACCCTTCACTCCGCACGCCCAGCGCCATCCACTCGCGCAGCCGCGCCTCTTCGACCGCCACGGCCCGGCCGCCGCTCGCGCGCACCGCGTCGAGAATCATGAAATCGCCCACTGCCGCCGGTACGCGAATGCCGCTGGCGATCGTCGCCGCACCGGCAAACGGCTCGGCGAAGCGCTGGCCGCGGTCGAACGCCCGCACGATCGGCGCGCAGCCATCCGATTGCACGGCCACCATCCGCGGCCGTTTTTGGTCGTCGAGCCAGCCCAACTCGGCCAACTCGTCGAACGCCTTCCACATGCCGATCAGTCCGGTGCCGCCGCCGGTCGGATACAGAATCACATCCGGTAGCCGCCAGTGCATCTGCTCGGCCAGTTCCAGCCCCATCGTCTTTTTGCCCTCGATCCGATAGGGCTCCTTGAGCGTCGAGACGTCGAACCAGCCCATCCGCTCGCGCCCTTCCCGCACGATGCGGCCGCAATCGGTAATCAGTCCCGGCACGAGAAACGTCTTGGCCCCGGCCAGGTGGCACTCGTATTGATTGATGGCCGGTGTGTCGTCGGGCATGAAGACGAACGCCTCGATGCCCGCCCGGGCGGCGTAAGCGGCCAAAGCGCCGCCAGCATTGCCGGCCGTCGGAATCGCAAGACGCCGCAGTCCGAATTGCGCCGCCATCGTGACGGCCATCGCCAGCCCTCGGCTCTTGAAGCTGCCGGTCGGCAGGCGCGACTCGTCCTTGATTAACAGGTTGCTCAGCCCGAATTGCGAACCCAGCCGGCGACACGCCACTAGCGGTGTCACGGTCTCGCCCAGCGAAACGACCTTCTTCGAATCGGCGTAGGGCAAGAGCTCCCGGTACTTCCACAGCGAAGCCTCGCGAGCTGAAACCTCGTCGCGCGAAACGGCCCGCTTCACGGCTGCCAGGTCGTATCGCACCCACAGCGGCCGGTCTTTATGGAGGGTTTGCGGCACACCGGCCGGCAAACGCGTGCCGTCCAAAGCGCTTTCCAGGTGGGTCACGAAGCTGGGCATCGGTGCGGCAGGTCCAATTGTTTTGCGGGGCGATTTCAATTTCAATGCAGAGTTTTTGATGGAATTGCCCAATGTATCGCAACGCCCGCGAATTGGACATCAATGAATCCTGCGGTAGCCAAGGTCATGCCGTGGCATGACGAGGCGGTCGCCGCGCCCCCGCTGACGAATAAGGCTATGATGCCAAGGCATGACCTTGGCTTCTCCCTCGAATTCACCCTCGGCGGCCCGGGCCGGCCAAAGTCCGGAAATCAGTGATGTCCCCTTTTCTTATTCAGTGATGTCCCCTTTTCTTATTCAGTGATGTCCCCTTTTCTTATTCTGGAACTCTGGAACTGGCCGAATCAACCTTGTTTGAAAGACTGCTGCGACTAGAAAGCGGTTCGCTAAGATCACTGCGAAAGGCGCGATTTGGCGAATTCGAGTTTCTGTCTTTCAAGCTGAGATAGTCGAGCATTGTCGATTCGTGAGTAGTTGCGATCTACCTGCTCGTAGTCCTTTTCCCGAAACGCCTCCTCAGCTGCGGTGCGAAGAATGGATTCATTGTGTGAGTCGATCTGTTCTTGCCACTCCTGGTCTAACTCCCGCGCGCGGGCGGACAAAAGCGCAATTAGGCGAGGCACGTCGTCAAGGTACGGCCTTGCAAATGGTTCAAGAATCAGGTCTCTGACTTTTGTCAGAGCGGCGGCGCACTCGACCGGCGACGTGTATCGCCACAGAAAGTTGTATCGTCGCAATTCGTGCTCTGCCGGCACTGTATGGCAAATATCGACGCTGCGTCTCCGCAGGTCGGCATGATTCGGTACTAAAGCACCAATGTGCATTCGTGGACAATAGCGCGGTCCATCTTTCCATAAACGTTCTACTTCCGCGAACCACAACGAACTCTGGTAGCGAACGACATCGCTGTCGCCGGGTGCGCCGATAAAGTAGGAGTTTGCCGCGCCGCGTGTAGGTCGTGGTTGCCCAGTTTCAATCCTTGCAACGCCTTCGCTGATGCAGGACGCGCCTCGATCGGCGAAGTACACGTCAAAGATCCTGTGCACAATGGGGCAAAAGTCTTCCACCGATGTCCGTCCTCATGATAAGCAAATCATGTGTCCGTGGTCCTGGAGACGAGTTGGACCGGGTCGTCCACCCGGCTGCAGTGAATACCGTCATTAATTGTAGCTGAAAGACGCCGGTGGGAATCGAACCTACTTGAAACTGCTTTGACGAAGAAAAGGACGAAGAAAAGGACGAAGAAAAACGAAGAAAAACGAAGAAAAGGGGACATCACTGATTATTGACATTGGCTGCCCCGATCGATAACTTGCCGGCATGCCGCGAACTGCCAGGGCCATCGAAGCCGGTTTGATTTATCACGTTCTCAATCGCGGGAACGGACGGATGCGACTGTTTCACAAGCCCGAGGATTATCAGGCCTTCGAGCGTGTGCTAGCGGAAGGGCTGGCGCGATATCCCGTCGAGCTGCTGACCTACTGCGTCATGCCGAATCACTGGCACCTGGTGGTCCGGCCGGGGACGAACGAAGCGTTGGGCCGGTGGCTGGGCTGGGTCGGCGTGACGCACGTGCGGCGGCACCACGAGCACTACCATCGCCGCGGCGGCGGGCATCTCTATCAGGGCCGGTTCAAGAGCTTCCCGGTCTCGAGCGACGAGCACTTCCTCACGCTGTGCCGCTATGTCGAAGGCAACCCGCGGCGGGCCAGGCTGGTCGAGCGGGCCGAAGAGTGGCAGTGGAGCGGATTGTGGCGCCGGATGCAGCGCGCCGCCGACGTGCCGCTTTGCAAATGGCCACTACGCCGCCCGGCCGATTGGCTCGATCGAGTCAATCGACCATTGCAACCGGCAATGCTTGATCAACTGCGCGAGTGTGCGCAGCGCGGCCGTCCCTGGGGTGATGCATCGTGGGTGCAAACCACGGCCGCGCGACTCGGTCTCGAATTCACCCTTCGCGGCCCCGGCCGGCCAAAGTCCATTAATCAGTGATGTCCCCTTTTTCGCTCCCGGCAGCGACACGTGGGTTTCAACGCGGGCTTTCGAAAATCGCGCCTTGACCCGGGAATGATGGGCGGAGTAGACTACTTACCGATAAGTAAACACTCGCCGAGCTCACTCCGCATGCCCGCCTCACTCGCCGATAGTGCGATCGCCAACAAGCTGCTCGAAGCTGCCGTGCGGCTCTTTGCGCACAAGGGTTACCGGGCCACCTCGACTCGTGAAATTGTCGAGGCCGCGGGCGTGACCAAGCCCATGCTCTATTACTATTTTCAGAGCAAAGAGGGGCTGTTGGCGGCGGCGCTCGCGCATTTCATGAATGCGTTTCACGAGCGACTGCGGCACGTCTTTGCCGAAGAGCGGGAACCGTATGAGCAATTGGTCGAGTTGGTTTGGGCTCATTTGGATTTCTGCCAGGGACACAAACCGCTGGCGCGCTTGTTCTACGCTCTGTATTTCGGCCCCGACGATCAAAAGGGGCTGGTCGACCTGAAGCAATACACCGAGCCCGGACACGAATTGCTCATGCAGGGCGTTGCTCGGGCGCTGGAGACCCGCCTGGTGCGCGCCGATTGTGAAGCCGAGTTGGGCATGGCACTGCACGGCATGATCAACATTTGGGTAATGGCGGCCCTCAACGAGGAAGTGTCACTAACTCACGATCTCGCCCGACGAATCGTCGACGATCTGTTGCGCGGATATCGAAAAACCTAGCTCACTCGCCGGCCTCGGGACCGGACCTTTTATGCACGAATTGCTGAACTCGACTCGAGCGACGGTCTGCCGTGAAAACATGTACCGCACAAACATGTGCCGCGCCGCCGTGGGCTGCTTCGGCCTGGCGTTGGTGCTGGGCTGCAACAGGCAGCGCGAGGCGTTGCCGCCGGTGGCTGGCACTGCTGCCGCGCAATCTACGGCGATCAAGGTCACGGTGCAGCCGGTGACATTCCGCTCGGTGCAACGCACGGTTGGCCTGGTGGGCACGCTGCACGGCTACGAAGAGATTTCGCTGGGAGCCAAGGTCGAGGGCCGGGTCCGCAAGATTGCCCACGACGTGGCCGATCGCGTCAAGCCGGGCGAGATCCTGCTGGAGATCGATCCCACGGATTATCAGCTCAATGTTCGGCAAGCCCAACGGGCGCTGCAGGTCGAGCTGGCCAAACTGGGCCTGGAGGAATCGCCCGTCGGCAAGGTCGACGTCACGCGCGTTCCCATGGTCGTGCAGGCCCAGTTGCGCCGCGACAACGCGCAGAAGCGGATGGAGCGCGCCAAGACCCTGGTCGAGCGCAAGGCCAGCGCGGAAGAAGATCTTTCGGAGAAGATGTCCGAGTTCCGCGTCGCGCAGGCGGAATACGACAACCAGGTGCTGGTGGCCAAGGCCGGCATCGCTTCGATCCAAGTCAAGAACGAAGCGCTATCCATCGCCAAGCAGCAACTGCAAGATTCAATCGTCCGCGTTCCCGAGCCCAGCCAGCCCGTGCCGGGCGTGGAGAATGGCGCCAGCTACGCCATCACCAGCCGGGCCGTGTCCGAAGGCAGTTACGTCAAGGCGGGCGCCGATGTCTTCAAGATTGTCATCGAAAGTCCGCTCAAGTTCCGCGGTCGGGTGCCGGAGCGCAAGAGCAGCGAGGTGAAGTTGGGGCAAAAGGCGGAAGTCTATACGGCCGCCTATCCGCGTTCGTTTCCCGGCGAGGTAACGCGGATCAATCCCTCGATCGATCCCCAGACGCGCACCTTCGAGGTCGAAATCCTCGTACCCAACGCGCAAAGCGAGTTGAAGCCCGGCGGATTCGCCAAGACGGCCATCCTGACCGAAGTCGACGAGCGAACGCCGACCGTGCCGCTCGAGGCGCCGGTCCAGGTCGCCGGCGTGACCAAGATTTTTCTGGTCGAGGACGGCCACGCGAAGGAAGTGCAAGTGACCTTGGGTGTGCAAGGCAGCGACTGGGTCGAAATCGCGACTCCCAAGCTGCCGGCCGATGCGCAAGTCGTGACCAGCGGCCAGACCGCGATCGCCGACCGCTCGGCCGTTGCCGTGCGCGAGGCCGCGAAACCCACTCCTGGGACATCCATCCCCGCGACTTCGTCGGAGCCGAGTGAAGTGTCGGCGGCGCCGATGGCCCGTAGAGAGACGGCGCCGTGAACATCTCCGAGATTTGCATCCGCCGGCCGGTCTTTACGTGGGTGCTGGTGGCCATTCCGGTGGTGATGGGCGCGGTTTCGTACTTCGATCTCGGGATCGACTTGTTTCCCAAGGTCGACTTTCCGGTGGTGTCGGTCACGGCCACGTTGCCGGGCACGAGCCCCGAGGAAATGGAGAAGAGCGTCACCCGACATATCGAAGAGGCGATCAACACCGTCTCGGGTGTCGACGAGCTGCACTCCACCGTCCGCGAGGGCATGACCTCGATCGTGGCGCAGTTCGTTCTGGAGAAGAACGGCGACGTGGCCGCGCAAGAAGTGCGCGACAAGATCTCGTCGATCATGAGGCAGCTTCCGACCGGCATCGAGCCTCCGCTGGTCGACAAATTCGACTTCGATTCCGCGCCAATCATGACGATCGGCGTCTCCGGCCGCCGCGACGTCCGCGAGGTAACCGAGATCGCGAAGCGCGAAATCCAGGAAGTGCTCCCCAAGGTGCCGGGCATCGGCCGGGTTTTTCTGACCGGCGGGCGGACGCGCGCGATCAACATCATCCTCGATATTCACCAGTTGATCTCCTATGGGCTAAGCGTCGAAGACGTCCGCCAGGCGCTGCTGACGCAGCACTTGGAGGTGCCCGGCGGCATCGTGCAACAGGGACCGCGTGAGCTGGTGCTGCGCACGCTGGGCCGGCTGACGACCGCCGCGGAGTTCGAACAACTAATCGTGACCAACCGCGACGGCTATCCGATTCGCGTCAAGGACGTGGGACGGGCCGAGGATTCGATCGAGGAACCGCGCGGACTGACGCGGATGGACGGCGAGAACGCGGTCAGCCTGTTCATCCAAAAGCAGTCGGGCACCAATACCGTGAAGGTGGCCGACGGCATCGAGAAGCTGCTGGCGACGATCGCCAAGCGGCTCCCCTCGGACATGCGCATCGAGATCGTCAACGACCAGTCGCGCTTCGTGCGCCGCTCGATGGAAGAGGTCAAATTCCATCTGTTGCTGGCCGGCGTGTTGGTTTCGCTGACGATTCTGCTGTTCATTCGCGACTGGCGGACGACGCTCATCGCCACGCTGGCGATTCCCACCTCGATCGTGCCCACGTTCCTGTTCATGAGCTACATGGGCTTCACGCTCAACAACATCACGATGCTGGCCTTGATTCTGGCCATCGGCATCGTGATTGACGACGCGGTAGTCGTACACGAAAACATCTTCCGCCACATGGAGGAAGGCGGGCTGGACGCCATGGCAGCCGCCCGTAAAGGAACCAAGGAAATCGCGCTGGCCGTGCTGGCCACCAGCCTGTCGCTCGTGGTTATCTTCCTACCCGTGGCCTTCATGGGCGGACTTGTGGGCCGGTTTTTCAGCAGCTTCGGCTACACCGTGGCCTTCGCGATCATGATGAGCTTGTTCGTCTCGTTCACGCTCACACCGATGCTCTGCTCGCGCTTTCTCAAGCTCGATCCGTCTAAGCTGGGGCATGCCAGCTCCAAGGCGGGCTTCGTGTATCGAACGATCGATTGGGCCTACGGCAAATCGCTGCGGCTGGCGCTGCGGTTTCGCGTCGTGGTGGTCCTGATCTGCGTGGGCGTAGTGTTTTGCACCGGTCCGATCGCCCGGCAGATGGGCGTCAACCTGGTGCCGCGCGACGACCAGAGCGAATTTCAAGTGACCATCATCACGCCCGAGGGATACACGCTGGAGCGGGCCGACGCCGTGTTCGCCGAAATCGAGAGTCGATTGAGCAAGCTGCCAGGCGTGACGAATCGCTTTGCCGTGATCGGCGAGAACAGCAACTCGGCCGGCAAGGGCCAGGGCGACGTCACCCGCGGCTCTATCTACCTGCGGCTCAAGGATCTGGAAGATCGCGAGTACACGCAGTTCGATGTTATGGAACGCGCGCGGACGATCATGAAGGACTACCCCGATCTCCGCTCGGCCGTGTCCGACGTCTCGTCCATCCAAGCAGCGGGACAGGACAACCGAGTCTTCCAGCTTCTGCTGTCGGGGCCCGAGCTGAGCAAGCTTTCCGAATACTCGGAAATGATCATTCAAAAACTGCGGCAGGTTCCCGGCCTGACCGACGTCGACACGACGCTTTCGCTTCGCAAGCCCGAAGTGCAGGTCTCGATCGATCGCGAGCGCGCGAGCGACCTGGGAATTCCGGTGCAGACGATCGCCAACACGCTCAACGTGTTGGTCGGCGGCCAGCCGATTTCGCGATTCGCCGTAGGCACGGAGCAATACGACATTTGGTTGCGAGCCGACAAGCAGTATCGAGGCAATCCGCAGACGCTCGATCTGTTGAGCGTGCCCTCGCCCAAGGTGGGGCTGGTCGAGCTCAGCAGTCTGGCCAAGGTGACCGAATCGCGCGGGCCCAGCCAGATCAACCGCTATAACCGCCAGCGCACCGTCACGATCCTGGCCAATCCCGAACGCGTGTCGCTGTTCGAGGTTACGCAGTCGGCCCAGAAGATTCTCAAAGAGCTCGACTTGCCGCCGCAATACGAGGTCGAGTTTTCGGGCCAGACCAAGACTTTGGGCGAGACGGCTTATTACTTTATCGTGGCGCTGGTGCTGAGCATTTTGTTCATGTACTTGATCCTGGCGGCGCAGTTCGAGAGTTGGATGAACCCCATGGCCATCTTGTCGGCCTTGCCGGTCACGATCCCCTTCGGCCTGTTGTCGTTGGTGCTGTTTCGCCAACCGATGGATTTATACGCCATGTTCGGCCTGTTCATGCTGGTCGGCATCGTGAAGAAGAACGGCATTTTGCAGGTCGACAAGACGAACGAGCTGCGGCGCTTGGGAATGGACCGCGACCAGGCGATTCTGGAAGCCAATCACATCCGGCTGCGCCCGATTCTGATGACTACGATGATGCTGATTGCGGCCATGATCCCCATCGCCTTGGGCCAGGGTCCCGGAGCCGGCGCCCGCGCCAGCATGGCCAAAGTGATCATCGGCGGCCAGATGCTGAGCCTGCTTTTGGCCCTGCTGGTGACGCCGGTGACGTACTCGCTCTTGGATAGCTTCACCGGACTCTTCCGCCGCAAGAAGCGGGCTAAGCTCGCTAAGGAATTGGAGCTCGTCGGCGCCGAGTAGTGGTCAGTTGGGCGTGACGGTTGTAAAATCGCTCTTCGGGCAACTGGCCGCAGGACCGACGTATGCTTGCATCTCGAAATTTACGCCGTGCAATTCTTGCACTAATTGCGACAGTCACGTTGCTCGGCTTCCTGCCGTTTCGGGCCACCGCGGCCGAGGACGAAGCGGCCGAGCGGCGCTGGCTCTACGTTGCTGTGCCGGGCGTGCGAGATTATCTGGAGTATGGCGGCCACGGCCTGCTTGTGTTCGATATCGACGACGGACACAAATTCGTCAAACGCATCGCCACCGCGGGCGTGGACGAGACCGACCGGCCGCTGAACGTGAAGGGCATTTGCGCGAGCGCCCGCACGGGCCGGCTATACATCAGCACGATCAAGCAATTGATGTGTCTGGACCTGAAAAGCGAGAAGGTCCTTTGGGAGAAGAAGTACGACGCCGGCTGCGACCGGATGTCGATTACGCCCGACGGAACCACGATCTACTTGCCGTCGCTGGAAGGCCCGCATTGGTACGTCGTCGACGCCGAGGACGGCAACTTCACCCGCAAAATCGTGACCGACTCGGGGGCGCACAACACGATTTGCGGCGTTAGTGGAAAGTTTGCCTATCTTGCCGGCTTGAAGTCGCCTTTGCTGCGCGTTGTGGATACCGCGGACTTGAGCGTCAAGACAGTTGGCCCGTTTAACGCCAGCGTGCGCCCGTTTACCGTCAACGGCCGCGAGACGCTGTGCTTCGTCAACGTCAACGACCTGTTGGGCTTCGAGGTCGGCGACCTGACTAGCGGCGAGAAGCTGTGCAGCGTGACGGTCGAGGGATTTGAGAAAGGGCCGACCAAACGGCACGGCTGCCCGAGCCACGGAGTTGGGCTGACTCCCGATGAGAAGGAGTTGTGGCTGACCGATGCCGCCAATAGCCGCTTGCATATCTTCGACGCCACGGTGATGCCCCCCAAGCAGCTAGAAAGCATCGAGCTGCGCGACCAGCCCGGCTGGATCACGTTCAGCATTGACGGCCGATTTGCATACCCGTCGACCGGCGACGTCATCGAAGTAAAGACGCGCAAGATCGTGGCACTACTTACGGATGAGGAAAATCGAGCCGTGCAGAGTGAAAAGATGATCGAAGTCGACTGGCGCGGCGAGCGTGTCGTGCGGGTCGGCGATCAGTTCGGCGTGGGACGCGTCGCCGACAAGCAAAAATCGCCGGCTCGACCTGCTAGCTCGCGGGCCCCGGCTCAACTAGACTAGTGCGTGTCGCACTGACATTTGGCGTTCGCACACCGACTATCAGCGCGAAATCCGACGAAATACCCACTGCAGGTTAGCGAAACGCGATCTAATACGCTTACGGATCTCACCTGCCAACCCCGCCCGAAGCCGTTCCACAGGAGTGCTCACATGAGCGAACCCAGGACCCACCTCAGTTCACGTCGCGAGTTCCTGCACAACACCGGACGCCTGGCGGCGGCCACCGCCCTGACGTCGATGGTCGTGCCCAAGGTGCATGCCGCCGAGGACAACACGATTCAAGTGGCGTTGGTCGGTTGCGGCGGACGAGGCGGCGGCGCCGCCAACGACGCCCTGAGCGTGCAAAATGGGCCGATCAAGCTGGTCGCCATGGCGGACGTTTTCCCCGATCGTTTGTCCGGCGCCTACAACGGCCTGAAGCAGAGGCACGCCGAGCGGATGGATGTGCCCGACGATCGCAAGTTCATCGGTTTCGACGCCTATCAAAAGGCGATGGACTGCCTGAAGCCGGGCGACGTCGCGATCTTTGCCACGCCGCCGGCCTTTCGCTGGGTTCACTTCACCTACGCGATCCAAAAGGGGCTGAACGTCTTCATGGAAAAGCCGGTCACGGTCGACGGGCCCACCTCGCGCAAGATGCTGGCTCTGGCGGCCGAGTCGCAAAAGAAAAACCTCAAGGTCGGCGTCGGCCTGATGTGTCGTCACTGCAAAGGCCGGCAAGAGCTGTTCGACCGCATTCAAAACGACGAAATCGGCCAAATCACGATGCTGCGAGCCTATCGCATGCACCCGCCGGTCGGTTCGGCTTTTACCAAGCCCAAGCCGTCGGACGAAAACGAGTTGATGTGGCAGATCAAGAATTTCCACAGCTTTTTGTGGGCCAGCGGCGGCTGCTATAGCGACTTTTTGATCCACAACCTCGACGAGTGCTGCTGGATGAAGAACGCCTGGCCCGTGCAGGCTCAGGCCCTGGGCGGCCGGCACTATCGGGGCGACAACATCGACCAGAACTTTGACACCTACGGGGTTGAATACACGTTTGCCGACGGAGCCAAACTGTGGCTCGACGGTCGCGTGATGACCGGTTGCCACCAGGAATTCGCCAGCTACGCGCACGGCACCAAGGGCGCGGCCACGATTTCGCACTCGTCCCACTCGCCGGCCAAGTGCAAGATCTTCCGCGACCAGCTCATCAAGCCGCGCGGCGGCGACGTGGCCTGGGCCTTCCCCCAGCCGGAGCCGAATCCCTACCAGCTCGAATGGAACGACCTCATCGACGCCATTCGCCAGGACAAACCCTACAACGAAGTGCAGCGCGGCACCGAAGCCAGCCTGGTCACGTCGATGGGTCGAATGGCGGCGCATACCGGCCGTGTCGTGACGTTCGAAGAAATGCTCGACTGCGACCACGAGTTCGCGCCCGATGTCGACAAGCTGACGATGAATGGCCCGGCGCCGATCCAGGCCGGCTCCGATGGCAAGTACTCCGTGCCCCAGCCGGGCGTTACGACCAAGCGCGAATACGCCTGACGCGGGCAATTGTTCCGTTCGACCCGTGAATCGACGTTCCCATGACTGACGGCAAGCCGATCGACCACAACCTCGAATTCTTGTCGGTGTTGGGGCTGACGCAGCCGGTGACGGTCGACGACGTCAAGCAGGCCTACCTCGAAAAGGCAAAGACGGCGCACCCGGATCGGGGCGGCGATAAGCAAGAATTCGTCCGCCTGCAGCAGGCTTTCGAGCAGGCCACGGAATATGCCCAGTTCAAAGCCGGGCGCATGCAATGGCTCACCCGCTGGGTCGAGCAATATGCCGAGCAGCAGCAGGTCATTGACGAGATCAAGGCGCTGGGGGGCGTTGTCGAGGTGAAGGCCGACGATTTGGTGACCAAATCGATCGGCCCCGATTTCGCCACCGTGCTCGATCGGGTCGTCAAGATTCGCCTGGCCGGCGCACAGGTCGACGATCGCACGCTATTAAGTGTCGCAAGCCGCCGCCGGGTGCTGGCTGGACTGCGACACCTCGAGCTGATCGATACGTCCGTCAGCTCCGTCGGCCTGCAAAACCTGCAATTCGAGGGCTTGCAGCATCTGGACCTGAGCGGCACCCCAGTCAGCCAGCGCGTCTTGGAGTCTCTGCTGGCCGAACTGCCGCAATTGGAAACGCTCAACCTGTCGCGGACCGGAATTGGCTGGTGGCCGCTCACGAAGCTGCGGCTCGCGCGCCGCGACTTGACGATCGTGGGTTAGCCGCATGTCCTCCTTGCGTGCGACTGCTGACTCCGCGCAGCAGTGCTCCGCTGAGCACCGCTTGCCGCCCAAAGAATGACAAATAAGAGCTGTCCGTCCACTAGAGTAGACGGGAGTCCATGACATCGTACTCGAGTCCCACGATTCCTGACTTCTCGTAGACGCGATGGCTTCTCAACGCGAGCGTCGTGCGGGGGGCGGGCGTCGGCAACAGCGGAATGCCTCCCCCCAGCAGTACCGGAATCACTGCGACGTCGATCGCGTCCACGAGCCCGACGCCGAGAAGGCTGTGGAACAGCGCGCCGCCGCCGAACAACCAGATATCTTTCCCGGGTTTCGTCTTCAGCTCCGCGACGAACGGTTCCGCGTCGTTCACGATCGTGACGTCCGGATAATCAGCCTGCTGCATGGTGTGCGAGATCACAACCGACCGCACGTCCGGCGCCATGCCGGCACCTCCCCCCATCGCCTGCATCTCGGCGAAGGTCTTGCGGCCGATGAGCAGCGTGTCGAAACGGCTGAATATCGCGCCGAAATCAATGTCCGGATCCATCACGATCCAGTCGGCCTCGCCGTTTGGCCCCGCGATATATCCGTCCAGGCTCATTGCCACGCCATAGCGCACCTGACGCATGAGTTCACCTCTCGTTTCTATTGCCGTCGGCCTCTTTGTTGGTGTCGTTCACGCCTTGGAAGGAGTCGGTCTCAAGCGTTCGCTAAGATACCACGCCACCCGCCAGTGCCAAGCCAGCGCTGGCGACGCGCGCTGCTACCGTCGGACGGGTCCGGCGAAGGATCCCGGTTACTTTGCTGGGGAGGGGAACAGTCAAAGCCGTTTTCACTCGCCGCCTGGAATTTGACCTTCGATCTCGCCATACTGTTGCGGTGCGCCGGTAATTCACTCGAGGGTCTTCCACGATGCTGCGTCTCGATGGTAGGTGGCTGCAGGCGGCGATTCTGGGCGTCCTGTGCGCGGGCGGTATATCGCTGGCGGACGACTTTCGACCCCCTGCCGTTCCGCTGGTGACGATCGATCCCTACACGAGTTGCTGGTCCACCAGCAGCACGCTGGCCGGCGACTGGCCGCGGCACTGGACCGGCGCCGTGCATGCCATGTGCGGCATGATTCGCGTCGACGGCAAACCGCTGCGATTCATGGGCGCTGCGCCTGAAGTTCCCCAAGCGGCCACGCAAACCGGGCTCGACGTGCAGGCGACGCAAAGCGTGTATCGATTCTCGACAGTCGGCGTGAACCTGGCGGTCATTTTCACGACGCCCCTGCTGCTCGGTGACCTGGATTTGTTGTCGCGCCCGGCCGGATACATTACGTTCGAGGTCGCTTCGGCAGACGGTAAGCCGCACGCCGTCGAGCTCTACTTCGACGCCACGGCCGAATGGGCCGTCAACCAACCGAAGCAGCAAGTCGTGTGGCGCCGCGCCGCGGTCGCGGGTTTGGAGGCAATGCAAGTCGGCTCGCGCGAGCAGCGCACCTTGGCCACCAAGGGGGACAACGTCCGCATCGACTGGGGGCAGTTTTATATAGCCGTGGCCGCGGGCACGACGAAGTGCGTCATTGCCGCGGACAAAGTGGCTCGCGAGGCGTTTGCAAGCGACTTGCCCGCGCCCACGGTCGACGATGTCCAGATGCCGCGCGCGGCCAACGACCGTTGGCCGGTTCTGAGCGCCCGGTTTGACTTGGGAACGGTCGAGGGCCGGCCCGTGCGGCGTCACTTGATCGTGGCCTACGACGACGATTACGCGGTGGAGTACTTCGGAACGAAGCTGCGGGCCTGGTGGCGGCGCGATCCGGGCATGACGGCCGAAAAAATGCTGGCCGCGGCGGAAAAGGACTACGACGAGGTGCTACGGCGGTGCGACGCCTTCGACAAACAGCTTGCCGAAAGCGCCGCGCGCTCGGGATCACAAGAGTACGTGCGCCTCTGCCGCCTGGCCTATCGGCAAGCGATCGCGGCCCACAAGCTGGTCGCCGCGCCCGATGGCCAGCCGCTGTTCTTTTCCAAGGAGAACTTCAGCAACGGCTCGATCGGCACGGTCGACGTCACGTATCCCTCGGCGCCGTTGTTCTTGCTCTACAATCCCGTGCTGGTCAAAGGTATGATGGAGCCGATCTTTCACTACAGCGAGAGCGGCCGCTGGAAGAAGCCTTTCGCGGCTCATGACGTGGGCACCTATCCGCTGGCCAATGGCCAGACCTATCCGGAGGATATGCCGGTCGAGGAATGCGGCAACATGCTGATCCTCGCCGCGGCCGTGGCGCGAGCGGAGGGAAATGCCGATTATGCCCGGCGGCATTGGCAGCCGCTGACCGAATGGGCCGAATACCTGCGCCGCGAGGGATTTGATCCGGGCAATCAGTTATGTACCGACGATTTTGCCGGCCACCTGGCGCACAACGCCAATCTCTCGATCAAAGCCATCCTGGGCCTGGCCTGCTATGGACGCCTGGCTGGCATGCAGGGGCAGAAAGACACGGAGCGAGAATACCTGGAGTTGGCCAAGGGCCTGGCGACGCGCTGGAGCGAGGCGGCGGCCGATGGCGATCACACCAGCTTGACGTTCGACCGCAAGGGCACCTGGAGCCAGAAATACAATCTGGTGTGGGACACGGTGCTGCAATTGAATATTTTCCCGCCCGAGATCGCCCGCCGCGAGATCGCTTATTACTTGACGAAGCAGAACGACTTCGGATTGCCGCTCGACAGCCGCAAGAGCTATACCAAGAGTGACTGGATCATCTGGACGGCCAGCATGGCGCGCTCGCCGGAAGATTTTCAGACCTTGATCCATCCGGTCTATCGGTTCGTCAACGAAGGCGCCGATCGAGTTCCACTCAGCGACTGGCACGAGACGACCAACGGCAAGGTCGTGGGCTTTCGGGCGCGTAGCGTAGTCGGCGGGTACTATATGAAGGTGCTGGCCGATCAATGGTCGGCCCAGCCGGCCGCCGCAATTCGCTAGCCGGCATGTTCCAGTTCTGGGCGCCGGACATGCAACCGCAAGTTTTGCAACGAATCGTAGGCAGGCCGGCAAGGCTTTGGAGCCCGGCGACGTTTCTGTAGACACGCCCGCGGGGCCGGAATAAGCTAAGGGGCTGGTCACTGCCGTGAGGTGATCATCCCCCTTGTGCCTCCGGGCACTGCCCCCCAGCGTGACCATGAACCCCAAAAAAACCATCTCGCCGCGGATCTTCTGGCTGGCGTCGTTCCTGTTTTTTGTCTCCGGCGGCACCGGACTGGCCTACCAGGTCGTGTGGTTCAAGCGGTTTTCCCACGTGTGGGGCAGCTCCAGCCTGGCCTTTGCCGCCGTGGGCGGTTCGTTCCTGTTCGGCCTGGGACTGGGAGCATATCTGTTCGGTCGCGTGGCCGATCGCGCGCCTTTGCCGCTCCGCTGGTACGGGTTCTGCGAGTTGGCGATCGGCGCACTGGCGCTGCTGATTCCCTTCGAGATCGCCGGCCTCGTCGACGCTTCGGTCGGCCTGTACTCGGTTATTCCCGAAGCTCCGCTGTGGCGCTTTCTCATCCAATTTTGCATTACTTTGGTCGTCATCGGCCCGCCTTGCATGTTGATGGGGGGCACGCTGCCGCTATTGATCCGCCAACTGACGTCGCGCAACGGCAGCCTGGATCAGGCGACCGGCTGGCTGTATGCGATCAACACGTTCGGCGCGGCCCTGGGCTGCTACCTGACCGGATTCCATCTTCTGCCGTCGCTTGGCTTGCTGTTGACCAACAACATGGCCGCCGCGATCAATATCGCCATCGGCGCGGTTTCGATTTTCGTGGCTCGGGGGCTGCAAACTCGGGCGCCAGCGCGCAAGGGCGCGGCCCCTGCCACGGCGGTCGCGGCCATCCCGAGCGGTCGGACCGGCCTGGCGCTGGCCCGGCTGTATGTCGCCACGGCGCTGACGGGCTGTGCGGCGCTCGTGCTCGAAATGACTTGGACCCGGCAGTTGGCGTTGATTCTCGGCGGTTCGACCTACGCCTTTACGGCCACCCTGTTCGTCGTGCTGGTCGGAATTGCGACGGGAAGCTTGATCTATCATTGGAAGCTGCGCAGCGTCGAGCCCGCGTGGCGGATGGCGACGGCGATTATCGGTGTCTTGGCGCTGACCACGCTGGCGGGCAAGTTAATGCTGCCTTGGCTGACGCTTGTGGTGGCGCCGGAAAACGTCCGCCAGTTGCGGGGCGGACAACTTGGGAACGGGATCATCTGCGTCGGCATTAGCGCCGCGCTCGAACTGCTGCCGGCAATCGCGATGGGCTTGCTGTTTCCGCTCTTCGTGCGCATGACGCAAGCCAGTGCCGAACGCGTCGGGGCCGCGGTGGGCAATATTTACGCCTGGAACACGCTGGGGTCGATCGCCGGCGCCAGCCTGACGGCGCTATTGCTCTTTCCAAGCATTGGAACGGCCGGCGCCGTGGCGTTGGCAGTTGCTCTTTATTTGGTGGCGCTATTGGCCGTGCTTCCCTGGCAGAGGAAGTCCGAGTTTGCCTGGGGCGGCGCCGCGGCGGCCGTGGGCACGGTGATCATCGTGCTGCTCGCGCAACCGATCGATCCCCGGCTTACGAACCTGGGCCTGTATATCTATGGCGACGCGCTGGCCAAACAGGGTGGTCCCGATTGGATGTCGACCATCACGCCCGTTTACTTTCGCGAAGGCGCTTCGTCCAACGTGCTGGTCAACACCGAGGCCTCGGGCGTTTTGAGCCTGCGGGTCAACGGCAAGGTCGATGCCAGCAACGGCGGCGACATGACGACGCAGTTGGGCCTGGCCTATTTCCCCCGACTGTTCAAGCCCGACGCCAAGGAAGTGCTGGTGATTGGCTTCGGCAGCGGGTGCACCTCGGGCGCGAGTCTGTTGTTTCCTGAAACGCGCGTCACGTGTTGCGAGATCGAGCCGGTCGTGTACGGCGCGACCGCCGAGTTTGCCGATTACAATCATCGCCCGCAGGAAAAGAGCCGCTCCTGGCTCGAAGCCCGCAACGCCGAGCTTCCTTCGAGCGAACGGCTCTCCGCGGAACAAATCGACGCGGCCGCCCGTTTTTCGATGGTTTTTGGCGATGGTCGTACGGCGATCCAGGGCGCGGATCGGAAGTACGATCTGATCATTTCCGAGCCTTCGAATCCGTGGCTGGCCGGCGTTTCGAACCTGTTTACGCAGGAGTTCTTTCGCGCCGCGCGCGAGCGACTCTCCGAAGACGGAGTGTTGGCCCAGTGGATTCAAACCTACAACTTCACGCTCAGCGACTACTTGATGATCGTGCGCACGCTGCGGTCCGAGTTTCCGCATTTCGGCGTGATCTTGTGCGCCAATGGCTTGGACACCGTGCTACTGGCTTCGAACCGTCCGCTTGTGCCCGAGAAAGGCCAACTGGCGGCTCTGCAAAAAACGGTCGACAACAGCCCCGAGTTGCTGGGCGATTTGAAGAAATGGTTTGGCAAGACCGACGTGCGGCAGTTGCTGGTCGAGAATTATCAGTTGGGCGAGGAGCAACTGACGAAGCTGCTAACGCGAGACCCGTCGCGGGAGCTGAATACCGATCTGCACTTGCGGCTGGAGTTCGATGCGCCGCTGCATTTGTTTCGCGAATTGACGACGCGCGATAGCGCGACCGTGGCGTTGCTGGCGGCCGTTGACCCTAAGTGGATGGAGCAAATGGCGGTCGCGGTCGGACTGCCCAAGGAGTCCAAGGAATTTCACCTGCTCATGGGCGAGCATTTCCTCCGCCGCGCGACGAATCCCTCGATCGTGCCCCGCGAGCAAAAGCTCGACATCGAACGCGCGGCGGGCGCGCTGGAGGCCGCCTTGGCGGTCGATCCGAAATTGTCGTCGGTGCACCGTTCGTTGGCTCAGGTGCGCGCGCAGCAAGGCCGCACGGACGACGTCCTGAAGCATTACATGGAACTCGTGCGTCTGGCCCCCGACGATGCCTCTGGCCATGCCGAGCTGGCGCAAGTGTTGCTCAAGCAAAAGAAGGCCGCCCAGGCCGTCAGCCATTTCCGCGAAGCCCTGCGATTGCGCCCCGAGGTCACGATGAAGGCGGGGAATGTCGCTTGGGCGAACAACCTGGCGTGGATTCTGGCCACGAATCCTGATGACAAAGTGCGCAGCGGCGCCGAAGCAACCACTTTGGCCCGGCAGGCTTGCGAGGCCGTCAAGTACAAAGACCCGTCGCTGCTCGACACGCTGGCCGCGGCACTGGCCGAAGCAGGGCAGTTCGACGAAGCGATCAAGATTTCGGAGCAACAGATCGACCTGGCCAAAGGCCAGCAAAAGTCAATCGACGGCGCCCAGGCTCGCATCGAGCTCTACCGCGCATCGCAGCCGTATCGCGAACAGTAAGGTCGCCGCGAGCTGTCCTTACTTGCGGAGTCAACAGGCAAGTCGTTGCGTTGCTTGCCGCGGGGCCATCGCGTGCTTTATAACTGGCGATCGCACCGGAAAATATCCCGGCACATAAATAACGAGATCTTGGCATGGCCCGAATCGCGCCGCTTTCGATTACCGACGCGCCGCCGCTTGCGCGAGCCGAGTTGGACCGGCAGGTCGCCGCGCATGGCCGGGTGACGAACATGAAGTGTACCTTGGCCCATTCGCCCGCGGCGCTGACGGCTTTGATGCAATGGTATGCGCTGTATGACGTTGTATCGCCGATGCTCGGATTGCGCGCGACCACGCTGTTTGTGCATGCCATCTCGGCCGAGACCAATTGCCTGGTGTGTTCCACGTTCTTTCGCCGCTGGCTCGTGGAGCAAGGCGAAGATCCGGACGCGCTTGCGCTGGATGATCGCGAACGAGCGCTCGTCGAATACGGACGACAACTGTCGATCGACGCTCACGGCGTGTCGGATCAACTCTTTGCGCGGCTGGCCAGTTGGTTGACTGCGGAACAACTAGTTGCGCTGACCGCATTTGGCGGCATGATGATCGCGACCAACGTGTTCAACAACGCCCTGCAAGTCGACCTGGACGGATACTTGGAGCCATTTCGCAGGAGCCAGGCTGCTATAGCACCGAAAGCAGGGAACGCCCGCCCATGAGCGAATTCTCCGGACGCGTGGCGTTGATAACCGGCGCGGCGCATGGGCAAGGACGAGCTAGTGCTTTGGCCCTGGCCCGCGAGGGGGCGAACATCGCGGCGCTCGACGTGGCCCGGCAGTTGAGCTATCCCGGCTATGGGCTGGGAACCAGCGAGGCGCTCGATTCGCTGGTCGAGGAGTGCCGGGCGCTGGGGGTCGATGCGCTGCCGTTAGCCGTCGACGTGCGCGATGATCGGGCGGTCGGCGCCGCAGTCGAACAGATTGCGGCTCGCTGGGGCCGAGTGGACATTCTGTTCAACAATGCCGGCATCTGCGCCTACGGCCTGGCGCACGAGCTTACCGAGGAAGCCTGGGATACGATGCTCGACATCAATCTCAAAGGGGCTTGGATCACGGCCAAGCACGTCATCCCGCACATGATCGCCCAGCGCTCGGGCGTGATCCTCAACAATTCGTCGATCGCGGGCTTGCGTGGCATGGCCCGATTGAGCCACTATGCCGCGTCGAAATGGGGCCTGGTCGGACTGACCAAGTCGTGGGCCATCGAACTGGCGCCCTACAACGTGCGCGTCATTTCCATCCATCCCACCGGCGTCAACACGCCGATGAACGACGGCCTGGCGGCGCTCGAAGGGGCGACGCCCAAGGAGATCGCCGAACGCTCGGCCGGGAATCTGCTGGACGTGCCCTGGATCGAACCGGCCGACGTCGCCGCCGCGGTCGTGTACCTGGCCTCCGACCGAGCGCGGTTCATTACCGGTTCGCAGTTCGTGCTCGATGCCGGGCTGTTGTCGCGGTAGCCGGCCAATGCAAGTAAGCGATTGCTTGCTACTTCTTGGCTGCCGGGCGGCAGTAAGACAGCGTCAACAGGGCGTAACCGGTCACCAGGTTCGGATCGCCTTCCATCCAGCGGTTGTCCTTGTTGATCCAAGAACCGTCTGGCCGCTGGCGACGGGCAAGTTCGGCGGCCAGTTCGCTGCGCCAATGATGCACTTTGCCGTCGGAGTCGGTGATCGTATCCTGGCCGGCGGCGTCGAGTGCCTTGGCGAACAGGTGGTAATAGTAGTACAGGCCCGCCTCGCCCAGTCCCGGGTTCTCTGCAAGTGTGTAGTGCTTCTGGGCCCAATCGATGGCCGCCTTGACGCGCGGATCGTCGGCTTTCAAGCCCGCGAAGATCATGCTCTTCAGCCCGGCGTATGTCATCGAGCCATAGCTGCGCAGTCCGCCATTGGCCGTTTTTCCAGCCGGGCTGCTGCCACCGCCGGCGGGCGTGTAATAGAAACCGCCGTCCGGATCCTTGGCCGCAAAGGCCGTCGTGTTGTGCTCCGTTTCCAGATTCTGACAGCGCGAGACGAAGATTAGCGCCCGCTTCACGGCCTCGTCATCGGGTCCGTCGCCGGCGGCTTCGAGCGCTTCCATCAGAAAATGGGTATTGGACAAGTCAGGGCGGCCCGCGCCGCCGTATCCGACTCCGCCATACTCCACGTCGCTCGGCTTGCGGCCATCTTTTTCATCCGACTGCAATCCCTTGAGGTACTTGTCCGCGTTTTTGAGAATCACGTCGTAGCGGCCCTTGACGTTGGCTTCCGAGAAACAGACCATGCCCAGGCACGTCTCGTAGTTCTGGATCCGCGACTTGGGATCGTAAATTCCGCCGTTGGGTTGCGCGAAACCTTCTAGATACTTGAGTCCCTTGGCGACCAGCGGATCGCCGACCGTGCGGCCGTTGCGCAAAACGCTGGTGGTGACGATCGCCGTGATGCCGGGGCCGATCGTGGGCGTGAAGGCGCCGTCGTCCGTCTGCCCCTTGGTGCGTAAATGGTCGATGCCCTTTTGCACGGCCGTTTCGGCTTCGCGGCCCAATTCACCCTTCGGCTTCTCGTCGGCCGCGTGGGCGACAGCGAGCGGCAACACCGCAACAAGATTGAGCAGGACTGCCCGTAGCAGGAATATGTTGGCGTGCATCATGGGACGCGGCTCCTCTGGAACTGTTCGGTTGCCTTCGATCAATTGTAACGCCCAGGCCGCTCCTGTTGCGGAGTTGGTCTCGACGCGATCGGGCAAGCAATCCGCATACCGGTGTCGGCAAAGTCGTTGGGCCGCACCGAAACGGCCCTGTCCGACGCGACCTACGGCTCCAGCGGTCAAATTTTCGCCCAGGGCGATCAAAAGTTCACCGAGTCAGTTGGCATTCGGCGGCGCTTGACAGCCACGTCGCCAAGGGACAAGGTGTGCTTTTCGGCGCTGTGCAACCCTTGCCGCCCAGGACCGACCCATGAAAGCCGCCGCAATTCTTGCCCTGGTGATCGTTTCCGGCTGGGCCGAACTGCTCGTCGCCGCGGACACCGCCCGTCCCAACGTGCTCTTCATTGCCGTCGACGATCTCAACCACTGGGTCGGCTACCTGGGACGAAACCGCCAGACGGCGACGCCGAACATCGATCGCCTGGCCGCTCGCGGAGTGCGTTTCACCCGTAGTTACTGCGCAGCGCCAGTCTGCAATCCGTCGCGCGCCGCGCTCATGTCGGGGTTGCGGCCCTTTTCCTCAGGGGTGTATGAGAACGACGACGATTGGCGAACCGTCATTCCGCCCGAGCGGAGCCTGGTAACCACGTTTCGCCAGAATGGCTATTACACAGCCGGCGCGGGCAAGATTTATCACGAAGCCTACCCGCGGCGGAGCGAATGGGACGACTATCTGCAAAGCGCCGGCAGCGATCCGCGCCCAGAGGGTCCGGCGGGCGTGGGCGGGATCAAGTTCGCGCCGCTGGATTGCCGCGACGAGGATCTGCGCGAGTGGAAGATCGTGGGCTACGGCATCGAACAACTGCATAAGCGTCATGAAAAGCCGTTTCTACTGACCATCGGTTTGCACAAACCGCACATGCCCTGGAATGTGCCTCGAAAGTATTTCGATCAACATCCGCTGGCTTCGATCGAGCTACCCAAAGTCAAAGCCGATGACCTGGCCGACATTCCGCCGGCGGGAGTTGAAATGGCCAAGCCCGACGGCGATCATCGCGCGATCGTCGAATCGGGCCGGTGGAAGGAAGCCCTGCAGGCGTACCTGGCGGCGATCACGTATTGCGACGCCATGATCGGCCGCCTGCTCGACGCGCTCGACAAAAGCGAGTATCGCGACAATACCATCATCGTATTGTGGGGCGACCACGGTTGGCACTTGGGCGAAAAAGAGCATTGGCGAAAATTCGCCCTGTGGGAGGAAGCCACCCGCGCGCCACTGATTTGGGTCGCGCCCGGGGTGACGAAGCCGGGGGGCGTATGCGAGCGGACCGTGGATTTCATGTCGATCTATCCGACGCTCACCGACCTGGCGGGCATCGCCACGCCGCCGCACGTCGAGGGCAAGAGCATTCGCGCGCTGTTGGCCGATCCCACCGTCGCTTGGAGCCAGCCGGCGATCACGACGTATCGCTACAACAACCACGCGGTGCGTAGCGAGGGCTGGCGATACATTCGCTACGCCAACGGCGACGAAGAGTTGTACGACGAGACGGCAGATCCTTATGAGTGGACCAATCTCGCCGGCAAGCCGAAGTTTGCCGAAAAGAAATCCGAATTGGCGAAGTTTCTGCCGACTGAAAATGCTAAGGATGTCTCGGAAGCTGCCGATTCGCCGCAAGCGGCGCGGCGCAAACGGCGGGCCCGATAAGCCCGCTTAACGAGCGATCTCGCTCACCACCCGACCCTGGATCACGGTGCCCACGCAGTGCGACGTGTACTCGAACGGGTCGCCGTCGTAGATCGCCACGTCGCCATCCTTGCCCAATTCGAGCGATCCGACCCGGTTTTCGATGCCCAGGATTTTGGCGGCATCGATCGTGACGGTCCGCAGAGCCTGGTCGAACGTGAGTCCGTTGGCGGCGGCCACGGCGGCCTCGAACAGCACGACGCGGGTCTTCGGCACGTAGGCCTCGAAACCGCTCTGAAGCGCCACGGGTACACCGGCGGCAACCAGCTTGGACGCGGTTTCAAAACTCAGATTCTCCTGATCGCCGATCGAGCGTTGCATGGTCGGGTGAACGATCACGGGCACACCGGCCGCCTTGATGTCGTCGATCAGCAGAAAGGCCTCTGCGGCGCCATCGAGCCAGATTTTGATGTTGAACTCCTTGGCCAGCCGCAAGGCACTGGAGATGTCTTGTGCCCGGTGCGTGGTAATCATCAACGGCTGTTCGCCCGAGAGCACGCGCCCCAGAGTTTCCAACCGCAGGTCGCGGGCAACCGGCTCCGCTTTCTCCCCGGCGGCCGCGGCCCGGCGATGTTTTTCCTGATACTCGCGGGCTTTGATCAACTCGGCGCGGAGCATGGACATCGTCTTGCCGCGGGTTCCCGGCGATTTGCCGGTCGTCTTTTGCGCGGCCGGGCCAATCGTGGCCGCCACGGCCCGGGCCTCGGCGATCACCGCGACATTGGCCGTGTTGCCCGAGGTCTTGGCAATCAGCGTCTGGCCGGACATAAGCTCGCCCGGAGCATGGCCGGCGTGGATCGTCGTCACGCCAAAGCTGCGGATCCACTCGATGAGATCTTCCTGGGCGTTGTAGGCGTCGATGGCGCGCAGCTCGGGCTGAATCGGCGCGGATCGCTCCAGTTGATCCTGATCGTGCGGGATGTTCAAAATGCCCGAGAAGCCGACCGTGCTGTGCGCATCGATCAGGCCCGGCGTGGCCACTGCCGCCTCGAGGACACGAAATCCCGGGGGCACCGAAATCTGGTCGGCGCGGCCGATGGCCGTGATCTTGCCGTCTTGGATGACGATCATGCCATTGTCGATCGGCGCGCCGGCCATCGTGTGGACGGTTTTGGCCCGCACGGCAATTTGCGCGGTCGCGACGGAAGTCGTCGTCGCCGACCAGGCGGCCAGAACGATCATGATTTCGATTTGAAGACGGGTCATTTCGCACCCCCTATCTCAAAGTTATCGAAGCAGCAGAGATAGGGGGACTGGTCGTGTCCGGCGCCGTAGCCCCCGACGGCATACAGCCGGTCGTTGGGGTCGTTGCGGTCGAATACTTTCACGCCCTCGACCCAGGTCTCCTGGGTTTTGCAATACACGCTCAGAGGATCGCCTTCCAGGATCGCGAAATCCGCGTCCTTGCCGACCTTCAATGAGCCGATGCGATCTTGCAGGTCGAGCATCTGGGCGCCGGCCAGGGTGAGGGCCTTGAGCGCGCCGGCTCGCGACATTCCGGCCCGCACCGCTAGCGCGGCGCTACGGCGGAACAACCGTGAATCGGTAATCCAGTCGTCGGTGTGAAATCCGGTGAGCACGCCCGCCTTTTCCAGGATGGCGCCGGTCTCGAAGCGAGAATAGCGGGCCTCGAGCTTTCCTCCCGGCGAGTCGATCACGATGACCGAGCAGGGAAATTTGCCGGCGGCGATCTCGTCGGCCACCTTCCAGCCGTCGCTGACGTGGTGCAGCACCACGCGCAGCCCAAACTCGCGAGCCAGCCGCATCACGGTCATGATATCGTCGTGGCGGTGCGTGTGGTGGTGCACCATGCGTTTGCCCTGCATGGCTTCGACCAGCGCTTCCAAGTGGAGATCGCGAGGCGGCAGCTTGCTGGCATCGCCGGCGGCACGGGCGATCTTGTCCTGATACTCGCGGGCCTTGATGTATTGTTCGCGGACCAGGAAGGCCGATTTGCCGCGCGTGCCGGGAAACGGTGTATCGCGCATCGAGTTGGTGCCGTTGGCCATCTTGAGTCCGCCGGACGGATTGCCCGCCGCGTCCAACAAGAAGAAATGATCGATTTTCTTGGGCTTGGGATTGAGTCGCAGTTTGACATAAATCGTCTGGCCGCTGATCAAGTGGCCCGAGCCGGGCATGATGTTGAGCGTCGTCAGTCCGCCGGCCACGGCTCGTTTGAAACCGGGATCGTGTACGTTCAGGGAATCGTAGATTCGCACGCCCGGTTGGATTGGGCCGCTGCCGTCGGCCCCCCCTGCCCCACCGATATGGCTGTGCGAGCAAATCAGCCCGGGCATGATCGTGCGGCCGGCCACGTCGACTCGTTCGGCATTGGCGGGAATCTGCACGGCATCGGCAGCGCCGACGGCGGTGATCTTTCCCTTTTCGATAACCAACACGCCGCTGGCGATCTCGTCGCCTTCGATCGGGATGATTTTCGCTCCGACAAAAGCGCGGGGGCGATCATCGGCCCAGGC
>JANNQN010000386.1:0-6372 GCA_031400775.1 Planctomycetia bacterium | reverse complement strand
GCATGTCCCAGCCGGGATATTGCAACGTCACGAAGCCGCAGCCGGCCTCGCACAATCGTCGGGCCCGCAGCATCTGTTCGCCAAAACCCTTGCCGTAACGGGCCACGGTCTTGCGCTTTTCGCGCGTCAGATCGAAGGCCGCCGGCGCTCCGCCCAGCACCAGGTTGAATGCTTGCTCCTCGAACTTGTCCAGCCCTTCCATTAGTCCGCTGCGGTCCACCACGCTCGACATACGGTCCAAGCTGGTCAACAGCGCCCGGCGATCGTCCAGCCGATCTTCGGGCACGGCCAGCGAGAGGTTCTTGAGCGCTTGGCCCGCGGGATCGAACGGCGCATAGGCCGGACCGAGGAACGACGCGCCGTCGATGCCGCTACGAATCGGATTGAAGCGGACGTACGTCGGCATGCCGGTGACGGGATGATTGGTGCCGCGCACGCGAGCGACGATCGCACCGAACGAAGGGCGAGTGGGTGTGCCGCTATTGTCGATCGTGCGATTGTCGTAGCCGGTCATGACAAAGTGCGTGCCGCCGACGTGACCGCTATTGTTGTGGGCGAACGAGCGCACGAAGGCCATCTTGTCAGCGACCGAAGCGATCTTGGGAAATGTGCCACCCAAGGTCACTCCGGGCAATCGCGTGGCGACCTCGCCGGTCACGCTGCGGAACTCGACCGGGGCGCCCATGCTGGGATTGAAAGTCTCGACGTGCGAGGGCCCGCCGGCCATCCACACCCATACGACCGAGGTCTTGCGGACCGGCTTGCCGGCGGCGGCGGCCTGCGCGCGAGCCGCTAGCAATTGCGGCAGTGCCAGCGCGCCAGCACCCAAGGTGCCGATCTTCAGGAAGTCGCGCCGATTAACGCCTTCGCAATCCCGAAACGAACGATCCGAGACGATCGAGAGCATGGCCTTTTCTCCCTTTTCCAGCCAGCCGGGGGAGCCCAAGGGCGGACCGTGGTCCGAGCGCCCAGTATAGCGCTAACCATTAAACCCAACAACAATACGATCGGACCGCGGAGCCGAGCGGCTCGCGAAAAATGCCGGGTGAAACTTCCTCCGGGGCAATACCTTACACCTGCTCGGGCACGACAAAACCAGCGCGATAGGCCCGCGACAAGAGCGGGTTTGCCGCCTCGGAGCCAGGACCGACAAACTTCTCGCTGGCCGCGTCGAAGCTAAGCTTGTCGCCGACCGTGTAGGTCGTCTCAGCCAGGTTCAAACCGACGACTTTCAGATTGTCACGCAAGGCGTCGAACGTGGCGACGACTAGCTTGTTGTCGCCCAGCGACTGGCCGGCCTTGTCGAACGGCGTCGGCTTGCCCAGTCGGTACGAGATGTTGGCCAGGTGACACAGCGCGGCCGAGTAGTGCGCCGTTTCGGCGTTGGCATTTACATCCTCGGCCTTGCGGCTGCGCACGGCGTGGATGAAGCTGCCAAACGGACCGCCGGGCGTGACACGCGCCTCGGGCCCTTCGATTTTCTGGCCCTCACTCGAACCGCTCGGATAAAACATGCCGTCGCGAATCATGCCGTCGGTGGTGTAGAACTCGTTGTCGACCTGGTTCGGCAGCTTGGCCTTGCCACCCACGAGTCCGCGGACTTCGAACACCAGCAGCGCGTCGCCAAACTCGAAGACCGACATTTGGATGTTGGGCGTCTGCCCTTGATCGGCAGCGCCCTTGTCGTCGAAGGCGAAGCGACCGCCCAGACTCCACACGCTCTTGGGCAGGGTTGAATCCTTGATCCCCCAGCGGGCCACGTCCATCTCGTGGACCCCCTGGTTGCCGATGTCGCCGTTGCCAGTGTCCCAAAACCAATGCCAGTTGTACGGCACCAGGTTGGCATGATAGGGTTGCTCGGGCGCGGGACCGAGCCAGATGTTGAAGTCCAATTCCGACGGTGGGCCTTCGATTTTTCGTGTGCCGATGCTCCAGCGCGGCTTGCAGCAATAACCTTTCGAGACCAGCAGCTTGCCGTATTTGCCCGAGTGGACGGCGGCGATTTCCTTGGCGCGGCCTTCGCTGCTGCGCTGTTGCGTGCCGTGCTGCACGATACGGCCATACTTTTGCGCCGCTTTGACGCACTTGCGTCCTTCGTAGACGTTGTGGCTGATCGGTTTTTCGACGTACACGTCTTTGCCGGCCTGGCAGGCCCAGATCGTGATGAGCGAGTGCCAGTGATTGCAGGTGGCGACCGAGACCGCGTCCAGGTTCGGATCTTCGAGCGCCTTGCGAATATCCTTGACGCATTGCGGATCGTTGCCGCCGTTCTTGCTTACCGCCGAGCGGCGCGAATCGAACAGCCGCGCGTCGGGATCGATCAGATACGTGACCTGCACGTTCTGGTCTTTCAACTTCTTGCTGAACTCGTCGATGTGCGATTGGCCTCGTCCACGGATACCTGCCACGCCGACCCGAATCACGTCGTTGGCGCCGATCACTCGGCCCGAGGCCTTGGTGCCTGCAATCGTGAACAGACCGAACGCGGTGCTGGCGGCGGCGGACGACTGAATGAATTTACGGCGGGAGATTCGGGCCATGGCAATTGTGCTCCGGGGGCTGGAGTATTGGTCGGGGGCGACTCGATTGTAATGTCATTCGCGACGGCAAACCAGCCAAAACCTACTATGCCCCAGCGCCAAGTTGCACGACCGCCGAGTCGCAAAGTAGTGGTGTCGGCGAAGGTGGTTTGGTATGCTGGGACGGCCCCAGGCTTGGCGTATTCCCCACGGCGTTAGCTGGCGTAAATTTCTTCTCCCGCATTGCGCTTGAGCCAGTCGAGCCCCCGGTCAACCCACCCCACACAGGAACAGCAGATCATGTCCGCTCCAGCCGCGCTCGTGCGCCCCGCGTTGTGTTCGCTTGTTGTCGCGCTTGCGTCGTTTGCCCTCGCTCGCCCCGCCGCGGCCGCCAAGCCGGAAGTCGATCCCAAGGCGCAGCAAGCCGTCGACAAGTGGGGCAAGTTCATCGCAGGCCTGCGCGGGTTTCAGTTTGACGGCGGGGTCGCTTTGACCGTCGAGCAGCAAGGCAAGAAGCAGAACCAGAACTTCGTGCTCAAGTTCGCCGCCGAGCGACCCAACAAACTGTCGTTCAGCGTCGAGGCGCCGCCGCAAGGCGGAGCGCAGATCGTCAGCGACGGGAGCGATCTGTCGATCTTCATCAAGGGCTTCAACAAATATGGCGTGGAGAAGGCGCCCGAGACGTGGGATGCCATGCTGCAAAATCCGCTGGTTGCCGGACCCCTGGGTTTTGGCAATGCCTCGGTCGTCACTGCGGCCCTGCTGAATGAGGATCCGGCCAAGAAGCTGCTCGAAAAAACAACGTCGTTAGCCTACGGCGGAGTGGTGGAACTGGACGGCGTGAAGTGCCATCTGATCGAAGCAGCCGGCGAGGACCTGGATTGGAAGCTGTGGATCGAAGCGGGCGACAAGCCGCTGGTTCGGCAATTCGTGCCCGACCTGGCCAAGGCGTTTGCCAAGATGGCCAAGGCGAGCCAACAGAAGTCCCCCTACGAGAACATGAAGATCACGAACATCGTGACGTTCAAGGACTGGAAGATCGATCCGAAGTTCGCAGCCGAGGCGTTCGCCTTCACGGCGCCGGAGGGAGTCGAAAAAGCCGATTCGCTGATGGACATTCTGTCGGGCGGACGGGTCGCGGCCGAGCCGGGACCGCATCCGCTGGTGGGCCAGGCCGCGCCGGAAGTGAAGCTCGAACTTTTGGACGGCGGCGAACTGAACCTGGCCGCTTTCAAGGGCAAGAAGGTCGTGATTCTCGACTTTTGGGCCACCTGGTGCGGACCCTGCGTGCAGGCCATGCCGGTGATCGATAAGGTCGCCGAGAAATTCAAGGATCAGGGCGTCGTGCTCTATGCAGTCAATCTGCAAGAGGAGCCCGAGGAGATCAAGAAGTTCATGGAAGAAGCGAAATTGAAGGTCGCCGTGGCGCTCGACAAGGACGGCGCCGTGGCGGGCTCGTATCGGGCCGAGGCCATTCCGCAAACCGTGCTGATCGGCAAGGACGGGATCGTGCAGGTTGTCAAGGTCGGCGTTTCGCCCGACTTGGAAGAGAGCTTGACCAAGGACTTGGAAGCGATCCTGGCCGGCAAGGACCTGGCGGCCGAGACCCTGGCCGCCAAGGCCAAGAAGGATGAAGCCGCTGCCAAGGCGCGCGAAGACAAAGGCGACGAAAAAGCCCGCCCGGCCGCCAAAGGCGCCGAGCCCAAAGCGCCCGCCGGCAAAGCCGGGCGGTAACGCGCCGGCGGCGCCGCAATTGGCAGCGAACCGCGCCACGAACTGTCGACGACGCTCCGGCCGACTCGGCTTGGCGCATCGCTTGCCGATTGCAAGAATCTGCGCATGCAAGCGATTGCGCGCTGCCAAGCGGCCATGTTTCGCTTCCGGGAGAGCTAGCAATGTCGCCCTATGATTTCATGATGGAGTATCGCGCGATGGACGTGCGGCTCATCGACGGCACCGTCTTGTACGGCATCGACGTTCACGAATACCGCAACGCGAAGGATTATTACACGAACACCGATTCGATCAGCGACGACCACGACGTGGACGCCGGGATGGGCGCCTTCAAGAAGCTCAAGAACGCGATCCTGAAGAACGGCAAGAAGTTGGGCTCGAAAATCTATCGCTGCACGTTCCCGCTGCAGAGTTCCGGCGGCGGCCAGGGCATGAGCCACACGGAAGACGTGGCCCTCAACAAGCTCGAGGGCTGCTACGCGGGCAAAGGATCGCCCGAGATGGTCCAAACAACGTTGCGGCTGGCGCAAGCCTACGGATTCATCCAGCCGACAGCCACGTCGATGAATCAGTACGTCACCAAATACATGGGCATTGATTGCAGCGGCTTCGTCACCAACTACCTGCGCCAGCTAGGGCGCGACGACATGGACCCCGGCAAGATCAATTCCGTCGCTTACCGAACTTTGGGAACTCGCATCACGTCGCTCGACAAAGTGCGCGGCGGCGACATCATGGCCTGGACTGATACAAATCACGTGGGCGTCATCGACACTGAAGACTTCGAGGTGAACCAAGACGGAAAAAAGGGGGTGCCGGCGATCGTCTGCGATTTCGTCGAGTCGACCGGCGCCGACGCGACGAAGGGCGACAAGCATTCCGACGGGTTAATGTGCACCACCTACTCGATTCTGTCGGTCGGCAAGAATCATGTCTTCCAAGTCTCACGCGCCGACGGCTGGGAACAAGCCGGTCTGGCTTGGGACAAAGCTCAAGGCCATCAGAGGAAGCAATGGAATGCCGTGATCAATCGCATCGAGTGAAAGGCGCATCAGAACCACTTCGATCTGCCGTCAGTCGTCGCATATCCCCAGCACCGCCTCCGCCGTCCCTTCCTTCTTCCTTTTCCAACCCCCAACCCCCAACCTCCAACCCCCACATGATCTCCGGCCTGTTCGAAACCCACCTCTTCGTCATGGACCTCGACCGCTCCACGGCCTTTTATCGCGACGTGATGGGGCTCGAGTTGGGGCGATACGAGGAGGGCCGCCGCGCCAGCTTCTTTTGGATCGGCGATCGCGGCCAGGCGATGCTCGGCCTGTGGGAGAAACCGACCGAGTTGGTAACGCCGCAGCACTTCGCCTTTCGCGCTTCGATCGACGACATCCGCCGCAATTCGGTGCGCTGGCTCAAGGACCGTGGGCTCGCGTGCCACAACTTTCTCAACGACGGCACCGAACGACCGATGGTGTTTGGGTGGATGCCGGCCTTGTCGATCTACTTCACCGATCCGGACGGCCACTCGCTCGAATTGATTGCCATGCTGCCCGACGACCCTCGGCCCGAGGTGGGCGTTGTGTCGTGGGAGGAGTGGCAAGCGTTGAAGGCGGCCAAATAGCGAGGCGCATTGGTGCATGCAGCCGACTCGATACGACGAGAGGTTGAATGCGCTAAATAGCAGAAGGCGAACGGCTCACGGCGTGTGCCTGCTACTTTCGAGCTTCGACGCCTCAGCCCGTCTCGGGCAATGAGTGGCCCAGCTTGTCGCGCTTGGTGGCGATGTAGCGGGCGTTGTGCTCGTTGACCGTGGGATGAATCGGCACCTGGTCGACGACTTGCAGATCGAAGCCGCCATAGATAAAGGCGTCGGTCTTCTTGGGATTGTTGGTCAGTAGGCGGACCTTGGTGAGACCCAGGTCCTTGAGCAGTTGAATGCCGATGCCGTAATCGCGGGTATCGACTTTATAACCCAGGGCCAGGTTGGCCTCGACCGAAGCGCGAAAGGCGAAGTGCTGCGGCGTCACCAATTCGGGCGGTTTCTCCCACAGGCCGAGCATCGCCTCGCCCCGTCCGCCGATCCAAAAGAAGCTGGCGCGGCGATCTTCCTCGTAGCGCCCCA
>JANNQN010000385.1:0-33312 GCA_031400775.1 Planctomycetia bacterium | reverse complement strand
ACGCATCGGCGTTCCTCAGACGTCGCATTCAAACCCCATAGTACCGCGTTCAGTTCATCGTACGTTTATCCGACGTGCCGGTCGAACCGACTGCAACGGCTCACGCTGCGCGCGGCACATCGGATAAACTACTAAACGTTTGACAGGATTTGTCGCCGTAAGGTCTGCCGTGCATATTTTTCGTGCCAACGATTCTCAAGAACTCATGTCGTCTTAGCAAGCGTGCCCTAGTTTCCTCGCGGCCTTACTTGATTCGCCGACGGCCGATTCGGCCGCGTCCCGCGCAGCACATCGACGGATTCGGTCAGACCGTCGATGGTCAGCTCGAACATGGGGAAGACCCTTCGAATCAGGCGGATGCTCGGCTCGTTCCAGTGGCTGCGGGGCTCCGGGTTGAGCCAGATCGAGTTGGGTACGCGCTGCCGGATGCGCTCGAGCCACTGCAAACCCGCGATTGCATTCCGGTCGTCGAAACCGATTGCGCCCCCGCTATAGGTAAGCTCCGTAGGAGCCATCCAGGCATCGCCGACGAAGATGACCGACCAGGTGTGATCCAGTTTCTTGAGCATCTCGCTCGTCAGGTCTCCCTTCAATTGGTGCATGTCGGTATAGAGCCGCTTGTAGACGCAATTGTGGAAAAAGCGGTACTGGAATTTCTTGAAATGGTTAGCGGCGTGCGCGGCGCTGAACAGCCGTTCGCAGAGATGCGTGTACGGATCCATGGAGCCCCCCACGTCCATCAATAGCAGCAGCTTGATGCGATTGCGCCGCGGCGGCCCAAAGACAAGCTCGATTTCGCCGCCATTGCGGGCGCTTTGGTCAATGGTGTCATCCAGGTCCAGTTCCTCGGGGCCTTCGTCTTTATCCAGCCGCTTCAAGCGGCGAAGCGCGAGGTTGATCTGACGTGTGTCGAGGATGCGGTCGGAACGCAGGTTGCGATACCGCCGCGAACCGGCGACTTGGATCGCGGACCTGCCACCGCCGCCGCCACCGACGCGCATGCCGGTCGGATGCTCGCCGCCATGGCCGAACGGCGATGTGCCGCCGGTGCCAATCCAGCGATTGCCGCCGTCGTGGCGTTCCTTTTGCTCTGCGAGCAGCTCACGAAACCGCGAAGCCAGCTCGTCGAGATCGAAGGCCCGCATCTTTGCCCGATCTTCATCGCTGATGTCCGGCAGCTTCGGGTCGTTAAGCCACTGGAGCAGCTCGTCGCTGATGTCTGGGGTCTCCTCGATGCCCGCAAAGAATGAGGCAAACGAGCGGTCGTAGGTGTCGAAATCCGATTCACGTTTGACCAGCAGGCAGCGGGCCAGATGATAAAACGTGTTGAGATCGGCTCTGGCGTGTCCTGCGCACAGCGCCTGCATGAGCGACAGCCATTCGGTGCTCGAGACCTTCAAGCCAAAGTCGCGGAGGTGGTAGAAGAAATCGACGAACATGAAGCCCTTTGCTCTAGCTCACGCGTCCGAAGCGGCGATTTGCCAGCACCGTCTCGATGTCGTTCTCGCGCTTGATCAGCACGCCCATAAACGGCAGCTCTTTTTCGAGCGCCTCGGCCGTGATGCCTCCGCGTCGGAGCGCCGCAATCCAATCGATCAGCTCGCTGGTAGAAGGGCGCTTGCGGACGTCGGGAAGATCGCGCAGCCAGTAGAATCGCAGCAAAACCTGGCGCAAGAGTTCGTCTTCGACGTCGGGATGGTGAACCCGCACGATGTCTGTCATTGTCTTCTTGTCGGGGAAATCGATGTAGTGGAAAACGCAGCGACGCAGAAAAGCGTCGGGCAGCTCCTTCTCATTGTTGGACGTAATGACCACGATCGGCCGATGCTCGGCGGTAAAATGCTCGCCCGTCTCCATGACGGCGAAGCTCATGCGATCGAGCTCGTGCAGCAGGTCGTTGGGAAATTCCATGTCCGCCTTGTCGATTTCGTCGATCAACAGCACGACGCGCTCTTGTGCCCGTAGCGCAAGCCCCAAGGGGCCCAGCCTGATGTACTGGCGAATATCGCCAATATCCCGGTCGCCAAAGCGTGCGTCGTTGAGCCGCTGCACGGTGTCGTAGACGTAGAGTCCTTCTTGCGCCTTGGTGGTCGACTTGATATTCCACGTCAAAAGCTGTTTGTCGAGATTCTCGGCGATCGCCTCGGCAAGCACGGTTTTACCGGTGCCGGGCTCCCCGCGAATCAAAAGCGGCTTCTCCAACGCGCAGGCGACATTCACCGCGTCGCGCAGCTCGGGTGTGACAAGGTAGGTGTCCGTACCCGTGAACAAATGAAACGACATATGTGCTCCCGGCTTATAGTTTGAACGTCACTGGCTCGCATATTCTGACTGGTCTTCGATTCAAACGCAAAAAATTCGCTGAATGATCGCAATTCGCACGGTGTCCGAGGCGTGCTAGAATACCATAGCAGCATACTCAAATCGCCTTTTCGATTGGCAAAGAGGCGGGCCGCGCCTGGCGTGCCTCGGGCCGGGACGATATTCGAACTCCAGGAACTTCCCGTGGCTTCGCGGTTTCACGTTCGCATCTCGAAAGACTACCTGGTGTTCAGCGCCGGGCACTTCATCACCTACGACGGCGACGTCTGCGAGCGACTGCACGGCCACAATTATCGTGTCTCGGCCGAAGTCGGCGGACCGCTGGACGAAAACCACTACGTCGTGGACTTTATCGCCCTGCGCGACACGCTGCGAACGATCGTCGACGAGCTCGATCACCACATGCTCTTGCCGACCGAGCATCCCTTGATCCGCGTGACCGCCAACGAGCGCGAGGTCGAGGCGACGTTTCGCGACCGCCGCTGGGTTTTTCCGCGGGGCGACTGCATTCTGCTGCCGGTGCCCAACACCACCTCGGAACTGCTGGCTCGGTATATCGCCGGGCGGCTGAGCGATGATTTGGCGGTTCTTACCGGTAGCCGACCGGAGCAAGTGCGGATCGAGGTCGACGAATGCTTCGGCAATGTCGCGGTTTGCGACCTGGATCCAAGCGTCGACTGACGCCCAGTTGCCGCGGCCGATGGCGACGATTACGCTAAATGGCTCGATCGTCGAACCCTTTCACTTAGAACCAACTTTCGCTCGAGCTGCCCGGAGAATCCACGATGCATCGTCCGACTGTCCTACTCGCGGCGCTTGCCCTGACCTGGTTTGCCGACGCGCAACACGTCCGAGCCGAAGACTGGAAGACGCTGTTCGGTGGCGTCGATCTGGCGGGCTGGAAGGCCGTTGAGGGCGCGATGGACAGTTGGAAGGTCGAAGACGGAATGCTGTATTGCAGCGGCGGCGGAGGCGGGTGGCTGTCGACGGCAGATCCTTATGCCAACTTTGAAATCGAGTTGCAGTTTCGCGTGCCGCCCGGTGGCAACAGCGGTGTGTTCCTGCGGGCACCGCACGAGGGGAACCCGGCCTTTGCCGGCATGGAAATTCAGATTCTCGACGACGACGCACCCGAGTACGCCAAGTTGCAGCCCTATCAGTATTGCGGCAGCCTGTACGGAGTCGCGGCGCCGAAGGTCCGCGCCAGCAAGAAGGCCGGTGAGTGGCAGAAGATGCAGATCGTCTGCGATCGCCGCAAGGTACAAGTCAAGCTTAACGACACGCCGATCATCGACGCCAATCTCGACGAGCACAAGGACCGGGAAGCCGAGCATCCGGGCATCACGCGCACCACGGGCTACGTGGGCTTGCAGAATCACGGCACCCGGCTCGATTTCAAAGACATTCGCTTGCGCGTTTTGCCGTAACACCTCGTGTACGCTGATCGCAAGTACATGGTCGACGGCAACGTGCTGCTGCAATTCTGCCTGGCACGCCTGCTGCGCGACGTGCGGTTCCCGGTCGAGCATCCCGACGCCTGCGATCATCAATAAAACGCTCGACGCGCATCCGAAAACATGGGAGAATAATCCTCAGCAAAGGAGTCCAGAAACTATGGTCAACCGAGACCAAATCGTCGAACAAGCCCTGTCGCTCGGTCCCGAAGATCGCGCCTACGTGGCAGATGCGTTGGAGCAGAGTCTTTCCAGCGGCAGTTTCGCGTCTCCTGACATCGCCGCGGCTTGGGCTGACGAGATCGAGCGCCGTTTGGCCGCTTATGACCGAGGTGAAATAAAAGCCGTCGACGCCGATTTGGCCCTCATTCGCATTCGACAGCAACTCACCGAGAGACGGTCGCAAAAGGTGAGGTCTTGATCTTTCGGGTTCTGACAGCGGCTGAACTCGAAGTTATCGAAGCAGCCGTCTGGTACGACGAACAACGCCCGAACTTGGGCGATGAGTTCTTGCAGGAACTGGCAGGCGCATTTGAGCGGATTCGGACCGATCCTTTGCTGTTTGGACGGTTGGAACAGTTCGCCGGCCGGGATGATGTTCGTCGCTGTCTTGTGAGCCGCTTCCCATACGTGGTCATCTATCGCTATCAGCCCGAAGAAACGTTGGTCATCGCCATCAGCCATGTTCGACGCAAGCCATTCTATTGGCTTGAGCGAATGACATGAAACGGATTTCGGCGCGGGCGCTTGCTGTAAACTCCAAGAACGGCAAGAAGGCCAAATACAAGTGGGGCCACTGAGCTGACGACCGGCGAGAGCGAAGCTCCGGTTTGCCATCCCAAGAGCCTGCCCCACCGTCGCTGCCAGCCGCCAATCTCGCGCCCGAGAGCAAGTTGTTTTAGGTTTTTATGGCGGGGGGCGTAGAATTACTTGATTTGCTCGCAGTCGCGGTTATTTTGAGGATGTTCTGCCCTGGGGGCCGGTTTCCGCCGGCGGGGCTGGCGACTGGTAAACTGTCGGCAAAGTCCTCACGGGGAGTCCGCTGTTGCACCGCACTTTCGCTTCGCTACTTCTTTTCTGCGCGATCTCTCTCGTCGCGCCTCTGACTGCTTCGGCCGTCAGCATGCAGTGGTCCCCGGTCGGCAATGCCGGCAATGCCAAGGATCCCGCGACGGGCTCACTCTTCGGTGCCGTGCCTTACGTCTATAACATCGGCACGAAAGATGTCACCGCCAGCCAGTACGTGGAGTTTCTGAATGCCAAAGATACCGGCGGCGCCAATACGCTGTTTCTCTACAACGGCAACATGAGCAACCCCACGTATGGCGGAATCAGTTTCACCGCCGGCAATCCGAGCGGCAGCAAGTACGGCGTCATTGGGACCCGCGGAGACCATCCGGCGAATTACACCACTTGGTACGACGCGATTCGCTTCGCCAATTGGCTCAACAACGGCCAGGGCAGCGGCGATACGGAGACGGGGGCCTACGCGCTGGGAAGCCTTGGGCGGAGGTGGCATACCGGTCACTCCCCCGCTCACGCATAACGCGGGATCGCAGGTCCGGCTGCCAACGGAAAACGAGTGGTACAAGGCAGCCTACTACAACCCCGGCAACAGTACGTATAATCTGTACCCGACCGGCAGCAGCCTGGTCCCGACGGCGAGCGGTCCGACCGGGTTAGGTAACCATGCGAATTACAATAACGCCGTGGCCAATCTGACCGACGTTGGCGCGTACACGGGCACGACGAGTCCCTATGGCGCGTTCGACATGGGTGGCAACGTTTATCAATGGAACGAAGCTGTGTTCGGTTCGTATCGGGGCTTGCGGGGCGGTGCGTTCAACAACTTCTTCGCGTCCGCCTTGCAGTCCTCGAACCGGGGGAGCCTTCCCGCGGCGCTCGAGAACGTCAATGTTGGGTTCCGCGTGGCATCCGTCCCTGAGCCAAGTACAGCAGTGATAGCGGTCATCGCCTGTGGGTTGATATGGGTGCTCAGGAAGCGGTTCAAGTAGCCCTTTGTTCTTTTGCTCTTCTACCCTTTTTCTCTTCGTTCCCGCCGGTGGCGTCAGTCGCCGGCGCGCGATTTTTCATTTTCGTTGTGCCGTCGTGTCGTTGTGGTTTTGTTCTCGGTTTTATTTCACCACGACGACACGACGACACGACGAAGGAAACTCTCATGACGGATCGCTGGGATTGATCTGGCATCTATCCCCTGGTGAGCGCCGCCGAGCGTGCTGGTCAACTGGTACGATTGGCTCGACGAACGAAAACAACAATATCGGGTTCCGCGTGGCAAGCCCCTGCAAGAGACTCAGTGGCCGTGGCCGTAAGCCACGTCCCCACTTCCGCCAGATTCCCTTGGGTGTCAAAAGCTCATGGGACCGTTGCCGGGCTCAGGGACTATCCGACCATCCCGTGTGCCCGCCGCTCGAAAGCCGGCAGGCAAAGAAGCAGGCTTGGGCCGCGACGAGTAGCAACTGCCGAAAGTCGCGGCTCGTCCGATCTATCGAAGCAGTGCCCGACCCGTGAACGGTTACCACTTCGTAAAAGCCTGCCTCGTCCTCTTCTTCAGAGATCGCCTATTAACTCTTGCAGCGCCGCGGCGATGCGGGAGAAGACTTCCGTCCAGTCGCCCGCGCGGGTCTGGCGAAACAGACGCATTGTCGGATACCAGGGCGTGTCCTCGCGCTCGAGAACCCAGCGCCAATCGGCGCGCGTGCCAAGTGCGACCCACACGGGCACGCCCAAGGCGCCGGCCAGATGCGCGGCCGCCGTGTCGGCGGTGATGACCAGGTCCAGATTTTTCATTATTGCCGCCGTATCGACAAACGGCCCAGCCGTCCGGTCCCAATCGTCGTCGAGCAGGCGCACCAGGAAGTCGATGCCCTCGAGTTGCTCCAAGCCGTCGCGCTTCTGCAAGCTCAGCAAGGAAACGCCGCGCACACGCGCCAGCGGCGCGAACTCGGCCAGCGGAATCGATCGGGCCTTGTCGCTGGTGTGCGTGCTGCTTCCCTTCCACACAATGCCCACGCGGAAGCCGCCCAGGTCGCTCAGCCGCTGCCGCCAATTCTGGATGGACTCTTCGCCGATCGACAGGTAGGGGATCGGCGCTGGAATGTTGTCCATGGTCGTGCCGGCCACGCCAGGCAAGCTCATGATGGGAATCTGATAGTCGAAAGGCGGCAGCGGATCGTCGTATCCGTAGAGCGCATCCTGAAATATAGGGTCCACCGTGGCTTGCTTCAGCAGCGGAACCAAAACGTCTTGCACTTGCAGCACGACCTTGCCCGAGAGTTGCTCGGCGAAGGGGAGATAGCGGATGAATTGCAGCGTATCGCCCAGCCCCTGTTCGGCATGCACCAGCAGGGTTTTCCCAGGAATCGGCGCCCCGTCCCACAGCGGCTCTTCACGTAGCCTCACCGGAAACGTCGGCAATCGCAAACGGGCTTGATAGTCGACCCAGCCGGCCGTCAGCTCGCCGCGGCGGAGCAGGATCAGCGCCCGGTTGAAGTGCGGATCGGCGGCGTCGGGATCGATGGCCAAGGCGCGTTCGATGTGCTCGAGTGCCTGTTCCTCTTGGCCGCGATCCTGGTAGATGGCGCCCAGGTTGATATGCGCCGCGATAAAGTCGGGAGTGTGATGCGCGGCCAACTCATACTGCTCGACCGCTTCGTCGATGCGTCCCAATTCGGCCAGTGCCGTGCCCAGGTTGAAATAGGCTTCGCCGTAGTCCCCCTGCAACTGGATGGCTATGCGATATCGGGCCATCGCCGCCCCAAGTTTCTTCTGTGTCTGTAGCGCCGCGCCAAGCCTGGCCTGAGCCACGGCCATATTGGGGTTCAGCCGCACGGCGTTTTCGTAGCATCCGATCGCCAGCGGCCAGTTGCTCTCAGCACCTTCCAGGTTGCCCAAGAAGAAGTGCCCCTCGGCCACGTCGGGTCGAAGTTGAATGGCGCGGCGCAAATAAGCGCGGGCTTCGTCGATGCGACCGCACTCTCGCGACAGGCTTCCCAGGTTCAAGAGCGCCTCGCAAAAGCCTGGATCACTTTCGACCGCACGCTCGAAGCTGGCAGAGGCCGCCTGCGAATCACCCGCCTGTCGCAACAGGTTACCCAAGGAGAAATGCGCCTGGGCATAGTCCGGTTTGAGCAAGACCGCGTAGCGATAGCATTCCACGGCGGATTGCAGGTCGCCGCGTCGCTCGTGCAGCATGCCCAGGTAGAAATGCGGGTGCGGCATGCGGCGATCCAGCCGCGCGGCGGTTGTGTAGCACGCCTGTGCCTGGTCGACCTGGCCGTCCTCGCGATAGGCCTCGCCCAGGTTCACGTGCATGGCCGCGTTGCCGTCGTCGAGATGAATCGCATCGGAGATTAACTTAATGGCCAGTCGCTGCTGCCCGGTCTGCGAGGCCAAGACGCCCAATAGGTGCATTGCCTGCGAGTGCACTGGATTGACCTGCAGAATCTGCCGGTAGAGTTGCTCCGCTTGCTGCAATCGCCCAGCCTGGTGATGCTCGAGGGCGGTCCGAAGGGATTCGTCTGTATTCATCGTGCCAGCGAACGGCGGCCGGGGTCGCACCTTTTCTGCATTCTAACAGCCCTTAGAGGCGGGGGCATCCCGAGCGGCGCAAGTGCGGCGCGAGCTCGACGGTCGCGCTGGAACGGCGGTGTTCCGGCCAATGACGCCAGTTTGCGCGGCGAGCTCGGTTGCCGCGGGGCCGATCCGCTAGAAGGGAACCAATACGCTGAACATGGCGAAATGCGCTTGGGCACTGAGCGACGAATTGTCGAAATCGCCGCCCACGAGCGAGCTGTCGACCACGTGGCGATGCTTGCCAAAGTTGTACTGGTAGGCGGCGTTCAAGATGAACCGCTGGTAGCTACGGCTATAGCCGACGCTGAACGCGTGATTCAATACGCCATCCAAGTACGGGTTGAGCGTCGAGTCGGGCACTGGACTGCCGTGATACACGTAGCCGCCGCGCAACGTGTCGCGATTGGTCGGCATCCATTCGTATCCCAGCCGTGTCGAGACCGAATTGGTCCAATTCATTGGGAACTGGTCACGGATCGTGGTCGTAATTAACGGGTTCGATGAGCCCGACAACTCGAGGCCAAGATTGTCGAAAGCATGCGCCCAGTCGTACCAGATTACGTCAGCCGAGACGCGATGGTGCGGGCAGAACTCGTGCTTGAGACCCACGGCGACTGAGCGCGGCCATTTCAAGCGGATCTTGGTATCGAAGTCGCTGACGATCGGAAAGCCGGGCAGCAGGATGGCATGGACTCCGCCCCGCAGATTGAAGTTCGTTTGCTCCGTATACGAGGCTCCCAGCACCGTGCTATCGGAAATCTGATATTGCATGCCGACCGAACCGGTCGGAGCCGCGCCCGTGCCTTGCAGCTCGACGATCGCGGGCAGTCCGGCAAAAGGCCCGGTTTGCACGAACAGCGGCCCGTCCAATTCCACGTGACTGAACGCGACGCCGACCGAGATACCGATGCTCAGCCGGTCGTTAACGCGATAGGAGAGCGCGGGCAGGACCTTGGCCAGGCCGCCGATCGATTTATACTCGTTCGACCCCAAGAGCGGATTTGTCAAATTGCCGTAGGCCGCGCCGAAGCCGGCCGGAGCGAATGCTCCGATGCCCCATGCCCAGCGGCAGTCTTCGCTCTTGTGTACGTAGCCCAAGACGGGCATCGGCAAGGGACGAATCTTGCTGTTCACGTCGTTGAACGGGTTCGAGTAGTCAACCGACGTAATGACGGTGTCGGCGCCGATCTCAAACAGGCCGGTGCCTTCGACGTTCACCAGCGAACCGGGATTGTCGAGAATGATGGCGGCATTGTCGGCGAAGGCCTGATTCGTGCCCCCGCGACCCGTGGAAATAGGGCCGACGCCGTCGCGGACCAGGCCATCGGATAACGCCGGCAACGCCTGCAGGCAGATGGCGGCGAGAAACGCAATCCCGAGTATTCGGCCGAGCTTCATTGAATCGCGCTCCGTCGCTGCGTCGGCCGCAAGAGAATTGGCGGCAAACTCCGTGTCATCCGGCAAAGTTTGCCTAGAGGGGCGCACTTATCCGGCAGAAATAAGCGTCAGTTTCCTGATCGTCGTTGCCCTCGCGCGCACTGGAGGATTCCACTCGAAATTTGACGGCTGGTGACGAATGGCGCGATAGCAGCGGCCGCCGATCACGATCCGGCAGGTGTTTGGGCTCCGCCTGGCAGCGAGCGAACCTCGATCGGCAACGGAAACTCGACGTGTTCTTCCCGAACTGCCAAATGCTCAACGCTGCCGCCAAATGTGCGGCTTAGGTAATCGATACACTCGACGACCAGCTCCTCGGGGGCGCTGGCGCCCGCGGTGATCAGCACCGTTTCGTCCCCGCGGAACCACGACAAGTCGATCTCGTTCAAACTATCGATCAAATACGTGGGCCGACCGAACTCGCGTGCCACTTCCGTCAGTCGAATGCTGTTCGAGCTGTTCTTGCTGCCAAAAACCAGCACGACATCGGCCCGCACGACGCCGGCCTTGAGCGCCTCTTGCCGGTTCTGAGTGGCATAGCAGATGTCTTCCTTGTGCGAGCCCACGCAGTTGGGAAACCGGGCCCGCAGGCGGTTGATCAGAATGTTGGCGTCGTCGACGCTGAGCGTGGTCTGGGTCAGGTAAGCGACCTTGTCGGGATCGGCCACTTCCAACCGATCGACGTCGTCGACCGTCTCGATCAGCGTGATGCGATCGGGAGCTTCTCCCAGCGTGCCCACCACCTCATCGTGGTCGCGATGTCCGATGAGCACGATCGAGTAGCCGAGCCGCGCGAAGCGGACCGCCTCGAGGTGTACCTTGCGCACGAGGGGGCACGTGGCGTCGATGACGCGCAACTGGCGCTCCTGCGCCTCGCGCTCGACTGCCGGCGAAATGCCGTGGGCGCTGTACATCAGGTGGCTGCCGTGCGGAACCTCGTGGACTGAGTCGACAAAGACCACGCCCTTGCGGCGAAAGCCTTCGACTACGTGCCGGTTGTGCACGATCTCGTGGAACACGTACAGCGGGGTGCCAAACGTGGTAATGGCCCTTTCGAGCGCCTCGATGGCCATGTTGACGCCCGCGCAAAACCCGCGCGGGCTGACGAGCAAGATCTTCATCACTGAATCTCCATAAACTGCGGTCCCGGGGGCCATCCCAGGGGCCATGTGTGTCCTACAATGCCGGCTGGGGCGACGGCAGTGGTGCTGCGCTCCAGGTCGCCACGGCAATCGCCCGAGGCGCAGGGCTCTCGGCGTCGATGGCGGTCGACTCCCATTTTGGTAGACGAATCGTGAATCGGGCTCCCTGTCCGGGCGCGGTGTCGCAATGAATCGAGCCGCCGTGGGCTTCGATGATCGAGCGAGCGACGTCCAGCCCCACGCCGGTCCCTTCTTCTCCCTTGGTGGTGAAGAATGGCTCCCAGATGCGTTGGGCCACTTCGGGCGTCATGCCGCAGCCATTGTCGGTGACCGCGATCACCGCCTCGTCCTCCTCGGTCGAGAGCACCAGGCTGATCCGCCCGTCCTGGCGACCGCGAATCGCGTGTGCCGCGTTCTTCAGCAGGTTCAGCAAGACTTGTTGCAGCTTGACGCGGTGGGCCTTGATGCTCAACGGGCATTCGATGCGCACTTCGAAGCGATCCAGCGGCAGGCTGCGCTCGTAACGCAGGAACTCGACCAGCTCGTGAACCACCTCGGAAAGCTCGACGCGCTGCGTGACGACATCCTCGCGCTCGAAGCGAACGAAGGCCTTTACTTCATTGATGATTTGCACCAGTCGCTCGTGCGTCGTGCGGGCAAAGCCGGCCATGCGCACCAGGTCTTCCTGGTCGCCGTAGCGATCCTCGATCAACTCCAGCAGGGGCAACATGCACAACTGATTGCCCATCTCGTGGGCCAATTGTGCGGCCGAGCGACCCAGCGTGGCGCATCGATCGGCCGCGACGAGCCGGTCTTGCAGCACCATGTTCGAGATCGACATGTCGTACGCCTCGATGGCGCGGATCAAGGTCGAGAACACCTGGTCCTGCTCCCAAGGCTTCTTGATGAAATAAAAGACCTGCCCCTGGTTGATGGCGTCAAGCATGGCCTTGGAGTCGGCGTAGCCGGTTAGCATGACGCGTTTGGTGTGCGGATACTTGTGCCGCATGGCTTCGAACAGCTCGGCCCCGGACATGCGGGGCATGCGCTGGTCGGCGATCACGACGGGAAAGGCCTGTCGCTCCAGCAGCTCGAGCGCCTCTTGCGCGCTGTCGGCCGTGACCACGTTGAAGTATTCGTCGAACGAGGCCTGGAAAACGATCAGGTTTTCCGCTTCGTCGTCGACGTACAGCACATCGCGTTTCATCAAAACATCCTTTCGGCGATCAGGTCGGCGGCGACCAGGTCGGCATCATCTTGTTGAGGCGCTTCGGCCACGCAGGGAAACTTGACAATGAACTCGGCGCCGTGACCGACCGTGCTTTGACACTCGATCGAGCCACCCAACTTCGAAATCAACCCGAAGCTGAGCGATAATCCCATGCCGGTTCCCTGGCCAGGATCCTTGGTGGTAAAGAACGGATCGAAAATAAGATTGCGAATCGCCTCGGGAATGCCCGGTCCTGTGTCGCGAATGCTAACGCTCACCCATTCGCCGTCCTGGCGCGTCGTAAGATGGATTTCGCCGTTGTCGGTGATGGCTTGCTGGGCGTTGTTGAGAATGTTCATGAAGACCTGGTTCAGTTGCCCGCTGGGACCATGAATGCGGCCAATCTGCCCGTAATCGCGATAGACTTCGACGCGGTCGTGCAGGGTGTTCGACATCAGGTTCAAGCACATGTCCAGCGATTCGTGCAGGTCGAAGACCTGAAAGCCCTCGTTGCCGGGGTGCGAGAACGACTTCAAATCGCCGACGATCCGCGCGGTTCGCGAAGCGCCGGTCTCGATGACGCGGGCCAGCGAGAAGATCTTCTTGAACAATGCGGCCACTTCCGCCCGCATGGCTTCTTGCTCGGGCAGCTCGGGGCTGGCCAACACTTCGCCCAGCAGTCGCTCCAATCGGCCGATGCTGGTTGACATCGGTTTGATGCCGTTGTAGACCACATTGATCGAGTTGTTGATCTCGTGGGCCAGTCCGGCGATGAGCTGCCCCAGCGAGTTCATCTTTTCGGACTGCACCAACTGGTTCTGCAATGAACGCAAATCGTTGTACGCGGTGCGCAGCTCGCGGTTGCGGTGATCCAGGTCTTGGTGCATGCCGCGCAGACGCAGCAGCGAGCGAACCCGCGCGGTGAGCTCCTTTTCGTCGAACGGCTTGGTCAAGTAGTCGTCGGCTCCGCAGTCGAGCCCGCCGATCTTCATGGCCAACTCGGCCTTGGCGGTTAGCATGACGAACGGGATGTGCGAAGTCGCCGGGTCTTGCTTGATTCGTCGACAAAACTCCTGTCCGTCGACGCGCGGCATCATGACGTCGGAAATAATCAGGTCGGGATGCTCGTTCTCGGCGACCTCCAGGCCTTCCTGCCCGTCGCGCGCGAAGACCACCCGATACTGCTCGCGCAGGATCTGGCCCAACAGCACTCGCATTTCGGTCGTGTCGTCGACGATCAGGATGGTGCGCGCGTAGTTGCCCGCCAATTGTTCCATCTCGACCGGCGCCGCCGGTTGCTCGACGTAGGCGTCGAGGTCGGCGAAGTGCTTGCCGATCTTCTCCGCTTCGCCGGGGGCGCGCTGTTGGCGATTGTCGGGAAGCGGCCGCAACGGCAAATCGAACCAGAACCGCGAGCCTTTGCCGAGCTGGCTCTGCACGTAAATCTCGCCGCCGTGCAACTCGACCAGTCCTTTGACCAACGACAGTCCTAGTCCAGTTCCGCTGAACTCGCGCGACGAGGAGCCGTCGACCTGCACGAACCGCTCGAAGATGCGGTCGCACTGCGAAGCGTCGATGCCAATGCCCGTATCGGTGATCGAAACCCACACTCGGTCCTCGGCCATGTGCGTTTCGACGCGGATGCTGCCCCCCTGGGGCGTAAACTTGATGGCGTTCGAGATCAGGTTGGTGATGATCGTGTCGACCTTGTCCGGGTCGGCGCCGAAAGGCCGCATCTGCGGATCGCAGTCGGCTTCCAGTCGAATGCCGCGCTGCTGAGCCAGGTGGGTGGCGGCCGCCAGTAATTGCGTCACCAGGTCGGTGAGGTCCAATCGTCCGGGCTGTAACTTCATTTGGCCGGCTTCGAGCTTGGAAAAATCCAACAAGCGATTAATCAAATCCAATAGCCGGTAGCCGTTGAGGCGAACCATCTCGAGCATGCTGCTGGCCTCCGGCGGCATAGCGCCTGCGTTGCGCTGCAACAGCCGGTCGACTGGCGCCAGAATCATCGTCAACGGCGTCCGCAATTCGTGGCTGACGTTCGAGAAGAACTCGGTCTTCAGCCGATCGTGTTCCGTGAGTTTGTCGAGCGACCGTTTGAGGGTGCGCCGGCTGCGCGACAACTGTCGCGTGCGGTGCTTGACCTTGCGCTCCAACCCCGTGTTCAAGTCGCGAATCGTCTGATCGTTCTGGTCAAGTTGCTCGACCATCACGTCGAACTGCCGCGCGAGAATATCGATTTCGTCGTTTCCCGTGGGTCGCAGTCGCTCGCACAAGCGGCCCTGCTGCACCTGGCGCATGGCCTCGATCATCAACTGCACCCGGCTGGCGATCGAGTTGGACAGCAATCGCGACAGGAACAGGCCCAGGAGGATCGCGAACATCATGATCAAACCGATGTGTTCTTGCAGACTGGCCACGGTCTCGGCCTGCCGCTCGGGATATTTGATGATGTCCGTCGCGCGTTGATTGGCCAGTGCGCCGATCATCACCCCGGTCACGGCGATGGTTAATCCGAAGCAAATCGTCATCCGCCAGCGGATCTTCGACTCGGGAAGCTGCGTATAAGCGATCGGGATGCCTTCGTTCAGCAAGTGCCGGATTACCGGGCGGAGCCAGTGCTCGCTGATGAAGAATGTGGTCATGATGTGCGCGGAAATTCCCATGAAGCCGGCAATTCCGACTTGCAACAACACCGCCATGGGCGCGCCGTCGGCGAGGCGCAATGCGAGGCACAGCGGCAGGATCGTGGTAAGCGGGTCGACCACGGACTCGTACAGGGCGTGCTGGCCGGGAAACAGCACCGCCTGCCGACCGGCGGAGACCGCCAAGGCCAGGTCAACCGGTTTGCCATCCTTCAAGGCAACGAGCACGCGGCTCAAATCGCGGGTTTCCCAGAGCGCCATGAGCACCGTGACAACGACCGCGCACGTGACGACCCACACGGCCGTGACTTCAAAGTGTTGCTGGTCGTACAGGGCCGTGTTGAACGTGAGGTTGATGTAGAACACGGTCAGCGCGCCCCCCACAATCGCGACCAAGCGCGTAACGCACATCATCACCAGGATGTAGTGCGCGGGAAATCGCTTTAGGAGACGTTCTTTCATCATAGCTGGGAGCGAATGCAGACGGCGACACACGCCGTACGCCTGCATTCAGACGGCCTAGTGCCTGTTCCTGGTGACTAGATCAAACCCTGACTTCCCAAGTACGCCGCAAAAAATCGGTCGTGCCCTTCCAAGACCGGTCGAAGATCGAGCGAACGGATCCGGTTGGCACTCTCGTGGCAGCGCTCGCGATGCTCGAGCCATTTGTGAAAAAAATGCGCTTCGTGGCCGCGGCTGCAAATCGTGTCCTCCAGCTTGGCCAGGTCGCCGTGCTCGAGCTCGTCCAGCGACAAATCGCCTTGCATCATGGCTCGCGCGAAGACTCCGCTGGTGAAATCGCGTTCCGCCAGCTCGCGCCGCCAGGTGCTTAGCAAGTTGCCGATGCGTCCCATGCACTGCGCATGCCAGTTCATCTCGCGCAGCGTTGCCACGTCCGATTGCGGAAATCCGCGACTGCACATCAAGTCGAGCACGGCAAAGCTGGTCATCATCATGTTGTGGGGCGTGTACAGGTCGTGTTCCACCATGTTCAACAAGTACGGCCGGTCGTTGACCAGGTGCGAATAACGCATCATGTTGAAAGTCTGCAGCAGGTCGAAGCGCAGCACCGGCTCGTTCGTCTCGTAGCACGGGTAACTGGCGACCCGGATCCAGTACTCCGCCCACAAAGCGCGCGTTACCTCGGCGTGCTCTTGCTCGACCTCGCTCAAGTCTTTCCACGAACCCAGTTTCCCCGAACAGGCCATTTCCAACAACGCGTCCAGCAAGTGGCTATCGCCATGCTGGTCGGCAACGTCGTCCATCAGCACGCACAATATGATCGACAACAGCTTGGTGTCGTTCACGTGCGCGCGGAGCTCGGGCGCCACGCACGGCAACGTCGTGATCGTCGCCCCGTGCATGCACCACTTCCATAAATATAGGTCACGAGACCCGACTTTTTCGTAGGCGGCGACCCACCGCTTGACATCCGTAGATAGTTGGCTGGCATAGACTTGCTCGCGTTCGCAAGCCATGCGGTGGGCATTTCCACCGAAGAAATTCAGCCAGTTTCCCTTGGTACTCGCTGGGGCGCTTGAATCGTCTGAATGCGACGGCGCTTCAATTGATACTTCCGGCACGATCGGAGCCGACAGCCATCGGCAACGCTCGACAATGCGCTGCGCGCACTGCTTTTGCAGGCCGTGGGGTTGCTCGATGGGGAACCTTTCCTGCGGCGCTACGATCGATACCGGTTGCGTAATCCCCAAGTGCAGCAACTGCTCCAACACCCAACTACTGAATCCGCCCCCCGCCTCCACGTCGTCGACCACGACCACGCAGGCCGCCGGCCCCGCAACCCGTTCGAGGGTGTCGACGTCCAGGGGCTGGGCGAAGCGCGCGTTGACGATTGCCGCGCCAATGCCCTGACGTGCCAGGCTCTCGGCCGCCAATTGGGCGGCGGCGACCATCGGCCCCCAGGCCACGATCGCCACGTCCGCTCCGTCGCGCAGTTGTTCGGCGCCGCCGGCGACCATTTCGGCTCCCCGCGGCCAGGACGACTGAGGCACGAAGGCTTGTGGCAGCCAGATCACGGCTGGATCGTTCTGCGCCGCGCACCAGGCCAGCATCTGCCGCAACTCGGCGCCGTCTTTGGGTGACAGCACGCTGGTGTGCGGCAACTGCCGAATTCCGGTCATTGCCGTGGAAGACGACGCACGCGCGTCGACCGACGTCGCCCGAGGTTCGACCAGTAGTGTCACCGGAGCCCGCTTCAGGCTGATGCTCTGCCGCACGTCGCCAAAGCTGTTTTGCAGTTCCTCGCAGCCCACGAAGGCGAAGGGTCGGCTGCCACCGGCTGCCAGGCTGGCACACCACTTCAGTGCGTGAGGAACATCCGACTCGACTGGGAACAGCCGATTGGGCATGGCCTGCCACGGGTCGAGCACGGCCGGATCCTGGCTGGTCGAGACGACCACGATCCGTGCGTCTCGACGCGCGAGCGTCGCGAGTTCCTGGCTGGCGATCTGCCGAAACAAATCGTCGGCGGTAGCAATCCCTTCCACTGCGCTTGCCGCGGTAGTCCACTCCGCGGGAAACACGTCGGCGGAAACGCCCGGCAGGCTCCCCGTCCTCACGTGCAAGAGCGTGGGGCGACCGAGACGCTTGATGTTGTCCAAGGCCGAGAGCAATCCGCTCGTGTCTTGCGCAGCGATCGGACCGACATAATCGAAATGCATTCGAGCGCTGATTTGCGCGGCTCGCCGCGTCGTTGTGTCGTCGCCGGACGCCGACCCCGGCCCGTCGGGTTGCTCCGCTTCGCAGGCCACGACCAGAATCCGGGATACTTGTCCCAGCGCCGATGGCAGTTGCTCGACGCGTCCGTCGAGCAAGTCGAGCGCGTTGTCGACGATGATCAGCCACGATGGCTCGTCGATGGGTGCGTCACGCTGTCCGGCGCCGATCGAGCGCGCGATGGTCGGGCCATACTCGTGGCGCGGATCGACGCGCACGATTTGCTCGCTGCCCGGCGGTCCGATGGACCTGGCCGGCGAAAGGTTCCAGACGACCTGATCGCGTCCGCTATCGAACAGGTTGCGCAATGCCGTCGACAGTTCCACGGTTTCCAACTCCTCTTCCGCTCGGACTTCCGGATTGAACAACCACGCGTCGCGATCGGAGATCTGCTGCGCCGCGGGCGTTTGGCTCGGCAATTGAGGCTGGGGATCGGACAGCGGTATCACCGGCCAGGGACTAGGATCCGTCGCATTCGCCATGACTAGGTTTGCCCCGTAAATGCGAGAAATGTTGAGAGATGATCATTGCCACTTTTTGCGGCAATTGCGAAAAGACAGCGAAGTCGATTATGGCAATTCGCGCTGTCGAATGTCCACGTTTTTCTCGGCGATGCGCGCGTTTCTGTAAGAATTGCGCGAACGTCGCAACGATGGCGAAAGCGGCGAAAGAGGCGTCGAGCGGGCGGATTGTAAGGGCCATGACGGAACTTCCAATTCAGTCGCCGTGGCCGTGAGCTAAACTTTCATGTCGCCCGGCACTGGCCGCTAGTCAAGTACGGGGTAGAGACTTCCATGACGCAATCAACAGATCGCCGGCGCCCTTGCTATGCGCTGGTCAACGTGGAACTGGTTCAAGCCGCGATTCTGCCGGTCGATCCGCAGTCGGTCGACTCGATCGCGGCCGAGCTGCGCGAGATCTCGCAGATCGGCGCGAAGCTGTTGATTCCCGGGCCGCCGGAGTTGCGATACGAGTGCCGCATTTCGCTCGCCAGTCACCGATTGAAACCGGCGCTCATGTTGCCGGCCGAGATCCACTGGGCGCGACCGAATCCGGCTGGAGATTGGCTGCTGGGATGCAATTTCAAGGCTCCGCTGGGCAATGAGTTGTTCCAACGGTGGATCGACAGTGGGGTATTGAATCGCCGCAAGAGCGTGCGCGAGCGGACCCAAATCTATGTGGGTGTGCAATTGCAGGCGGACAAGCCGCGATTACCGGCCATCGTCAGCGATTTTTCCGAGGGAGGACTTTGCCTGACCACCAGCGAAGCGCCCAAGAACACGCGTGAGGTCTGCGTGTTTGGCTCGTTGCACGGCGAGGAAGTTCGCATTCAGCTCAAGGTGCGTTGGAACCTTTCGGTCGGCCCCAAGCAAATGGTGGGCTGCGAATTCGCGCGCGGTTCCGACTACCAGATCTTGCGTCGCATGCATCAGGCCACTCAGCAGCAAATGCTGACTGAGCATTCGCCGGCACACCGCACGGCCAATTGGCTGTCGCCGGTAGAAGGCGCCCCGGGCCGATAATCGGCACTGGCCTCGTTCGATTCGCCGACGATCTTCGGCGACGAGCGTTCGCGGGTCGCGACGATCCGCTTCGCGCTATCCCGACAGGTGCGATTTCGGTTCCAGGTGTGTTAAGCTAATGGCACACCGTCGAAATGATCCTGCTGCTTTCTGGCGATCCTCATGAGAATTGCATTTGGCCTTCTGCTGTTGGCGCTTATTCTCCTCCGACCCACTTTCTCGCCGGCAGCCGACACGGGGCGGCCCAACGTCATTTTGATCATGACGGATGACCAGGGGTGGGGTGACTTCAGCTTTCATGGCAATCCGCACCTGAAGACCCCGTACCTGGATCGGTTGGCCAGTCAAAGCGTTGAGCTCACCCAGTTCTATGTCTCGCCCGTGTGTACTCCCACGCGAGCTAGCCTGATGACCGGTCGCTACAACTATCGCACCGGCGCGATCGATACGTACCTGGGTCGCGCGACGATGGCCGCCGACGAAACGACGCTAGCCGAATTGCTATCGAACGCGGGCTACCGCACGGGGATCTTTGGCAAGTGGCACCTGGGCGACAACTACCCTTCGCGCGCGATCGATCAGGGATTTTCCGAGGCCCTGGTGCATCGCGGCGGAGGCGTCGGCCAGCCGGCCGATCCGCCTGGCAACAGCTACTTCGATCCCACGCTGGTTCTCAACGGCCGCGAAGTAAAAACCCAAGGCTACTGCAGTGACGTTTTCACCGACGCCGCGATCCGATTCATCGCCCAGCGGCGCGAGGAGCCCTTCTTCGCCTATCTGGCGTTCAATTGTCCGCATACTCCGCTGCAGGTCCCCAAGGAGTATCACGAGCGATACAAAGGCATGTCGTTGGACGACGACACGGCAAAGCTCTATGGAATGGTGGCAAACATCGACGACAATATCGGCCGCTTGCTGGCGAAGCTCGAGGAGTTAAAGCTCGCGGACAACACGATTGTCGTTTTTTTGACGGACAACGGTCCGCAGGTGCGGCGCTACAACGGGATATTGAACGATCTGAAAGGGTCGGTGCACGACGGCGGCATTCACGTGCCGTGCCTGCTGCGGTGGCCCGGAAAGTTTCAGGCCGGCGGCAAGATCGACGCGGTGGCGGCTCACATCGACATCGTGCCCACGCTGTTGGCCGCCTGCCACGTTTCCGCGCCGCAGGATCTCAAGCTGGACGGCGTCAACCTTTTGCCGGTCTTACTACGGGAACAAGTGGCGCTACCGGAGCGATTGTTGTTCTTTCAATGGCATCGCGGCGACCGTCCCCAGCCGTTTCGCGCCTGCGCCGTGCGGGGGCCGCGGTTCAAGCTGGTGCAGCCCGAGGGGCGTGGCGACAAAGAGCAGTTCGACCAGGCTTGGGCTTTGTACGACATGGCGGTCGATCCTGGAGAACTTCACAACGTCGTCGAAAACCACCCGCAACGGGCCGCGGAAATGAAGGCCGCCTACGAGGCCTGGTTCGCCGAAGTGAGCGCCACTCGCGGCTTTCCCGTGCCTCGCATCTTCGTTGGCACCAAGCACGAAAACCCCGTGACCTTGACGCGGCAGGATTGGCGAGGTCCACAGGCCGGCAGGCGCAACGACGGGCTTGGGTACTGGGAGGTTGAAGTCGCCCAGGCCGGTTTGTACGACATCACGGTGCGAACGCCGGCGGAACAGACTGCCCGCACAGTCCGGTTGCGGATCGGCCAGATCGAGCAGACCCAGCCGTTGGCGGCGCAGGCCGATCGCGCGAAGTTCGAATCGGTACGGCTCGAGCCCGGACAGTATCGCGTCGAAGCGAGCGTCGAGCGCGACCAGACCAGGGCAGGGGCCCACTACGTCGACCTGCTGGCGCGGGATGTTCCGGCCACCGATCGATAAGGCCCGCTATCCCGGGGGCGCGCAAAAAAAGCGGGCCGGGATTTGTGGTCCCAGCCCGCTTCGGAAATTCTCGAATTCTCTTTCGCGTTTAGTTGCCGGCGGCCGCGGTCTCGGCAGATCCTTCGCCGCCGGGCAGCTTGCCTTTGCCAATCAGCTCGCCGAAAGTCGGCGAAGCGTCGTTCTTGGGATCGGACTTCATGGCGCCGACCTTGTCCAAGGCCTCTTGGATTTTAGCGGCATTTTTGATGTCGGCCTTCTTATCCAACAGCTCATCGAGTGCCTTGCCGTACTCGTTGCGGACTTTCTTGGTCTTGCCGACGTGGCAAACATTGCAATTGGCCTTGGTGACTGCCGCAGACAAAGCTTTTTCCTCGTCGGTGGCAGGCTCCTTCTTGACGTACTTGGCGACAAACTCTTTCTTGAAAGCGTCGATGCCGAAGACCGGCTTGACGCTGGACGTCAAGGCGCCCACCAGGAAGCCGCACAGGGTCAACAAACAAAGATTCTTCATAAACCGTTGATCTCCGAAAGGATGTCGGCCTGCCACGATAGCAGAAGTTTGGCTGCGGGAGTGGGAAGGCGCGAGATTAAAGGCGGGATTCAGTTGGTAGGCATCCGCTAGTGGAAACCAGTAGAATTGCTGCGCCAAGAGCTGTCAAGCGAACCGCACCCCGTTGCGACTAAACGTCGCGACGCCAAGGGTTTAGCATTCACTTGACCGAATCCGACTTCTCGTCCGCCCTCGGCAGTCTTGGTTTGGCTTCGTCGGGCGAGAGGGCTACTAGCGGCGGCAATTGCTTTAGCAGGCAACCGGCATCCATTCCATCGCTGCCGCTCCCGATCGCGGGATTTGTCAGACTCCGATCCAACTCGTAGTCTCCCGCCACGTGCGAATGAAACGGGCGCTCGGCTTCCGGCAGACTTCTCCAGTACTCGTGATTCTTGCGAAATGTCTGCGAGCGGCTTTGACCGCCCCAGTGAGTTTGCCAATCGTCGAAGCGCATCTGCTTCGGGGCCGATAGCCCGGCCGTGTTCTGGATCTGCCAGAATACGTCGATTCCGTCAAAAAAGTCACGGCTTCCGCTCCACTGCAGCCGAGACCGAAACTCTTCCGCGCTGTTCGAGCCGCGCTGCTCAACCAGGGGCGGCGTTGCGGTCGAAACGATAATGCTATCGTCGCTATTGATCTCGGTGAGCAGTTGATATGGGGCGTCTTCGCTATTGATGAGCAGGGCCAGTCCGCCGAGGACCATGGCGGTGACGTGCCGCAGGTTGATCTGCACGTGCCCCAACTGCCGGGGTTGTGAAGGTCCGCCAGCCGTGGTCAGCAGTCGTTCGCTGCTGGCGAACAACCCGTTGTCCCAATTCAGCCGCACGGCTTGCAGGTCGTTGGCCCGCAGAAAGGCGGCTTCGCCTCGGGCCAGGCAGTGCTGCAGGTTGATCGTCAGGATTTGCTGCTCCATCGCGTCCGTGTCCATCGCCATTCCGCCGGCGCCGGCCGGCGACTTGATGTCAAAGAATGCCACGCCGGCGTGATAGGCGGTTTGCCCAAGCGACGCGTTGCGAATCGTGAACGTGCAGCGTTGAAACTGCAGCAGCTCGGCCCCTCGGGTTTCGAACAGCGCCCAGTCCGAGGACACGTTGCGCGGCAGGTCCAGCTCCCAGTGAACCCCGGTTACGTACAACTGGCCACCAGAGATGCTGAACATCGTGGGCGGATACTTCAAAGGAACCAGGTCTGGCTCAGGTCGAAAGACCACCACCGGCTGATAGCGTTCGCCGGCGCGAATCGTGAGCTTGATGTTCGAGATGACGATCGGCCGCTCCTGTCGACGGCCATCGAAGCGAAGTTCGATAACGTCCCCGCTCTTGGCGACGTTGCAGGCTGCGTGCAAGCTGGCAAAGGTGTGCCCGCTAGTGGCCGCGTCGCCCACGACCAGTACATTCTCCCGCGCCGCCGGCGGAACGTTCAACACGGGGCCAGGTTGCGATACGGCGTTCGAAGTCGGCGCATCCGTGGCCGGCGCAGGGGGAGCCGTTCCAGGCGAATTCCGTGCGGCGCGGCTGGCCGCTTCGGACATCCGCGCTCGCAACTGCTCGAGGTTGCCGGTGCCGAAGGGGTCGATGAAGCGCTGCCAGAATGCGCGTGTGTCCGGTTCGTCCACGGGCGATTTGGCCGCAGGCGCCGGCTCGGCACGCGCGGGTTCGTTTTCGCCCGGCGCTGGGCCGCGCAAACCGCCGGCGGCCGGTGCTAATGGCGAGGGCTGCGCGGCCGGCTGCGAGCTAGGAGCGTTGCTGTCGGTCGTCGGCCCAACTGGCTCCGACCTTGGAATTCGCACCGCGGCAGCGGGCAGTTGCACGGGGCCCACGACTTCGGTCGGCTCGGCGGACCAGTAGAAATCCAGGCCAATAACGGTCAAGAACAACACCGCCAGCGGAACGGCCCAGGGCAAATGCCGCTGCCATCCGCTCAGAGGACCCAATGAACGCGCCGGCGCCCAATGGGTTCGCGACGAGTTGAGCTGGATTCCCAGCTTGTCGCCCAACGTCACGAGCTCGTTGCTCAACTCCTCTGCCTGCTGATAGCGGTGCGCAGGATTCTTGGACAAGAGCCGAGCCAGGATGCGCGCCACGTCGCTGGGCAACTCGGGCCGCACGCCGCGCGGGTCCGGCGGATGATCGGCCTGGTGCTGCAACAGCTTTTGCAACACCGTGCCGTCTGGAAACGGCGGACGGCCGGTCAGCATGTAGAAGAAGGAACAGCCAAGCGAATACAAGTCGCTGCGCACGTCGGCGCTGCGCGGATCTCGGGCCTGCTCCGGCGAGATATAGTCGAAAGTTCCCAGGGTCACGCCGCTGGCCGTCAGGTCGTTGTCGGCTTGCGCCACCTGGTTCAACCGAGCCAGACCCATGTCCACCAGCTTGGCCTTGCCGTCGGGCGTAATCAGTACGTTCGAGGGCTTGATATCGCGGTGGATGACCGCACGCTGGCTGGCATGCTCTAAAGCCTGGGCAATCTGGTAGGTGAAGCTGAGCGCGTCGTCCAGAGGGAGCGGGCCGTCGCGCTCGACCAGGTCTCGAATGTTCACCCCCTCGATAAACTCGAAGACGATGTAATGCACGCCCCGGTCTTCGCCGACGTAGTGGACGCGGGCGATATTCTCGTGATTCAGTCGGGCGGCCGATTGGGCTTCGTTGCGAAAGCGACGCAACGTTTCCTCGTCGGCCGATTGATCGCGCGACAGCACCTTGACGGCGACCTGTCGGTTGAGCGTGGTGTCGAGCGCGCGAAAGACGACTCCCATGCCGCCGCCGCCGACGAACTTCTCGAGCAGAAACTGGCCGAGCTGCTCGCCTTCCAGCAGGCCGCGCGTCTCGAGCGGCGAATCGTCGCGCCCGATCGGCAGCCGCGGAAGCGGCTGGCGCGACGAGATGATGGTCATTTGACCATCGGAGCCCGAGGGGGCGCCAGAGCCTTCGCCGCCGCTTTTTCCCGTCAAGCTGGAGCCGGGCGACGAAGGGGCCGGAGCCGGTGGCGGCGGCGCGGACTTGTGGCTCGATCGTTCGCTCATTATCGTCCTCGGCCCCCGCGCGGAATTGCTTGGGTCCGCGCTCGACTGCCGAACCCAGCACTCCCCCGATCGCGATATGTGTGATGTGGCCAATCGCGATTTGGCGCTGCCGCAGGCTAGTGGAACGACTGTCCAACACGACCGCCTGCGATGCGAGTGCACGCTCCGACTTTTCGATTTTAACCTTGAAACCCGTCCGGCGTCAAACTAGTAACCGGCACACTAGATTGGAGTTACGACTCTTTTATCGGGGCCCCCGGACTTCGAGCACGCCGACAGGGCCCGCGGAGTGTGATTTCAACAGCCAGCCGCATTGTTGCTTTCGCCGCGGATTGCACTAAATTGCTCGCTCGGGCCCCGCATTTTCCGGCTTCTTCAAAAGCCCAGTGGATCGAGGGCTCGGTTTCGTGACCATCCTTTCCGCCGCTCTTTATCAAACGGACGTTATCTCTATGGAAACTCCCTGGAATCGCCGCGGGTTCCTGCGACACACGGCCCTGGCTAGCGCCGGCCTGGCCGCCGCTTCGCTCCTCGAAAATCGCTCCCAAGCCGACGACAAGCCGCTGGCCTTCAAAATCTCGCTCGCCCAGTGGTCGCTGCACAAGTCGCTGTTTGCTGGCAAGCTCAAGAATCTGGACTTCGCCCAGCAGGCCACGACCGAATATGGCATCGATGCGGTGGAGTATGTCAACCAGTTCTTCAAGGACAAAGCCAAGGACCAGACCTACCTGGCGGAGATGAAATCCAGGGCGGCCGATCAGGGGGTCAAGAACGTGTTGATCATGATCGATGACGAGGGCTATCTGGGCGATCCCGACGCCGCGAAACGTACCAAGGCTGTCGAGAATCACTATCCCTGGGTCGAGGCCGCCAAGTATCTCGGTTGCCACTCAATCCGCGTCAACGCCTACTCTAAGGGAACCCCCGAGGAGCAAGCAAAGCTAGCAACCGATGGGCTGCGTCGGCTGTCGGAGTATGCCATGCCCTTTGGACTCAACATCATCGTGGAAAATCATGGCGGCCTGTCGTCGAACGGGAAGTGGCTGATGGGTGTCATTAAGGGAGTCAATTTGGCCAATTGCGGGACTTTGCCCGACTTCGGCAATTTCCAGGACTACGATCGCTATGTGGCCGTCGAGGAGATGATGCCGGCCGCCAAGGGCGTGAGCGCGAAGAGCCACGATTTCGATGCCCAGGGCAATGAGACCAAGACCGACTACCGACGGATGATGAAAATCGTGCTAGCGGCAGGCTATCACGGATATGTGGGCGTCGAGTACGAAGGCTCGAAATTGAGCGAGCCCGAGGGCATTCGAGCGACGAAAAAGCTGCTCGAGCAAGTACGAGCTGAGCTTTCCTAAAATTCTCAATTGATGCATATAACCGGATCGACCCAGGACGCTGGGCCGATCCTTTTTCTTGCGCTTTCTGCTAGCGTGGCGCGGATTTCTTCAAGTTTTTTTCAAGTGCTTGCACTGGACACTTGGTGAGTGGGAAAAACGCGGTTGCCTGTTTTTTGTGCATATCGACCGTGCCTAAACGGAATGCAGGGCCGCCCAAAACCTGAGCAGTGCTGGTCAAGTGTCGTAAGTGCTATCAAAGCAATGACATCCGTGCTGGTCTTGATCGCCCTGTACGATTCGTGCAATGAGGCCAACTTGGGTCTCGGACTATTTGCACACCCGTTTGCAGGAGAGCCAGTATGAACGAGCAACGACAAGATGTCTTTCGCGTAGCCGACGAGATTTTCCGTCAGCGGCCCAGTTGGGTTACCTTCTTTCGCGAAGTGTTAGGCGTGGATGGAATCGTGCGCCAAGTTCATGCTTCTCCCGAGGCGCTCAGCCATTTCGAGCAAACCCCCGAGTATCAAAAGATCCAGCAGATGCTAGCAAAGCTCCGCGAGAACGATGCGGACTTGCCCGGCGGACCGCGCGAGCCGACGCGCGTCATCACGGTGCGGCTGCCAAAGAGCCTGCACGAGTCGCTCCGGGCTGAAGCTCATGACCGCCATACCAGCATGAATAAGCTGTGCATCTCCAAGCTGCTGCAAGTCGTCGACGACGAGCTGGTGCCAGCCGAAGCAGGCATGGCTGAGAAGCAGTCTGCCTAAATTAACACGGCGGTTGAGTTCAAAAAGAGATTCGGAGCGGACCTGTAAGCCGGGTTCTGTACCCCCGCGGCAGCCAGGCTGTCGCGGGGGAGCGGCCATTTCTCTGGGGAACTGATCGCTCAGTCGCTCAAGCGGCCTACCCGAAAGTGACTAACGGACCGGAACCAGTCCGTCCGGGGTTGCCCCCTGTCCTTTCTGTTTGGCCTTACTCCTGGTGGGGTTTGCCTAGCCAGTCTGGTCACCCAGGCTGCTGGTGAGCTCTTACCTCGCCGTTTCACCCTTACCGCCGGAGGGGCAAGCCCTCCGGGGCGGTCTGCTTTCTGTTGCACTTTCCCGGGCCTCGCGGCCGGTGGGCGTTACCCACCACCATGTCCTGTGGAGCCCGGACTTTCCTCCAAGTCGATCACACGCAAGCGCGCGATCACTCAGCGGCCGCTCAGTCCGCTCCGAATCTCTCTTTACCATACGCGGCGCCGGGGGCGAGTGATAGAGCCGGCTTCGCGCTCTCGGCATTCCGGCTGCGTGCCTCCAAGCTTTGGTAAACGGCGTAGTCTGGGCGTTCGGTGATGTATTGCCGCGATACATTCACCGAATGTGCGTGTTCTAACGATTCTTACTAAGACGCCGGCCAGTCCGATGCCAACGAGCGTAGCGATTCTGCGATTGGTGAACTGTCGTTTTCCCCCCATCTTAGGGTGTGCCCTCCGCCGCGAACCCTTCGCCAGCTCCCTCCATAGAAGACCCGCCCGTGTTTGCTATAACTCGTCGATTGCGCCCGCACTCCGGGAGCCGGGTGTTTGATGCCGTATTTCGTGGCACACTCGCCGGGTCCGTTGTCGTCTGCGCTTTGGCTTGCCGTGCGTCGCTGGCCGCCGCTCCCAGGGCTGGAGGGACTACCGCTGGGGCGCCCGAAATGAAGCCGACATCGGCCCTCGTACGGCTGCCCGACACCAAGAAGGCGGCGCCAACCAGCCGTCGGCGGTTTGAAGGCGTGCAGGTCTCGGCCGCGACACAGCCGCAATACTTGACGCGCGTGACTCAACCTTCCGAGCCGATCCCCCCCGGCACTGGCGACTTACCGCCGGCGACTTCTCTCGACGAATTGACCGCGATCGCCCTGGCCAACAGCCCACAGATCCGCGAGGCCGTAAACCAAGCCGCGGCGGCGCGCGCCCGCGCGCTACAGGCCAGCTTGTACCCGAATCCGATATTCGGCACTGCGTCTCCGCAGTTAGCCGGCAACCAGTCGCAGTACAACGCCTACGTGATTCAAGATGTAGTGACCAGGAACAAGATCGGATTGGATACGGCTGCGGCCGGCCGCATGGCTTGCGAGGCCGAGCTGGCTGCTGTGCGCGCGCGCTTCGACGTCCTGACCGTGGTCCGCCAGCGCTTCTACATTGCCTTGGTGGCCGAGCGAAAAGTTACGGTGCTGAATAGCATGGTTACCATCGCGCGGACATCGCTCGATATCAGCGAGAGGCTGCTCAAGGCCGAAGCCGGCACGCGCGGCGACGTTCTGTTGCTGCAAATCGAATTCTCCCGCGCCGATGCGGAGCTCAGGAACGCGTATACCTTGGCGGCCACGACCAAGCGCCAGCTCGCCGCGGCCGTGGGTCTGATGGACATGTCGATCGCGCGCGTCGAGGGCGATCTTCGGCATCCGCTGCCGGATTACGATCTTGTCGCGCTGCAACAGGGCGTCATCGCTCGCAACGCCAACGCGCAGAGCGCGGAGGTGGAGATTTCGAGAACGCAGTTCGTGCTGCGGCGGGCCGTCGTCGAGCCATTTCCGAACGTGAATATGATGGGCGGATATCAAAACCAAGGGCCCGGCGCCATGGCCCCGGAAAATCAGGGTTTGTACCAGGTACAGATGATCGTTCCGCTGTGGAATCGCAATCAGGGCAATATTCGCGCAGCACAATCGAATGTCAGCGCGGCGGTGGCGCAATTGAATCGCGTGGAAATGGAACTGGCGAACGCTTCGGCCGAGGCCCTGGGCCGTTACATTACCGCGCGGCAGTTGGTCGAGCGCTTCGAGCGCATCGTGCTGCCCAGCGCCATCGAGCTGCAAAATATTTCCGAGCAGCTCTACCGCCAAGGGCAGATCGAATTCTTGCACTATCTCAATTCTCAGCGCGCGCTTCTCGACGCGAATCTCGACTATCTCAGCGCGCAGTCGGCGCAGTGGTCGGCTGCCGCGGAGGTTGCCGGCTTATTGCAGAGCGAACGCTTTCCGTAGTTCCTTGCAAATCCGTAAGCTCGGCTGACCGTTCTTTTGCACTTATCGCTTCATGGCGATAATTCTCGCAAGAGCGCTTGCGACGCGTTCGCCGCGACGAAGGCCAGCGCCTGCTGCAACTGGTTCTCGATCGCCTGCATGGCGAACGCAATGTTCTGTTCCCCGCGTCCGGTCGATTGAGGAAAATCGAGCTTGCGACGCAGCGCCGCTACCCGACGCTTCGACTTGGAAATGTCGATTGCAACGTCGTAGTCCGCAGTGTTAGTGAGCTCGGCCTCAATGCCGGCCAGCGTTGTGAGATCGGCCATACTTCAATCGTAGTGGCCGCATTGCGTTCGCGAAGTGCGGTACGGGAGGTAGGATGGGGCTTTGCTTACCGCAGCTAACGGATGTGCAGGTCCGTGTAAGCTACGAGTGGCGAGAAGTGCGTGAAGGACAACGTGTGCCAGCTACGCCGCACTCGGCTCAGTTCGCACGCCGATCGCGCGATCCGACAACCGAGTCCCGAAGATGAATCGCTGGTTCTTCGGAAAGCTGTCGACGCGGTCCAGCAGCCACCAGAGCCAATCGTACCACTTCACCAGCACGGTCGGCGGCTGCTTGGCCGCTTCCGGCGGAATGCGTGCGATTTCAAAAAATCCCATCGCGCGCCGGAGGCTAGCGCCTCCGGCGCAAGAAAGAAAAAGGGTAAAAGAGCAAAAGGGCAGAGAGCTACTTGCGCCTCCTCCACCACAACATTTGACAATAGCTCGAAGACGAGAGCGCCGAGCGGATAGCTCCTAGCGATACAAGATATTATCGCCACGTTCTGATGGATTGCGTCCAAATGGGCGAATTGGGACTTCGTGGCCGGCAAGTTCTCGAATTCCCACAACCCATCAGTGCGGAGCTTGTACCGGGGCCATTTAAGTGGGCGATGAGGGACTCGAACCCCCGACATCCACGGTGTAAACGTGGCGCTCTAACCAACTGAGCTAATCGCCCGAACTCGTTCAAGAAAGTCTATCTTAGAAGCATCCGGCCTCCAAGCCGGAGATCGCCTGGGCGTCAATCGGCAAATTCCCGGCAATTTACGGTGCATGCCCGGCGCGCTGTACTTGTGACGGTATTTTGCAGTTCACTACCGTTCGCTCCAAGTCGACGTTGCACGCAGCGGGAACTCCCGCGCGAGGCTGCGCGGTTCCGCGACTTACTTCTCTGTCAGGTTACTAATTCCCCAATTCTTCTCCGAGGTAGCTGAAACGGCCCCACCCACTAGCAGGGAAGCGTATCGCGACACTGTGCGTCGATCGAAAGCTGTTGCAAACACAACAATCGAAAATATACATCGGTGCATGCTTTAACAAATGACGCGGAAAGCGTATGCTCTTGTACGAGACTGCGGACAATACTGTCGAGGACTGTCTCAATCGCCCGCGACGTCCTCGGAGTTGAATGAGTCTATTTCTCAGTCGAAGGTGTTGGTCGTCGGCTAATAAGTGTTTTGTGGTGAGTGTTGTTTAAGACTTTGCTTTTTTGGAGAGAACGACGTTGGCAAAAAAGAAAACGCCGGCCGCCGCGCCGCGCAAGAGTGATGTGATTCGAGAGATCTTGAAGTCCCAACCCAAGGCGACCGTGAAGGACGTTCGCACCGCCTTGCAAGAGCGCGGCGTCAAGGCGTCGGACGCGCTAATCAACAAGATTAAGTATGGTCGCAAACCCACCGCCAAGAAGGCCCGCGCGCGCGGGTCGAACGGCTCGGGCGGAACCAAGGCCGATGCGATTCGCGGCGTGTTCGGCGAGATGGGCGCCAAGGCTCGCTCGCGCGACGTGGTCGCGGCGCTGGCCGCTCGCGGTATCAAGGTCACTTCCGCGCAAGTTAGCACGCTGCGGAAGACGGTCGGTGGCAGGCGTGCGAAGGTCGCCGCGACGTACTCCGTGTCGCTCGATCATCTGATGGCCGCCAAGGCCCTGGCCCAGCGTTTGGGTGGCATCGCCGTGGCGCAACGGGCGCTCGAGAGCCTGGCCAAATTGACCGAGGTTTAGATATTTCCGCGGACGCCGACGGCGGGCAGTTTAATGTCCCGCCGGCCGGCGCGGCGCGGATCAGGGGATTTCGCTCGAGACCTTCACGTGCTGGATTTTCTCCTGGTCGCGCTGCTGACCCTGCACCTGCTGTTGGTCGACGTGGCCATGGCGGGACCGCTGGCGTGTATCTGGCTCGAGTGGCGAGGCGCGCGTGCCGCGGACCTGGCGTCAGACAATCTCGCACGCAACCTGGCTCGACTGGCCACCGGGGCGCTTGTCGGTGGCGTCTTGCTGGGCGGGACTCTGCTGGCGATACGCTGGGCTACGGGCGATCGCGGCTATTTTCGCGCCGTGGCTATGATTCCCGCGAGCCGCCTGTGGTTCGGCCTGGCCGAATTGCTCTTCTACCTGGCGTGCATGCTCGCGTACGTGGGGCTTTGGGATCGGCTGCGCGCGTGGCGGTTTGCGCATCGGCTGCTGGCCCTGGCCGCCTCGTCCAACCTGCTGCTGCACTTCCCGGCGCTATTCGTCATCATTTCAGTTCTCAGCAGGCGCACCGCGATGGCGAACGAGCCTCTGGATCGCGCCGGATATTGGCAACTGCTCTCGGACGGCGAGGTCGCATCGCGCGTGGTCCACGTATGGCTGTCGTCGCTGGCGGTGACTGGAGTGGTATTGATGGCTCTGGCGCTAAGGAGCAAGTTGCCATCGGACGCTTTCGCCGCACGCCAGGGGCTCATCCGGCGCGGCGCGTGGCTGGCATTGATCGCAACGCTGTTGCAGCTTCCCGTCGGGATGTGGGTCACGCTCGAAATGTCGGAAGCGGCGCGCGAGTCGTTGTTCGGAGGCGACCTGCTGGCGAGCAGCCTGTTTGGGGTTTCGCTGCTCTTGGTGCTGTTTCTGGCGCACACGCTGGCTGCCGTGGCGCAGGGCGATCCTCGGCCCGGCCACGTTCGCCGCTCGGTGGCCATGGCGGCCATGATCGTGCTACTGATGGTTGGCACTCGCTGGCGGGCTAATGAACTCGCACGGGCTGTCGAACCTGCGACGCCACTGCTGACAGCCAACACACGCTGAACGCTTTCGCTCAGGGTCTTGCGTCCTGCATTGGTTGCGTTCCAATGGAGCGAAGTCGGCGGTCCATTGCTCCTCGCCTTACTAGCAGATTTACCAAGCGCATCGATCTTATGACTCAAGAAACCATCGCGATTTCCGAAGCGGCGACCGGCGCAAGTGCGAAGATTCTGCCGGCCCGCGGCTTTAACTGCTTTAGCTTCGCGGCTCCGACGACCGCGGCTCCGCTGGAAGTGTTGTGGAGTGTGCCCGACTTCGCCGAGGGGGGCGGCCGACCTTCGGGCAGCGGCGTTCCCTTGATGTTTCCCTTCGCGGGCCGCATCTGCGGCGTCTCCTTCGACTTCGAAGGCAAGTCGTATTCGCTCGAAGCCGGCGATGGGCTAGGAAATGCCATCCACGGATTCGTGATCGATCGGCCCTGGCGGGTAACGGCGCGAGGAACCGATCGCGTGACCGGTCAGTTTCAGGCCTCGGTCGACGAGCCGGCATTGCTCGAGAATTGGCCGGCCGATTTTCGCATCACTGCCGAGTATCGGCTCGCTGGTGGCAAATTGGTAAGTGAGTACACAATCGAGAATCCCGACACCAAGCCGTTGCCGTTTGGATTCGGCACGCACCCCTACTTTCGCGTGCCGCTGGGAGGCACAAGCGCCGCCGACTGCCGCGTCACTGTGCCGATCGGTTCCAACTGGGATCTCGAGGGCTTGTTACCCACGGGAGCGAAAACGACTCCGCCCTTGGTGGGTGAACTTTCGCGCGGCATGCCGACGAGCGCAATGAAAATGGACCATGTATTTGGCGACGTGAAATTCGACAATCACCGCGCCACGGCCACGGTGTACGATCCGCACAGCAAGCATCGTCTGACGATGACGTTCGACGACCAGTTCACGGCCTGCGTGGTCTACAATCCGCCGCACCGCGAGGCCGTGTGCATCGAGCCCTATACCACCATTCCCGACGCCTTTACTCTAGCGGCCCGGCGTATCGACCCGCACCTGATCGTGTTGCCGCCGGGCAAATCGTTCCGCACCCGCATCGACATCAGCTTGGATTGAAACATGCCTCGCACAAATAAAATCCGCCGCGCTCTGCCGGCGTTTGTGGCACTCATGGCACTGGCAACGGGCATGCTCGGTTGCCCAGCATTGGCCAGGGCCGCGCCGCCCCGTCGCCCCAATATTGTATTCGTCCTGGCCGACGACTTGGGCTACACGGATTTGGCTTGTTACGGCAGCACGTACTATGAAACACCGAATATCGACCGCCTGGCGGCCTCGGGCGTGCGGCAGGGCTAGCGCGCACTTTGAGTAGTTTAGGCTGGCGCGGTAGTTGTTGATTTGGTACACCAGACTCCGTGAGGATCG
>JANNQN010000384.1:0-7201 GCA_031400775.1 Planctomycetia bacterium | reverse complement strand
ACAAGGTGTGTTCCATTCCCAGGCGATCGCGCAACCGCACCTGGTGCGTGTCGCAGGGACGGCCGCAATTGTGCTTGTTGGTCCCAGGAGACAGGACCGCGCAGAACACGCAGTGCTCCATGTGAAACATCGGCATGTGCTGGTGTACGACGACTTCGAGCCACTCGGGCGGAGTCGCCGCGACGAGCTCCAGCAGTTGCTCGCGATTCATGTCGTAGGCCGCCGTCACCCGCGCGGCGCCCGCGCGGCGCAGCATGTCGACCGTCAGCTCGTTGGTGGCATTGAGCGAGAAATCGGCGACGGTCTTCATGCCCTGTTCGGCGTAAAACAGCAGGCCGGCAAAGTTGCGCACCAGGATTGCGTCGGCGCCGTGCCGCAAGAGCACGCGTAAAATTCCGAACTCGTCCGGCTTTTGAATGCGGGGGGTGGCGATCGCGATTTCGGCGTCGCAACCGTGGGCCAATTCGACCGCGTCGGCATACTGACGGATGTCTTGCAAGTCGACCATCACGCTGCCCACGCGGTGCTCGAGCGCGGCGCGAAGTTGATCGATTGAGCGGCACAGCACGTGCAATTTGGGCGGCTCGGGGTCGGGCGGATCGGTGGTCGACACGGGCGGTCTGAGTGCTGGCAACACGGAGCCGTCGGCGATTCGGCGATCCGCGGGTCGCGAGGCCGACTCGTCCAGCAGTCGCAGCATTTCGTGGCGCAACTTGCCCAGCACGCTCAGCGGGACCATCGGATTGCCGGTGATCTGGGCCTGGCAGGCGCGCATTTCATACGCCGTGCCTCCCAACCGCCCCAATTGCTCGGCAAGCACTTCCTTGGTGAGCGGATGTTTGCGGGCTTCTACCAACGGCTCGGGCGATTCGACGCGGCAGTTTGCGCCGGCGTCTGTCCGCGCCGAAATCACCAGCGGTTGACCCACCTCGGCCTCGACCGAGACATCCAGCGGCGTGCGGCGGTTTGGCTGCGTGCCGGCAAATGATTTTCGCAGGCGGCCGGTCAGCTCCGGATCATCGGTTTTCCACACCTGCTGGCCGGGGCGCAGCAGGCGAACATCGAGCGCATCGTGGCCGAATGCCAGTTGCACGACTCCCTGGTCGACCGGCTCGGTGAGCGACCGGCCCTCAAAGAAAACCTCGAACACGCGGCCGCCCTGTTCTTCGTTCTTGGCCCGATTGCCCTCGAACACCAGTCCGTCGCCCCGTTTGACCGAGGCCGTCAGCTCCACCGCGACGCGACTGCCGCGCACCGACTGCACGCGGCCGAGCGGCACTCCGCGCTTGGCCGAGCTAATCGCAGGCACGAGCATCTTGTGATCGCAACCGCCCAGCCAGCCGGGCGAAAAGCCGCGCGAAAACGACAGCTCCATTTCTTCGACTTGCCGCGCCGTGAAGGCGGCCTTTTGCCCCTCGACGGCTGAGTCGATCGCGCGGCGATAGTGCCGCGTGATGTTGGCCACGTATTCGGGCGTCTTTAGCCGCCCCTCGATCTTGAACGAACAGACCCCCGCCGCGATCAACTCGCCGACCAGGTCGAATGCCGCCAGGTCTTGTGGGCTGAGCAGGTATTGCCGGTCGCCCAGGTCGACGTCCTTGCCGTCGCACACCAACTCGTAAGGCAATCGGCAAGCCTGCGCGCACTGGCCCCGATTGGCGCTGCGGCCGCCCAGCGACTCGCTCGTCATGCACTGGCCCGAGTAGGCCACGCACAACGCGCCGTGTACGAACACTTCGAGCGACATCGTCGATTCGCGGCTGATCTGCGCAATTTCGTCGATGGACAATTCGCGGGCCAGCACGACGCGCTCGACGCCCAGGCCCTGGACCATGGCGATCGTCTCGGCGCTGGTCAGGGTCATTTGCGTCGAGGCGTGTATCGGCAGATCGGGACAGATCTCGCGCACCAGGCGCACCAGTCCCAGGTCCTGAATCAGCACGGCGTCGACGCCCGCTCGGGCCACGCGACGCACGATTTCTTCGATGCTCGCCAGTTCGCTGGTGAATATCAGGGTATTGAGCGTGACGTAGCCTTTGACGCCGCGGCGATGCAAAAAACCCATCAGCTCGTCGAGCGAATCGAGCGAGATATTCGTGGCTCGGGCTCGGGCGTTGAAGCCCGTGTCGAGTCCGAAGTAGACGGCGTCGGCCCCATTCTCGACCGCGGCGCGCGCACAATCCCAATCGCCAGCCGGAGCCAAAAGCTCGGGCGGCATGCGCGGCGTGGGTGAGGGGGACGTCGAAGACATCGTCGCGACTGGAGCAGGGGAGGGCGGTGCGTGAGCCGTGCATTTTAGCAGCTATGCACGGCGGCTGCCCAGCCGTCGATTCGGCGGTACTTACGCGGATAAAGGTCGCGCTTCGTCGGCCTTTGGCAGCCGAAAATGAATCTGTTAGGATGCTGACGCTTTGCTGGACGGGCTGTGGCCCACTCAATCACGAGAACCCAGGCGGGGTCCCCATGCGTTACGTCAAAACTATTCTCAAGTTCGTCTTTGCCGTGTTCTTTATCGTTGGCGGGATCAATCACTTCCGGGCCGAGGCGTTTTACATGAAGCTGATGCCGGATTACATTCCGGCCAATTTGCACTTGCCTGCGGTACACTTAAGCGGCGTGGCCGAGGTGTTGCTGGGCGTGATGCTGCTGGTGCGCCGCACGCAGCGACTGGCGGCCTGGGGTTTGATCGCGCTCTTGATCGCGGTGTTTCCGGCCAACATCTACGCCTATCAACATTCGCGCGAAGTGTTTCCAGATCTCGATCCCGCGATGCACTTTTGGCGCCTGCCGCTGCAGGCCGTGATGATCGCCTGGGCCTGGTGCTATACAAGGCCGGACGAGCCGGCGGGCGACGTCGATAAATCGGCTAAGCCGGCAAGCCGAAATGAGCCCTGATGAGCCGGGGGCGTCGAACGATCGGGACTGAGTGTGCCGTATGACCGCGCGAGCTGAATTCCGCTTGCCGGCTTAGCCCGCAATTTGTGCTATTCCAGCAACTCGGCGATTTCCGCCATCGAAATGTCGCGCTGCTTGGGATCCGTGATGAGCGAACGACCCAGGATCGTGGCGAACGGCTCGGGCTGGCCCTCGGAATAGCGGGCCGCGTCGAGCGTGTCGATCTGTCGCAGCACATTCAACAAATTGCCGCCGTTGATCGCTTTCTGGCCGGTTACCATTTCGTAGGTCATCAGCCCCAAGGCGAACACGTCGCTCTGCGAGCTGGCCGGCTCGCTGCGGGCCTGTTCGGGCGACATATAGTCGGGCGTGCCAGACAATCCGCTGGGGTCGGCGGTCTCCCAGGTGCCCGTGTCGGCCGTGGGCGAAGTGAGCGGCTCGCGATGCGCCAGGCCGAAGTCCATGATCTTCACCACGCCCTCGGGCGAGACCATGATGTTGGCCGGCTTCAGGTCTCCGTGCACGATCTTGTGGGTGTGGGCGTTGGTCATGCCCAGCGCGATTTGCCGCGCGACGTTCTGGGCATCTTCCAGCGGAAGCTTGCCGCCGTCGAGAATCTTCTTGAGCGGCCGGCCGGCCACGTGCTCCATCACGATCATCGAAATGCCATCGCTATCGTCGACGGCAAAGATCGTGCATACGTTGGGATGATTGAGCGCGGCGGCCGCACGGGCTTCGTCCATCAGCCTGCGCGGCGAGGTGCCCAGCGCCGAGCGAAAGATCTTGAGCGCCACGGTGCGTTCGAGCGTCAGGTCGCGGGCCCGAAAGACCACGCCAAACGAGCCGCTGCCGATTTGGGCCTCGATGCGGTACTGGCCGACCACGCTGTTCTCTCCCAGTACGCGGGTCGGGTCGAGCGTCGGCTCGTCGCGAGCCCAGTTCTCGGGGCACAGCCCGCCGGTTTGCAGGCCGTCGAGCACGCGCAACACTTCCTCGCTACGGCGGCCGACGCTCAGGTTGTGGACGACCTGGTATTGCAGGACGCCGTTGGGATCGATGATGAAAAGTCCGCGCAGGGCCATGTTCTGTCGCGGCAGGTAAACGCCATAAGCCTGGCAAACCAAGCCGTCTTCGTCGCTGGCCAGCGGAAATGCCAGCCCGCCCAGTCCGCCCTGGCTGCGCGGCGTGGACATCCATTGCGCGTGGCTGTCCACCGAGTCCGTGCTGATGCCCAGGATGTCGCAGTCGCGGCGCGTGAACTCGTCGTACTGCCGGCTCAGGGCCGTCAGCTCGGTGGGGCAAACCATCGAGAAATCGCGCGGATAGAACAGCAGCACCAGCCACCGATCACGATAATCGTCCAGCGATACGTTGGGTTCGTCGTTGTCGGCGCGCGGTGTGCACGGCAGATCGAAGTCGGCGGCACGCATGCCCACGCAGATTGTCGGGGCGCTGGCCTTGCGAACGGACCGGGACCCGCTGGATCGTGGCTTCATATCCCATTCATTCTAGCGAACCGCGGCCGAACCACCACCGCAGTCGCTAGGGCGAGACAGTAACCCTGTGGTGAGCTAAGGATTTGCGCCTTGCAATCCGCGCCGCCGTGAATTTGAATTGGGGCAATTCACTGCGTTGATAATCACTCTGTCGACAAATCGACCCGCCAGGAGAACCCCAGCCATGCACTCCGATCGAAGCGCCACCCGTCGCGAGTTTTTGATCCGTTCCGCTGTCGGCCTGGGCGGCGCCGGAGTGCTATCGGTCGGCGCCGGCAGCGCATGGGCTGCCGACGCAAAGAAGCCGCTCAAGGTGGGCGCCGTGATTACCGAATTCACGCCGCGCAGCCACGCGCACGTGATTCTCGAAAACTTTCTCCAGCCCTATTTGTTCAACGGCCAGGTGACGCAGCCGGGCATGCAGGTCGTGAGCTTCTACCTCGACCAGACGCCCGAGGCCGACATGTCGCGCGACGTCTCCAAGCAGTTCAACGTGCCGATCTATCCTTCGATCGACAAGGCATTGTGCCTGGGGGGCGATTCTTTGGCCGTCGACGCGGTGCTGCTGATCGGCGAGCACGGCAAGTATCCGGTCAACAACAAGGCCCAGATGCAATATCCGCGCAAGCAGTTCTTCGACGCCACGGTCGAGGTGTTCAAGCGCAGCGGTCGCGTCGTGCCGGTGTTCTGCGACAAGCATTTGTCGTATCGCTGGGATTGGGCCAAGGAGATGTTCGATACGGCCCGCGCGATGAAGTTTCCGCTCATGGCCGGCAGTTCGGTGCCGCTGGCCGAACGGCGCCCGCCGATGGAGCTGCCGGCCGACGCGCGGATCGTCGAGGCCGTTTCCATTCATGGCGGCGGAGTCGAAAGCTACGACATCCACGCGCTGGAAGTCTTGCAATCGATCGTCGAGGCTCGTCGGGGTGGCGAAACGGGTGTCCGGTCCGCGCAGTTCATGGAGGCCGAAGCGCTGTGGAAAGCGGCCGAGGAGGGTCGCTGGTCGAGCGAGCTGGCGGCCGCGGCCATGGCCGCTGAAACAGGTCCGGACCACGAGTTGGTGCGCTATTTGAAATCGCGTGGCAAGTCGACGACCGCCGCGCCAGAGCCCGTCCACGGAATTCTCGTCGACTATCGCGACGGCACGCGGGGCCTGGCGCTGAAGGTGGGCAGCAGCGGCATTCGCTGGAACTTTGCCTGTCAGTTGGCCGGACAAGACAAGCCGTTGGCCACGATGTTCAACGTCGGTCCGTGGCAAAACCGGAATCTTTTCAAGGCCCTGTCGCATGCGATTCAAGCCCACTTTCGCGATGGCCGCGCGCCCTACCCGGTCGAGCGGACGCTGCTGACCACAGGGATTCTGGACGCGGCCATGGACTCGCGCGTGGCTGGCGGCCGCAAGCTCGATACGCCGCAGCTAGAGGTGGTCTATGCCCCGCAAGATTTCCGCGCCATGCGCGAAATGGGAGCAACCTGGAAAATCATCACCGAGCAAATGCCCGAGCCGCCCGGAATCACGCCGGTCGGAATCAAGTAGGCGAAGCTAATTTGGGGCGTTCCCGCCCAGGGGCAATTCTCTGGCCGTCGCTACGCGGCCAATATTCGCGGCCGACCAGCGAATAGACGGCACAGCGGCGCCGTCGTTCGCATTTGACCCAACCTGGCCCAGAATCAAGGAGCCCTCGAATGACCAAGATGTGGCGGAAAACATTATTGTGTCTGGGTTTAACGTTCGGCGCGGCGCTTGTCGCCTGGGGCCAGGACAAAGCGGCCGGCACCCCGGCCGAAGCTGAATTTCGACGCGGATTCTTCCTGCAGGTTCACGAGCGGGATGCGGCCGGCGCGGCGACTGCTTACGAAAAAGCCGCCGCCGACCCCACGGCCACCGACTCGATTCGGGCCCAGTCCAAGGCGCGGCTGGCGCAGGTTCGCGAAGACATCGCCTCGGCCAATCTGTCGAGCTTGATGCCGCCCGATTGCATGGCCTATGCCGAGTTGGTCGAACCCGGCGAGCATATCGGCCGGATCCTGAAGATGATGGATCTTGTCGGACCCCCGGCGGGTGGCGAGAAGTCGACGGGCAAGCCAGTCAAGTTGGGCGACGGGCTCCAACTGCCGGCCGATTTTGCCATCAGTCCTGCGCTCGTCAACGAGCTCAAGAAGCTGCGCGGCGCGGCAGTCGGCCTGACCGCGATCGGCGACAAAGGACAGCCCGAGGGTTTGATCGTCATCCATCCGGGCGATTGCGACCTGGTGCGCGGCGCGATCGAAACCGGCGTGCAACTGCTTGAGACGGGCGAACCGATCGAAGGTTACAAGAGCTATCGCATTCCGGACCTGGGCTGGGTCGTGCTAACGGCGCGGCTGGTGCTGGTGTCTGACTCGCGCGAGCAGTTGGCGGCGACGGTGGATCGAATGCGAAATCCGCAGGCTGCCAACCTGGCGGCCAGCCCTTCGTTCAAGCGGGCGGCCGGCGAATCGACGGGCGCCCTGCTATTTGCCTACGTCGACGGTCCGCAGGCCGTCAAGCGATTTGGGCCGATGCTCAAGGGACAAGAAGCCGCGATCATTCGCACGCTGGCCGATCTCGAGCATCTCGAATCGCTGGTCGTGGCCCTGACCACGACCGACAGCGCCATCCAACTGCGGGCGCAGCTCAATTTGATGAGCGGGCATCACAACATGCTGTACGCGCTGATTCGCACGGCGCCCGTGACGAAGCGCTCGCTCGAGCGCGTGCCCAAGGGCGCGGCGGGGGTGCTGGTCGTGGGGCTGAATCCCGCGGGTCCCGCGGCGGCGCCGGCAGCGGA
>JANNQN010000383.1:0-3209 GCA_031400775.1 Planctomycetia bacterium | reverse complement strand
GCTCCGACGACTGGCGCCGCCCGACGACCGCGACTTCCGATACCGAGCCGCTTGATACCCCAGAAAATACGACGAATTATTTCCGGATAGACTCTTACTGCCGAGCGGCCTTGGCCGCCTTCCGCTGGGCCACGGCGGCGGCCTGTTCTTCGCTCGACAGCAGCTCAAAACAAATCCGATAGGCTTGAAACCCCGAGGCTAGCTGATCGGAATACAAGGTCGTCAACTCGGTGCGCAGCGAGTCGGCCGTGGCAAAGCCATCGGGCCGAGCATCGTCGTCCGACAGCGACGCCAATTCCACCGGCCCGACGGAAATCACGCGAATGTAGCCGGCGCCAGGAATGTAGCTGCGCTGGCCGGATTTCATGCGACACACGTTCCACAGACGAATCGTCTGCGTCTTCTCGCCCGAGCGAATGGCCGGCAGAAATTTCTTCTTGAACAAGAGCACGGCGGAGTGTCGACCTTTACTTCGTGCTATCTTCCGGATTTTTTGGCGCGGCCTTTTTTTCCGTCTTGTCGCCGGCCTTCTGCGTAATGTCGAGCCAGGCGGCCAGCGCCACGGCCAGTTGCGGAACGGCCGCGGGATGCTCCTCCAGGATCGGACCCGAGGAGCGAATGCACTGCTCGCAACGTTCGACATACTCGGGCTTGGAGAGAAGCGCCGCCAGCGCCAATAGATTGGCCGCGGCTACCGAATTGCCCGAGGGGGTGACATTGTCGGTCGAGAGCTTGCTGCGCGCGATCAATTGCTCGTGCAGCGACGAGGTATGAAACAACCCGCCTACGCGATCGTCCCAGAAAAGTGCCAGTTGGGTCTCCATCAATTCACCGGCGGCTTGCAGCCAGCGAGCGTCGCCCGTGGCGCGGTGCAAAGCGAGCAAGGCGTCGACGAGGAACGAGTAGTCGTCCAAGTAAGCGGGCACTTTGGCGGTTCCGCCGGCATAGGCCCTTTGCAGCCGTCCGTCAGAGTCGCGCATCTTGAGGAGCACGAAGTCGGCGGCCCGCGTGGCGGCTTCCGTGTAGCGCGGATTCTTGAACACTCGACCGGCATCGGCCAGTCCGCGAATCGTTAGCCCGTTCCATCCGGTCAGCACTTTGGTGTCGGTGAGCGGACGCGGGCGCTTGGATCGCACTTCGAGCAGCTTCTTGCGGATCGGCTGCAGCTTCGCCTCGAGCTCGTCCTCGGTAAGGTCACGCTTCTTGGCCTCCTCGGCCAACGGGCCCGATAGAAGCGGAATGTAGCGGCCCTCGAAGTTCGGCTCGCCACCGACGCCGTACACGTCGGCAAACAGCGCGTACTCCTCGGCGCTTAGCTCCTGCTCGATTTCTTCGCGGCGCCAGACATAATAGCGACCCTCTTCGGAGTCGGTCTCGGCGTCGAGCGCGGAATAAAATCCACCGCCTTCGTCGACCATCTCGCGGAGGATGAATTCGAGCGTCTCGTCGACCACGCGTTTGAAATCGCCGCGCGGTTCCAGCTCATAGGCGGCCGTGTAGACGGCGGCCAGTTGCCCGTTGTCGTAGAGCATCTTTTCGAAATGCGGCACGCGCCAATAGCGGTCGGTGCTGTAGCGATGAAAGCCTCCGCCAATGTGATCGCGAATGCCCCCCTGCGAAATCTTCTCCAACGTCGTGAACAGCATCTTGCGGGCCGCATCGCTCTTGTTGCGGCGGGCATAGTCGAGCAAAAAGTTCAGGTTCGGCGGCTCGGGAAATTTGGCTTGCTTGGGATTAGCCGGATCGAACCCGAAGCCGCCATGGACGGCGTCGAATTGCGAGGCCAGGGCACGCAGCATCGAGTCGAGAATCGAGCGGTCGAGCTTGAGCACGTTGAGCATCGGGCGCTGCTTGAGGCTGTCGGCGACATAGTCGGCCAGAGAGTCGCCCGTCTTCTGCCATTTCGCTGCGTCCGTGGTCCAGGCTTCGCGGACCCGGTCCAACACGGTCGTGAAGCCCAAGTGGCCTTGCTTGTCGCGGGGGGGGAAGTAGGTGCCGCCCATCAGCGGCTTGGCGTCGGGCGTGAGAAACATCGACAGCGGCCACCCGCCCCCCTGCTTCGAACCGACCAGTTTCAGGTAGACGTGCAAGGCCTGCATGTAGATTTCGTCGATGTCGGGGCGCTCTTCGCGGTCGACCTTGATGCACACGAAGTTCTCGTTCAACTTGGCGGCGATCTGGTCGTCCATGAACGATTCGCGCTCCATGACGTGGCACCAGTAGCAACTCGAATAGCCGACCGAGAGAAAAATCAGCTTCTTCTCGCGCTTGGCCTTGGCAAGCGCCTCTTCACCCCACGGATACCAATCGACCGGGTTGTGCGCGTGCAAGAGCAGATAGGGGCTAGTTTCCTTGGCCAGGCGATTGGTGTGCGCGGCGGCGGCTTTGGCGGGCGCGGCCGGCGGCTCGTCTGCGCGAACCGTCGCCGAATGCCACAAGAACACGGCCAACAAGCGAGCGCAATAAAGACGGAATTTAGTTGTCATCAATTCGGTGGCACTGGCATCTTGCCAGTGGGCTTCTCATGTAAGATTGAACAATCGGCAGGCCGCAATTGTCGCAGTTCCGCGGGCAAAGACAATTCCGAAAAGCGGCACGATTGCTCAAGCGCGGGGCCTGCCAGCGCCGTCGCTGTCGGCCGGTTTAAGCCCGGGGGCGGGTCGTCGTATCGTGAACGTTGTCGCGCGGGCTCGGCAGCGGCCCGTCGACCGTCGGGCCATCGGCGTTCCACGATCCGGTCTTGGCTCGGTTGTCGCTGCCGTAAACGGCTCGAAACGTCACCGGGCCGACCGTGATCAGTTCACCGGACTGAACCGGCATGGGCTGCTCGGCAATCCGCGTCTGGCCCAGGAAGGTGCCGTTGAGCGAGCCCAAATCGCGGACCATCAGCATTCCGTCGGCTTCAAACACCTCGCAGTGATGACGGCTCACCAGCGGGTGGCGCAAGGTCAGGTCCGTACTGCGGCTGCGACCGATGATCGTCGGCAACACGAGATCGTATTGTCGGGTCTGCGTTTCACCGCCGACGACGACTAGCTTCGCGTCCACGTGCCGCCCCGCTTCCAGTTCTGTTCCCACAAGTTTGGCATCGGGCAAGCGTGTCTTCCGCATTCGGACCATCACTCACTATACTCCGAACAAACAACCAGGACTATGCACCCGCAGCAGGAGTTTGCCCGGGAAATCGGCCGATTTTCCGCGGCTCTGGC
>JANNQN010000382.1:0-16709 GCA_031400775.1 Planctomycetia bacterium | reverse complement strand
TCGAACTGGCCGGGCGTGGGCACGTCGACGCCGCTCAAGGTCGTGGCGCCGACCGCAACACTCTTAACCGTACACTGGATCTTCCGATTGGGCGGCAAATCGAACGAATTCACGAACCGGTTTTCCTCCAAGTCCGGCAGCGGCAGCTTCGTGTCGAAATCTCGAAAATTTCCCATCAATGCGATGCCCTCGCGACTGAACGAAAGCTTGGCGGGCGGATTGAGGGTCGACATCACAATTTCGCGCGTGCCGCCCAACGGCACCATTTGAAACAGCAAGTCCGCTGCGCTGTCGAAGCCATCGAGCGGAAACAGACCGGCCTTGAAGAAAAGTTTGTTTTCCAGTTGCGCCACTGCCATACCTCATGCGGAGCCGACGTTTTCAAGACCTACATCGCCCGCGGAGACAGGGCCTGATGCCGATCCCGGCTCGCGGAAGCCGCGATTGTATCAACACGCCGCTCGATTCCGTAACCACCCCGCCGGTCAGCCGCCGAGCGTCGTCGGCCAGTTCACCCCAAACCGTTACACGGACATCAACCCTGGCTCCAGCGGAGATCACAATCAATTTTCCGCGGAATCACAGGTTCGCGACAGCGATGCTTGACCCAATGCCTCACCGCGAACTAGCCTTATTGGGTGCGAGCAAGTCGCGGTTCACGAGAATTTGCCTGGAGTCGAAGTCATGACAAGTTGTCGAACGATTGCAATCCTTTCTCTGGCGGCGGCCGCACTCTTCGCGACGCGCGACGCGCGGGCCCAGGTCGCCTATCAACCTCCACAGAGGTTGGTTTATGCCAGCGTCATGGACGGGGAGCTCTCGCTCAACGTGCTGGCGCCGAAGGGCAAAGCCAACGGACTGGGCGTAATCGTGGTGGCCAGCGGCGCCGGCTATTCCAGCGGTGCCAAGTTCAACGAGCAGGAACACGTCGGCATCGCCAACACCTTTTGCGGTCGCGGATACACGCTGTTCGTCGTTCGTCCGGGCCCGGTCACGAAGTACAGCGTGATCGACATGACCGATCACCTGCAAAAGGCGATCGTCTTCGTCAAGGAGCATGCCAACGATTACAACGTCGACGCCGGGCGATTGGGCCTGATGAGCACGCGGGGCGGCGTACATCTGGTGTGCCTGACGGCGATCACGGCCAGCGACAAAACCACGGTCAAGGCGGCTGGCGTTTACATCCCACCGACCGACCAAGGGGACAAAGGCGCGCAGAACCTGTACATCCAGGCCGATACAGCCGCATGGGAGCAAATCCGCCAACAGGCTTTTCAAGGCGCCGGCGCCGACATCAGCCCCAGCTCGGCCGCTCCGTTTGCGGCCGGCGCCCGAAACCCGGCGATCAAGCTGCCGAATGTGTCGCCCCAGGCTCCTCCGTTTCTGATCATCCACGGCGACGCCGATCCATCGGCTCCGCGGCTGGATTCCAATGCGTTCTTCGCCGCGATGCGCGACGCCGACGTGGCCCACGACATGATCGTCAAGCGCCCAGGGACCGATCCGGCTGCGACGATTCAGGCGGAATTGAACACGCTGGCCGACTGGTTCGACAAGCAGTTGAGACTCGACTGAACCGGGATTAGCCAACGGCAGGTTCTTGCATAGGTCAGCGGCAACAAAATCGCGGGCGGCGGCCGCGCTTGCCACGACATACACTTGCCATGACGTATACTCGTCGTGACCTATAATTGAGGACTCCCGGCCGGGGCGTCGCCACGATGGCGCCATCCCGCAGTCAGCCACCAAGCCGCCAGCGATCGTTCGCCATGCAAATCGTCATCACCGCCGTGGGGCCCGACAATCGGGGCCTGGCCGATCCCATCATTCATCACGTCACTGGACTGGGCGCCAACATCGCCGAGATCCAGATGTACGACCACGACGAGCTCAGCCTGTTCGCCATGCTGCTGCGGATCAACCTGCCGGAGGCAAGTTGGCAATCGCTGGGACCACAACTGGCCGAGATCGGTCGGCTGAAAGGCCTCTCGGTGCGAGTCTGGTCGCCCGACCAGCGACGAGACCGCCCGCGACTGGCCATTTGCACCACGATCCGGCCCGAGCCGGCGCTGGCGCTGCTGCGGGCGATTCGCGACGGACAAGTGCGGGCCGAGGCCGCCGTGATGCTGGGCAACCGGCCGAACTGCCGCTTTCTGGCCGAGCAATTCGGCGTCGACTGGCACCTGATCGGCGACGAAGACGCGGTGACCGACGACGAGCGGCTGATCGCCCTGTGCGACGAGTATCAGATCGACTACCTGATCCTGGCTCGGTATATGCGCATCTTGCCGGCGGCCAGTTGCTGGAAATATGCCGGCGGCCGGATCATCAATCTGCACCATGGGCTGCTGCCCAGCTTTCCGGGCATCCGTCCCTATCACGAGGCGTTCGCCAGCCGCATGTTGACCTACGGCGCGACCTGCCACTTCATCGTGCCCGAGCTGGACGCCGGCAACCAGATCATCTACCAGTCGACGTTTACAGCCAACCACGGCATGAAGCTGGACGACATCATTCGCCGCGGCCAGGAAGACAACGAGCCACACTGCCTGGTCGAGGGCGTCCGTCGCGTCATCGATGGCGAAGTGCAACTACACTTCCATCGCGTCGTGGGACGGTAAGGCCCGCGGTGGCCGTTTCGAGGCAAGCTCCGGCTGGCCTATCGCTTTCCGCTCGGGTAGAACTGGTCGTGCCAACGGACGCGCGTCCATTGGCCGGACTACTCGATTCCAACCTGGCATTCTCTCGTTCGATGAACCCGACCTTCGACGTCGCCGTGGTGGGCGCGGGCATTGTCGGCCTGGCCCACGCCTTTCATTTCGCCCGCCGCGGGCGCCGGGTGATCGTCTTCGAGCGCAGTCCGCGCGCCATGGGAGCGAGCATCCGCAATTTTGGCATGTTGTGGCCCGTCGGTCAGCCGGCCGGCAAGATGCACGAAATGGCATTGGCCAGTCGGGGCTTCTGGCTCGAAGTGCTCAAGGCCAGCGACCTGTGGCACAACCAGACCGGATCGATGCACCTGGCCTATCGCCAGGACGAGGCGCAGGTGCTGGCCGAGTTCGCCGAACGAACGGCGGCCGGCGGTTATGAGTGCCAATTGCTTTCCGCGGCCGACGTCGTCCGCCGAGCGCCGGCCGTCAAGCCTGCAGGTCTGCTGGCGGGTCTGTGGAGCCCGACCGAGATTTGCGTCGATCCGCGCGAGATCATCGCCCGCCTGCCGGACTGGCTCGCGCGCGAGTTCGGCGTGCGTTTCGAATTTGGCTCGGCCGTCAGCCGGTACGAGCAGCCAACGGTTCACGCGGGCGGCGCCACCTGGACTGCCAGGCAACTCGTGGTCTGCTCGGGCGACGACTTTGCCACGCTCTATCCCGAGGCGTTCGCCGGCGTCGGCTTCCTGCGTTGCAAGTTGCAGATGATGCGCTCGCGGGCCTATGGCTCGCGGTTCTCGCTGGGACCGATGTTGGCCGGCGGTTTGACGCTGCGGCATTACAAGAACTTTCAGGATTGCCCCACGCTCGCGGCCGTCAAGCAGCGCGTGGCCCGAGAGTCGCCCGAGATGGATCGCTTCGGCATTCACGTCATGGCCTCGCAAAATGCGCTTGGCGAGCTGGTGATCGGTGACTCGCACGAATACGACGACGCGATCGAGCCTTTCGACAAGCCCGAGATCGATCGCTTGATTCTCGACTACCTGCATACGTTTTTGGACGCGCCCGAGCTACAAATATCCGCCCGCTGGCACGGCATCTACTCCAAGCATCCGCGCGACGCCTTCTTCCGCGCCCAGCCGGCGGCGGGGGCCACGGTCGTCACGGGCCTGGGCGGAGCGGGCATGACGCTTTCATTCGGACTGGCCGACGAAGTCGTGCGAAGCCTGGAGAGCGTATAACAAAATGGCTGGGGACTGTCCCGATTTTGCGGAGTCCGCGGAGCAAAATGGGACTGTCCCCCTATCCGACACCATTTTGTTACACGCTCCGAGAAGGAATAGTCATGAATATTGACCTGGTGGTTTTTGACATGGCCGGCACGACCGTCAACGACGAAGACGGCGTGAACCGCTGTGTCCGCGCGGCCCTGGCCGAGGTCGGCCTGGTGGTGACGCCCGAGGCCGTCAACGAAGTGATGGGCATTCCCAAGCCGCTAGCTCTAAGGCATCTCGTGGAAAGCGGCGGGCGGCAGGATCTCGTCGCCCGCCTCGATGATATTCACGCCGACTTCGTGGTCCGTATGATCCGTTTCTATCAAACCGATTCCTCGGTCCGAGAAATCCCCGGCGCGAGCGATACGTTTCGCCGGCTGCACAGCGCGGGCATCAGGGTGGCACTCGACACCGGATTCTCGCGCGACATCGCCGGGGTGATTCTGGAGCGACTCGGCTGGACCGATCGGGTGCTCGTTGACGTCACGGTGACCAGCGACGAAGTGCCGCGCGGGCGACCCCACGGCGACATGATCGTCAAGGCGATGCACGACCTGGGAATCACCGATGCCCGCCGCGTGGCCAAAGTGGGCGACACGCCCTCCGATTTGCAAGAAGGCGTTGCCGCCGGCTGTGGCCTCGTGATCGGCGTCACCGGCGGCTCGCACACCGCCGCGCAGCTCGAACCGTTCCAGCACACGCATCTGATCGGCACCGTGGCCGAACTGCCCAAGCTGCTGGGAATCTAAGCGAGCCCCGCTTACGACAAAGCACTCGTCAATGCCGGTCGATAATGATCCAGGCCGGCAACTTGCATGCCCGGTATCTTGGCGAGGTCGTCCCAGCGGCGCAGGGCGGACGGATGCAACCCTTTCAGGGTTGGCGTAATATTCGTGTCCGATCATCCCAGGGTAACTCGAAGACTCGCAACCCTGGGCTGGATGCTGCAATCCCGTTGGGATTGGAGAGGTGCATGCTTTCGTCCCGATGGGGTTGAAGAGCCGAAACTGGCCCCACCAATCCCAAGGGGATTGAATCTTTCAGCCCAGCACGAAGGGATTCTCACCATGTTACTGCTCGGACGCCCACCAATCCCAAGGGGATTGAATCTTTCAGCCCAGGGTTGCCGCGCGAGCGGCTACCCTGGGAACCGGTGACCGCCGAGTCATACCAACCCTGAAAGGGTTGCATTCAAGGGTTAACGGCGCAGAGTGGCACCCAAATATCGAGTTCCTTCTTCCGTGCTCCGTGCCGTTGTGCCGTTGTGGTTTTTTGTCCTCGTTTTTTTACTGCCACGACGGCACGACGACACGACGCAGACCTGGGAGAATTGGCCGGTTGTTAAAACCCACTAGAAATCAGGCCACCACCTTTGGGATAATGCCCGTTAGCTGATTCGGACTGAGAGGCGGCAATAGGTGGTTATGGGTCGGACTGGGAGCCGTTCTTCCCCGGCCGGCATTCGAGCTGTGCGCTGCAAACCGGTCGTCTTCTCTCCGTTCGGGCCGTAGGGACGAGGCTAGTCCCGGCGGGCGGTACGCGGTCGCGCCGAGTCAGAAGCCGCTAACCGGCAAGACGGGCACTGCAAGCGGGGTCAACGCTTGAGCGCCGACGGATGTCTTGCTGGACCGATTTCGGGCGGCATAGTCCCGTTTTCGGGGTGGCTTTGTCCCGTGCGCCGCCGTGTCTTGCACCGAGGCACGCGTTTCCGTTTACTTTGCGTCAAGAACAGCCTCGGCCCTGCCAGCAAGGGCGGCGGCGCGCAAAACTTTTTCTTTCCCAGGCAGCATTGCGCGCGTGCTAAGAAAATGGCTAAGACAGTAATCCACCTTGCGGGGGCGCCCGCGCGTCATTCAAAGGCCCTCTGCGCGAGGGCCGACACTTGTCGGGGCCACCCGCGTACCAGTCGGCCGAATCCGATCGCTACCTATTCCGAGGACAAAGCGCTGGTCAGTGCCGGTCGATAATGATCCAGGCCGGCCACTTGCATGCCCGGTATCTTGGCCAGGTCGTCCCAGCGGCGCAGGGCGACGGCCTCGCGATAGTGAGGATTCTCCTCGAACTGTTTTTGCCCGGCTTCGTCGAGCGGCCCCCCTTGCAGTTTCAGACTGTGCAGCGAGGCCGGTGAAAGCTGGCCGAGATATTCGGCGTCGATGGCGCACAGATAGCGCTTGGCCGGCACGTGCAGGCGGATCGGCTCGGTCACCTGGGGGCCAAAGTACCGCGCCAGCCAGGCCTGCCCGAGTTGCTCGTGCCGGGTGTCGATGCCCTGCTCGGCGGCATCCTCGGGCAGCTTGTGAATCAGATGGCCGATGTCGTGCAACAGGGCAGCCGTGACAAGAGCGGGCGAGGCGCCCGATTGTTCGGCGTGATGGGCCGCCTGCAAGGCGTGTTCCAATTGCGAGACGGGCTCGCCCACGTAGGCGGCGTGTCCCCGGGTGGCGAACAGATCGCAAATCTCGTCGACGATGTTCATCTTCGCGGTCATCTTCGCACCCGGCTGCGTTGCAGGTAGAGAAACATGGCGGCCCCGACGCTGGACAACAGGGCCACGCCGGCCAGGGCCTTGAACGCTCCGTGCCAACCGTATTCGACGCTCAAACGGGCGACGCTCCCTCCGGCCAGGATTCCACCAAGATACCCGACGCCGTCGATCAATCCACATGCCGTCGCGCCTCCCTGCTTTCCGCCCAGGTCGAGCGAGATAGCGCCGGCCAGATACGAGTAGGGACCGAGCATCAGAAATCCGACCAGCCCCACCAGCCACACCGGCGCCAGCGACCCGACCGCAAAACTCGCGTTACCCAGAATCCACAACACCACGGCGGTGAGCGAGCAGCCGGCCAGAATGACCAAGGCGCGGCCGCTGGGACCGAGCCGATCGCCGAGCCAACCGGCCACCAACACCGACGAACCGCCCAACAGCGGAAACAACGCGCTCTGATAGGCGGCATCCGCGCTCGACGAGCCCACGGCTTCGGCGAAATACGTGGGAGACCAGATACCAAACGTCTCGCGCAATAGCGTCAGCCCCAACGACAACAGGCACACGACCAGAAATTGCGGATTCGTGACCAGCGGAATCAAGAGACTGGCAAGCGACGAGGGCCGCTCGGCGTCGTCGGCGTCGCCATACACGTTCAATGGGTTGGGCGGCGGCTCGCTTTGACCGATCGCTCGCGGCGACTCTTTCAACCACAGCCAGTCGAGCACGAAAAAGACAAACAACGCAAGCGCGGCCACGACGTAGACCTGGCGCCAGCTCAAGCCGGCAGCGGTCACGACTCCTGGCTCCAGCAGCAGGCCCATGAACCAGCGCGCGGCCGCGTCGCCAAACAGGTAGCTCAAGCTGACCACGCCCATCGCGGTGCCGTAGGCGGAGTAGGAAAACCATTTGCCCGTAATTTTGACCATGCCGGTCCAGCACAGCGATTGCACGGCCCGATTGCCAATCCAGGCGATCGTGAACAGAGGTAGCGCGCCGCCGGCGGCGAACATCAACGTGAAGATCACCGAGGCCAGCATGCCGGTGAGGACATTTCTTCGCCCGCCGAGCAGGTCGGCCAGACTACCGGTGACGAACTTTCCCAAGGCATAGGCCAACGTGCCCAGCGAAGCCACCCATCCCAGGGCGACGCGCGCGCTTTCCGCATCGTATCCCTGGCCGACCAGGTCGTCGGCGATCAGGTTGAGCGTGACCGAAAAGTTCGACCGGCAGAGATAGCAGCCCGTGTAGCCGACGACCATCAACAGGACGGTCAGAACTTGCCAGCGCCGCAGTCGCGAGTGTTCGGCATCCATGTGTCGCGGCGACTCTTCGGGCGTGGAACGATTCACAGGGTGCGCTTGACCGCCGTATCGGCCACGCCACCCAGCGTGCCGCCCACGGCGACCGGTTGCGTCGCGGTCGCCGCCAGAGAACGGCTGTCATACTGCTGCCACCAGAGATTGGCATCCGACACGGTCCAAGGCATCCGGGGCACGCATTGCGACAACACCTCGACAATCTCGGCGGCGCTTTGCGGACGGTCGTCGGGATCCTTCGCCAGGCACTTGAGGATCAATTGCTCGAGCTCGGGGATAATCGGCCTTCCCAGGCGTTTCGATGGCGGAATCGGCGTGCCTTCGACCTGCAGCCGAATGACATCCATGATGCTGCCCCCTTCGAACACGGCCTGGCCGGTCAAGAGGAAGTAAGCCACGCCGCCCAGCGAATACAAATCGCTGCGGGCATCGGTGGCCTCGACGTCTCCCTGAATAGCCTCGGGCGGAAGGTACAGCGGCGTGCCCGTGATGGCGTCGGCGGCGGTCAGGCTGCGCTGCTTTCGCGTGTCGACGGCTTTCACCAAACCGAAGTCGAGCAGCTTCACGTAGTCGCGCACGCCGCCGCGCTCGGTGAGCATGATATTGGCCGGCTTGATATCGCGGTGGATGAGACCCTGCGTGTGGGCCTCGACCAGCGATCCGCAAACTTGCAGCAGAATATGGATCACGCGGCCATCCGGCTGCGGTCCGAAATCTTCGACCAGAGACTGCAAGGACATGCCTTGCAGATATTCCATGGCGTAGTAGAACACGCCCTCGTCGGTGCGGCCGTAGTCGTAGATCGTGATCGTGTTGGGATGATTGAGCTGGCTGGTGTGCTGGACCTCGCGCTCGAACCGCTCGATGGACACGTCGGTGGTCTTGGAGGGCTCGAGCAACTTGATCGCCGTGGGGCGGCGCAGCATCGCATGCCGACCGCGGTAAACGCTGCCCATGCCCCCCTCGCCGATTTTTTCCTCAAGTGCGTACTGGCCCAACTTGCCGGCCGCGATGACGGCGTCGCGCATTTTGCGTTCGATCCTCCGCGCCATGAAGGTCACGCCCAATAGCAACAGCGCCACGGCCGCCAGCAATCCGAACAAAGTCCAAAAGGCGGCCCGCAGAATGTAGAGCGGCCGAAAGGCCTCGGCCTTGTCGACTTCCGTCGTCACGCCAAATCCGTATTGCGGCAACCAGGCCCACGCGCCGATCACTTCCACGCCCCGGTAGTCGCGATAGCCCTCGACGTTAAAGTGCGGATTCTCGGCCGTCGGCCGCGTTTCGATTGCGTCGGCCGCCATGACGGTCAACGGTTGTTGCGGGCGCGGCAAGTGCGGCCGGGCCCCGGTGGTCATATCCACCCCCGGATCGCGAAGCTCGACGTTGAGCGCGGAGCGAACCTGCGGCTGATACGGCAGCAGACCGATCTCCTGCAATTGATCGAGGAAACGGCTGCTGGAAAGCAGTAGCCCGGACTGGTTGAAGGCATAGGTTTCGCCGGTTTCGCCAATCCGGGCCACGTTCAGAATTTTGGTAAAGTCCTCGTTCGGGCGTATGCGAAAGCCGAGCACGGCCACGCTCTGGCCGTCTTTCTTGACCGGCGCTGCGGCGAACATCGTGGGAACGCCGGCGGTAGCATTGCCCCATTCGTCGGTCAAAATCGCGGTCGACAGGAACGGCGGAGTGACCAGGGGGCCATTGCTGAGAACAGTCTTGGTCAGATCCAGATACCCGGTGGCGGGCCGCAGACCGATCAGGCTGTCCTCGTTGGACGAGAGCACGCGGCCGGTCTTGTCGAGCACGACGTAGCCGGCGTACTCGGGATCGTCCAGCCAGTTTTTCAGCGCCGCTTCGAGCTCGGCTCGTTGCGGCGACTGCAGCAGCGCGGCTTTGGTAATCGATTCGTCCTCGGCTAGCTCGACCAATTCCAGGATTTGCTTGTGGACGATCGGCGTGTCGGTGACCGCATCGACGTAATCCTTTTGCCCGTCGGTCCACAGCTCGAGCGCCGCCAGATCGGCCTTGAGCAGCGTCAGCAGTTGGCTCTCCTGCTGTAATCGCAGCGCGGTTTCCATCTGCGAGCGGATCCAGGTGCCGGCGAACGCCAGGCCGATCAGGGCCAGCACCGGTGCGACCCACAGGCTGCGGCGCAGTAATCCGCGGCTCAACGTCGGGCGACCGGCCAGCCCAAAGAACGACCGCACCTTCCGGACCGAGGTGTTGCGACCTTTCGATTGCGAGGAGCCCGAGTCGACCACGTGACGCTCGACGGTGTGGGAAAGTGAGCTTCGCCCGCGCTCTTTTTTGAATCCGACCGGTGGGCGGCGCAGCTACAGCCTACCCCTGCCGGATTTACTCGACAAGAGCGGCGGGCAAGGCGCTTAGCGCACGGTGTTTGTGCGACCACTGGCCACGAACGGCACCGGCACCGCGGTCTCGCGCTCGCCGGTGGCGGCGGCCAGTTCGGCGGGAATGCGCCCGCTGACGACGGGGCTCGCGCCCAGCACGTTCCACTGCTTGTAATCGGCGCGGGCCAAGGTCGTGCCCGAGTCGACCACCGGCAGCCGCGTCTTGGCGTCGTAGGCCAGCACGGTCAACTTGGCCGTGCCCATCGCCCGGGTGCGTGTGAACAGCTCGAGCCGGGGAATCGAGATCGGCGACGGCGGCGGCAACGGAATTTGCGGCGTGCCGACGAAGAATTCCTGGCGGTCGGTGCCCACCGCGCCGCTGCCGACTTCGAGAATCACCTGGGCATCTTCGGCCTTGTCGACCAGCGTCGAGCCGTTGCGCAGCAGCCGCTGGTGCAGGCTGACGATGATATAGTTCTTGTCCACGCAATCCAGATACTTGGTCTCGACGAACACCTTGGCGTTGCGGATAGGCTCGAAGTTCACCTTGTCGAGCGCCTGGTCGGTGGCGCTCGAGATGAGCAACTGCTCGATGCCGGTCCGGGCCGTGTCCGAGCTCTTGGTACTGGCACAACCCACGAATAGCGCCAGCAAACAACCGATACCCAGCGACAGAGCGGCTTTCATAGGGGCGCGCCTCGATGCGTTTCGACGGGACGAGTACTTGAAGATATAGAACGCGCTAGCATCGCCAAAACGTGAATTGCCAGGGGGCGGCTGCTAGCAAGATAGGACCCGCGCACGAGCGCGCAGGCAGAATGTGCATCGACCAGTTGCGGCGGCGAGCTTGAGTTGATTGCGCGAAGCGGCGCCCGGTTCGCGTTGATTCGCCGCCGACGGCTACTACTTTTGTTCCAGCGGACGAAATTTGCCGGCAACCTGTCCGGCAGGTAGGATCACCGGCCAGCGAGGCCAACCCCAGGCGGCGAGAACGGACCATGACGCGGACCCGACAGTTTACGACTTTTGCATTTTTCTTTCTCTGCTTCGTTGCCGCGATCCCCTGCCACGCCGCCGAGACCGTCGATCCCCTGCCTTCGTGGAACGAAGGGGCCGCGAAGCAATCCGTGGTGGCGCTGGTCCGCGCCACGACCGACAAAGAAAGCCCCGCGTTCGTGCCGCTCGAGGAGCGCATCGCCACGTTCGACAACGACGGCACGCTGTGGGTCGAGCAGCCGATGTACACGCAAGTCGTGTTTGCGTTCGATCGCGTCAAGGCCCTTGCCGCCTCGCATCCCGATTGGAAAACCACCGAGCCGTTCCGCTCGGTCCTGCTGGGCGATCGCGAGACGATGGCCCGCTTCAGTGCCACCGACTTCGAAAAGGTGTTTGCCGAAACGCATGGTGGCATCACGGTCGAAGCCTTTCAGGCCCTCGCCAAAGAGTGGCTCGCGACGGCGCGGCACCCGCGCTTCAAGCGGCCCTATACAGAACTGGCCTATCAGCCGATGCTCGAAGTGCTGCGCTACTTGCGTGTCAGCGGCTACAAAACCTATATCGTGACCGGCGGCGGGCAGGACTTTGTCCGCGTGTTTGCCGAGCAGATGTACGGCATTCCACCCGAACAGGTCATCGGTTCGGCCGGCAAGGTCAAGTTCGAATACGACAAGGAGGGCAAGCCTGAGCTGGTCAAGCTACCTGCGGCGCTGTTGATCGACGACCGCGGCGGCAAGCCGGTGGGCATCAATCTCATGATCGGCCGTCGGCCCCGTGCGGCCTTCGGCAACTCGACCGGCGATCAGGAAATGCTCGAGTGGACCCAGGCCGGCGCGGGCACGCGGTTGATGATGCTCGTACACCACGACGATGCCCAGCGGGAATACGCCTACGGCGCCAGCTCGCGCGTCGGCACGTTCTCCGACGCCCTGATGGCCGAAGCCAAGAAACGGGGCTGGCTGGTGATCAGCATGAAGAACGACTGGAACCGCGTATTCCCGTTCGATCCGCCTGCCAGCAACAAATGATCCGCTGGCAGCAGATTACGAAGGCAGATAGCCACAGAGGTCACAGAGGACAAAGAGGGGGAGTGTTACAAATTCTCCGTATTCTCTGTGACCCTCGCTCGTAGCTGTGTCATCCGTGGACACGCTGTTCGCGCGGAACGTGATCGTGATCAGGCGAGCAATTCGGCGATCGGCGTGCCTTCGCCGAGGATGCGGATCGGCCGGCCGCTGCGGTCCTGGAACTCGCGCGTGGTGTCGATGCCCAGGAAATTGTAGACCGTGGCCAACACGTCGCCCGGCGAATAGGGATGCGTCGTGGGATGCGCGGCCCGTTCGTCGGTGGCGCCGATGACTTGTCCTACTTTCAGCCCGCCGCCTGCGAACAGCACCGAAAACGCGCCGGGCCAATGATCGCGGCCGGCCTGGGCATTGATCGAGGGCGTGCGGCCGAACTCGCCCGAGACCAGCAGCAGCACCCGGCGGTCGAGCCCCCGCTCGTGCAAATCCGTCACCAGTCCGGCCAGCGCTCGATCGATCGGGGGCAGCGACTTGTTTTTGAGCGTTGCGAAGTTGTTCACGTGCGTGTCCCATTCGCCGCCGGAGAGAACGGTGACGAACGTCACGCCGGCTTCGACCAGACGCCGCGCGAGCAGACACCCCTGCCCGGCTTGCGTGCGACCGTAGCGATCGCGGGTCGCGGCCGGTTCTCGGCTGATGTCAAACGCCTGCTGGGCGCGGGAGCTGGTGATGATGTCCAGCGCGTCGCGCGAGAACTTGTCCACGCCGGCCAGTTCGCCGCTGCGCTCGATGTCGCTCTTCACCCGGTCGAGCTCGCGCAACAGTCCCTGACGGTCGTGCAGCCGCGCGGCGTTCATGCCCTTGGGAAAATTCAAATTCTGCACGGCATACGTCGGCGAGTTCGGATCGCTTTCGGTCGTGAACGGATTGTAGGCCGGGCCCAGGTAAGCCGCCGCTCCCAGCAACTGCCGCCGCGGAATGCTGACATAGGCCGGCATGCCCGCCGCGTTCGGCCCGCGCACTTTCGAGACAATGGCCCCGGCATAGGGGTTCACATTCGAGGTCGTGGCCGGCGCGGGCTGATAGCCGGTCATCATCCAGTGCGAGGCGGGCAGATGGCCGGCATTGGCGTGGGCCACCGAGCGCACCAGCGCCACGCGGTCGAGCGCGCCGGCCAGGTGCGGCAAATGCTCCGAGATCTGCACGCCCGGCAGCCGGGTCGAGATCGGGCGAAACTCGCCGCGGAGTTCGGCCGGGGCCTGGGGCTTGAGATCCCACGTGTCGATGTGGCTCGGCCCGCCCCCCATGAATACGTGGATCACGGCCGTGTCGGCGGGCGGCTTGGGCGCGCCCGCCTGGGCGGCGTAGCGAAGATAGTCCGAGAGCGAAAAACCACCCAAGGCCAGCGAGCCCACCTTGAGCAGCGTGCGGCGCTCGAATGTTCGCTTGTCGGCGTCAGATTGCCAGATTGAGAACATGGACTGCTCCGCCTTCGGATCGCGCCTGCAAGCGTCGGCCGCTCCGCTGAAATCGCGACCGGCGCCGCGTGCATTGTAGTCCCGCGGCGCCGGCCTCTCCAAGCCTTTTTTTGCATGGTCAATTGGCGATCGATCCAACCAAGGCCGCAAGATCTCACCGTCCATGCCAAATGAACGAGTCGCGATGCTTAATTCAACCCGCAACCATGCCACTGGATGGCCCGGACACGCTCAAAATGAGAGATGCGCGACGTCGAAGAAGTCTCCGAAAGTCGGCACTGCTGGACCGTCGACGTGCGATCGTCAGCCGTTCCCGTCTCGCTTTATAAGCGAATCCAGCGAGCCCGACTGATTCAGCACGTGCTCAACGAGGTGTACGGACGACGCTGCCGCAAATTCTTGGTGGTGATTCGTTTTTGTGCCGTCCCCCCAATCGCAAATTGCCTTGACGACAATCCACTCACGTTTATTTCGTTCAGCGGCTGCAGCGCCGCCGGCTCCTTCCATCTCGCCGCCGATTGCAGTGGGAAATTGATCAAAGAGCATTCGCTTGAAGTCGGCGTTGTCAACAAGCTTCTCTCCGGACAAAATCGGCCCGATCTGTAATCCACACTTGCGCCCATTCGGCGTAGTGAAATTCCAACCTAGAGCGTTGCGGAATCGATTCAGAAGCACTCCGCCAGCCGACAATTCACGGCCGCGATACTCGGTCGCGGCTTGGCCGATTCGTTGCGGTTCATAGGAGATGATTCTGTCCGACACTAACACGTTTCCAATTTCTTGCTTTGTCGCGTCCTTTCCAAAGGCGATCCCAACAATTATCACAGCCGGAAGGTTCCACGACACCAACATTTCGCTCGTTACTAATGCAGACGAGTCCCTGCCAACGGATCCCATTGCAGCCATGCACAGAACTATGTCGGTAACGCCAAGTCGGCCAAGGAAATACGTGTTGCTTCCTGAGTGAACACGGAGAATGTTTCGCCTTTTTTTTGGCGGAAGCATCTTCTTCAGGACGGCTTGCCGCTCAATCTCGGTTGCAACCAGAATGCCTACGTGCGGTTGAAAAGCGTCGGATATTGCTTCCCGCGCTAACGTTCGCTGCGGGCGGGGCGTACAGCACTTCCATTTTTCTCGAGAATAGTCAGTTTGCGACTCGATCCCTGTCCGATTGATCGACATCGCAGGGGACAAGTCCGCCAATAACATTTGGATTGCAAAGGCAGATGCGAGGTTCACGTCTAGCGGCGTATCCTTTGTCCCAAGAACGGAGTAGTAAGATTCTTTTGATATGCTGGCAAACTGCTTGGTTAGTTGCTCTGAATACCGAGACCAGTCCTGCGAGAGCATATCCCAGGCGATCTCGACGTTTTCGTGCCAGGCATATCGTTCGGCCAGCAAGGCGGACCCTGCCATACGTCGCCAACCCAAACGATGAAGCAATACTGTCCAATGACCTGCACCAGGAGCCTTCTCGGAAATCGGCAAATCAATCAATACGCCGTGTTTAAAGCTTATGACACCGGCATTCCATCCTTGGGCGACAAAGTGATCGGGGACTGCTGGAACCTCGCCAAAGATGTATCGGGCACCGCCCCTGGGCGTACGGAACAAGTCGGAAAGGTCTGGCGCCAGGAAGTGTTCGCCGAGGTCGCTCGCTCCGGCTAGAGCGATGGCGCCTGCTGTTGCAAGTGATTCAAAGGCACTGGCTTCCTCTGATGGCGTACCACAGAAGTATCCGTGTCTGTGTTTCACCGCGATCTTGACTGCGCGCACAACCCCGGAGCCATCGCGAACTGTGTGCTTCAAATTAGATTCGTCAAATCGTTCGTCAGCCAATGGCTCGCGAAATCCGATCTCGACACCGGGTAATCCGCCAAACGAACACCAGTCCCATTTTCCGTATTTTGGCTTTCCGTCGACCATCGACGGATTCTTGGAAGATCGTGAAAACCAACTCGGGCCACGTGACTTGTCTGGCTCGTCCTCCGCCACTTCAACGAATATGTGGTGCAAGCTTTGAGATTTGCATGCGCGAGCCTCAAATTGAGGTAACAATGTTTTCAAAGTATCGCGCCAAGCGATTGCCATAATTGGGCGACTCCTTCGAGTGTGACATTAGCGCCGGATGATTGAGCCGTTCATCATACGCGATTGGCTCGATTTCCACTGAAAACTGACATCTCCACAGGGTTACGGCAGGTACCGCGTTGCCAGCGCGGGTTAGCAGACAAATGAAGCGACTTTGACCTTACCCACGCTGGCGGCCCGCCGCGACGTCATGCGCAATGTCATGTGCGGCCGGCCATCGTTTACGTCGGGTGTAGTTCTAGCGGATTGGCGTGCCCGGTGTTTACAATGTGCCAATTGTCGCTCGCCGCTGATTCATCCGATGTTTCATCTTCGAGGAGTTGCCATGCGGATCGGCTTTGCCTTCGCTTTATTGTTCTCGCTGACTTTGTCGTCGCTGGCCACTCCCGCTATCGGAGCGACCCGTCCCCTGACCCTCGACGACATGTTCGCCCTGCGCCGCTTGGCGGATCCGCAGATCAGCCCCGACGGCCGCAGCGTGGCCTATGTCGTGACGACCGTCGACCTGGCGAAGAACTCGAGCGCCGCGACGATCTGGCTCGCGCCGACCGAGAGCGGAACGCCGCGACAACTCACCGGCGGGCCGAAAAACGACCGGCACCCCCGCTTCAGTCCCGACGGCAAAAAAATCCTCTTCGAGTCGAACCGCTCGGGCGATTGGCAATTGTGGGTCATCGACCTCGCCGGGGGCGAAGCCCGGCAGTTGACCACGATCGCCAGCGAGGCCCGCGGCGGCATCTGGTCGCCCGACGGCAAGAGTATCGCCTTCGTGTCGACGGTACGGCCCGAGTTTTCCGACAAGCCGTATGCCGAGAGCAACGCGGCCAACAAGAAACATAAAGAGGAAGCCGAGAAGAATCCGGTCAAGGTCCGCGTCTTCGACCGGCTGTTCTATCGTCATTGGGATTCCTGGGTCGAGGGCAAGCGGCAGCACTTGTTTGTCGTGCCGGTAAAAGACGGTGCCCCGTCCGGTGATCCGCGGAATCTCACTCCAGGTGATCGCGACGCCGTTCCAACCTCCAGTACGTTCGCGGCGGGAGAC
>JANNQN010000381.1:0-9406 GCA_031400775.1 Planctomycetia bacterium | reverse complement strand
AAAAGTCTGCAATCCAGCGGCAAGACGCGCACGGTCTGTTATCCGCGGATGCTGGCAATGTGGCTGGCCCGCAAGCACACGCGGGCCGGGTTGAGCGAGATCGGCTCCTACTTCGGCCGCCGCAGCCACAGCACCGTGATCTCGGCGCAGAAGAAGATCGAATCTTGGATGAGCGACACCTCGCCGCTCAAGCTGGCCTGCGGCTCGCTCAGCCTGGAAGAGACCATTCGCCGAGTCGAAGCCAACCTGCGAGCAGGCTGATCGGTTGCCGCCGACGGCCGACTTAGGCTGCGTTGTGTTTCCGCCAAATCTCGAGAAGCCGCCGTGCGACGGCCAGGCATGAATCGCACCGCACCTCGGTCAATCCCATATCAATGTTCTCAGTCTCCTGCAAATAGACGGCAATAACGTCAGCGCTCCAGCCGGAATTCAGATAGGAATAAATGCGCAAGGCTTGCGAATCGTATTCGTCGCTCGCTTCTGGGATCCCTTTAACTCCGATTGGGTCCCATTCCTCCATGAGAGTTTCTTGGATTGCTCTCAACAGCGCTCGATCGAATCGCGCGTCCATATCTATCTCCCGATCCGACGATTCGCACATGACATCAGGCACCCAATTTGCACGACCCGAGAGCAATCGGCACGCGGCGTCTAGACGAACCGCGTCAGGCCCGGCTTGGCCACTTGCGGCAGGGGCATCTCGGCCCATTCGTACTTCGCCGGCGTCAAATCCTCGGTCGAGTTCAGGCATTGGTCCCAAGTGAGCGTCTGACCCGTGTAGCTGGCCATTCGGCCCATGATCGCCAGCATGGTGCTGCGGGCCATGTACACGCCGTTGTTGAGCGGATTGCCGGTTCGCAAGCCGGCGAACAGAGCCCGATGCTCTTCTTCGTACATGTTCGGTTTGCCGCCGCGATAGCGCCAGGCCTGCGGCCCTTCGATCGTGGCCCGCATCATTTCGGCCGAACCCTTGTTGCCAATCAGGTGATCCGAGACGTCGACCGAGCAGCCGGCCATCTGTCGGCACTGGGCAAACAGCTTGACCCCGTTGGCGTATTCGTAGACCACGGAGAAATGATCGAAGATGTTGCCCCATTGCTCTTCGACGCGAACTTGCCGGCCTCCCAGGCCCGTGGCTTGAAGGGGCGGTTCGTCGTGCATGGCCCAGGCGGCTTTGTCCAGGCTGTGTACGTGCTGCTCGACGTTGAAATCTCCGGAGAGCCAGGTGAAATACAGCCAGTTGCGAAGCTGGTACTCCATTTCGCTCCAGGCGGGTTGCCGGCCCTTGTGCCAGAGCGTGCCGGTGTTGTAACTGACCTGCATGGTCAGGATATCGCCGATCGCGCCGTCGTGAACCCGTTTGATCAGCTCCTGCTTCGGCGGATCGTAGCGGTAGCAAAGACCGGAGACGATCGACAGATTCTTTTTCCGGGCTTCCTCGGTTGTCTCCAGCACGCTGCGCACGCCGGGGGCGTCGACGGCGACCGGCTTTTCGCAGAACACGTGCTTGCCCGAGGCGATCGCGGCCTTCAAATGGGCTGGTCGAAAATGGGGCGGCGTCGCCAGAATCACCACGTCCACGTCGGTGGCCAGCAGTTGCTGGTAGGCGTCGAAGCCGGAAAAGCAATGATCGGGCTCGACGGCCACGCGCTCGGGGGCCGCCTTCTTCAGTTCCGACATGCTTTTTTGCACGGAGTCGGGGAACGCATCGGCCATGGCCACGAGCCGGCAGTTGGAGTCGGCCGCAAAGGCATTGCCCACGGCGCCGGTGCCGCGGCCGCCGCATCCAATCAGCCCGATCTTGAGCAGATCGCTGCCGGCGGCATGAGCCGAGCGCTGGATCGCCAATTGGCTGGTTAGGGCGCCGGCGACGACGGCCGTGGTCGAGGCCTTGAGGAAATCTCGGCGAGACGTGGGCCGGTTCTCCGCGGGCGAATTCTCAACGTTCATGGCGGGTTTCCTCGGGGCAGGATAAAGCGGGGACATCGAGGCGCGTGAGCGTGCAACGTGCCTCGATTATAACCCGCATGCACGTTGGCAAGAAAGTGCCGTGCGGGATGAAATGAGTGAGTTTGGAAGGCAGTTTCCGCTCAGCGAACCTTCTGCATCTGGCGGAGAAAATCGCCGTCCAGTTGGCCCAAATTATCGCCGAATGCTTCCTGAAACTCCTTCAGCCGCGCGGCCGGATCGTCCCACAGCAGTTGCTCCTTGCGCGACAACATCTGCAAGTAGGCCACGTATTGCTTGGGGTGGTGGTGAATCAGGTAATAGTTCAGGGCCCAGGCTTCGGCATAGGCATCGAGCGATTGCCGCGTGTCGCGAATCCGCTTGTCGTCGGAAACCAGCGACTTGAGCGAGGCCGACGGCCGCTCGTGCAAGTAGTCGCGAAAACGATTCAACCGGTTGTCGTTGATCGCGCCGATCGTGCGCCAGCCCTTGGCGCTGCGCAAGTCGGGAGTTTCAAAGAATGCCGCGATTCCCTCGCTGACCCACAGGGGAATGTCGGCGTAGCGGGTTTGCAGCCCGCTGTTGAAAGCGATCTGATGCGTGGCCTCGTGAATGATCGTGGCCACGAGTTGCTCGACCTCGGGCCGCTCCAGCATGCGATTGATTTGCGCCGCCGAACCGCGCCGATCGCCGGCGCTGCGCAAGGCCTCGACCCCGGTCAGATCGTACATCGTGATCCGATTGCTGCGCAGGCTGTAGTAGCCGATGATCGACTCGGGCGCGCCGCCCAATTCGCCGCGGGCGAAAGCCGAGTAGGACTCGGCCGAATTGAAGACCACGGCCACGAGCGGAAACTCGGGCTCGTGCAGCTTCATGCCCTTGCGAGTCCAGAAATTCGCAAATCCCTTGTACAGCCGCTCAAACAGCGCGCCGCACCAGACGGCATACTCGCGCGAGGTGTTGTAGCAGATCAGGTAATGGTGCGTCGAATAAGTCTCGAAGCCCGGCGGCAGTTCGGCGATCAACTGACGCGCCAACTCGTCGCGCGAAAACGGCCGAAACGGCTCGTCGTCCTGCTTGCGCGAGACGAGTTGCTCGGGCTCGACCGTCCACAGCGTGCCGTCACGGGCCATCAATAGCAGCCCGCCGTCCTCGGCCGTGACGACGACCTGGCCGGAAACGGTCTGCTCGCGGCCGTCGCGGCGCAGCGTGACATGTTCCAGCGCAAATAGCGACTGGGCAAAGAAAATCGAGATCAAAACCGCGCAGGCGACAAGTCGCTTTGCGGCCAGTGGATCGCGATGGCAGGGAAATGGCCAGATTGCGTTCACGTATCCCAATCATAGCACGCCGACCCCCGCGTTAAACGGGCGACTTCTCGAGCCCCGGCCAGCGGCAGACAGTTCGTTCTTGGCCTTTCTTCTGTCACGAACATACGGCGAAGCTGGCCGTTTCGGGCGATTGGGGCGCGGTGCTAGCAGCCTGGATGTGCGTGCCGACGAGCGGCCTTTTTGGCTCGATTCGTCTGGAGTGCCGCCGGGGGATTTGCTAAAAGTCCGCCCTGACATTTCGGATCTCGATTCAGCCTCTTCATCTCTTGCCCCCTCTGAGCGCGCATGCAGGGCCCGGTTCATAACTTGGCGGTGCTGGTGTTTTGTCTTGGTTTGGCCATTTGCTCGGGCTGCGCCGAAACGGCCGACCGCTTTACCTCGTTCGGATCGCGGCTGATGTTCCGCACTCCAGAGCAGGTGCTCAACATCAAGACCCCGGCGGACCGCATCAAAGAATTAAAGAAGCTCGCCAAGGCCGCGCCGAAGCAGCCGCCCGCTGAGCAGGAGCAGATGGTCGCCACCCTGGCGACGGAATACCAGAATGAGAGCGACCCGATTCTGCGCCGCAAGTTATTGCGCACCCTGGCCGTCTACCCGCAGACCGCGGCCGGCGCGGTGGTCGTAGGGGCCCTGAACGATAGCGACATCGAAACTCGGCGCACGGCCTGCGTGTGCCTGGGAATTCGCGGAGACAAGGGAGCCGTGACGGAATTGACCCGCTTGATCGGCAGCGACACGAATTTCGACGTACGGATCGCCGCCGTGCGGGCGCTGGGCCAAACGGGCGATGCCGCGGCGCTGCTTCCGCTGTCCGAAGCGATCATCGATCCCGACCCGGCCATGCAAGCGAATGCGCGCGAGTCGCTGATCGCGGTCAGCGGCCGCGACTACGGCAACGACGTGCAGGCCTGGCGCCAATACGCGCAGACCGGAAAATCCGACAAGCCCGAGGTGAGCGTCGCCGAACGCGTTCGGCGCACCTTGTTCTAAGCGATTCTAAGCGACCGGTTTCGTCAACCGGCACAAGCCGTACTGGTTTCTCAGTCGGCGCGGCAAAACTGCCACTTTCCGCACGTTTAGGAAAGCGTCGGCGCCGCCAAAGAGCGCTGCCATTCGATCCGATATCATAACTCCGTCAGGCAGCTTGCATCCGGGCACTGGCAACCGGGGCAGCCCTGGCTTGAGTATATTCATGATACGCAGGGCGCGAGAGCATCGCGTCCGCTTTAGGGTGGCTGAGGAGTTTCTGATGAACGGTTCGATCCGGCGAAGTTTGTGGCCTGCGGCGAGTGTTATTGTCTCCTTAGCATGTGCTTGTGCGACCGGCATCCTGGGCGGCGGCGAGCTCGATCCGGCCGATTTCGATATCCAGTCGGTCTATGGCTCACCGAACGGTTCGGCATGGGCCGTTACCCTCCAGGCCAGCCGCCCTTCGACCCCGGCCACCGAGAAGGAACAGGACACGTCGATCCGCCTTAAGCTCGATGGCGCGCCGGCGGCCCCCAATGAGAGTGACTCCGCGAGCGACAGTGACTCCGACGCTGCCGACAAGACCGATTCCGCTTCGCCAAGTCCCTCCAACCAGCTTTCGCCGGAAATGGACGCTCTGGGCAAGCAGATCCGAGCGGCCCTGACGATGTATTACCCGCGGCATCAGAACACCCGCGACAACACGCCCTGGGAAGTGATGCACGCGATTATCGCCTATGGAGTCGACACGCGGCTGTTCAAGGGCGGGCCGGCCGGCGAACGGGTCAATGCCGTGGGCTGGATGTGTTTCAACAATCCCTGTGCCGGCGAGCGGATGCTGTTCGTGAATCGCGACAAGGTCGACGCCCGCCGCGGCGTGGGCGTGCAGGGCCACGCCGGACAATTCCTTGCGATCCTGGCGCAGTCGCACGTCAAATCCGACTACCCGCTGATGGTCAGCGGCAAGAACTTTACCCTGGCCGATCTCATCGAACACGAGAAAGAAACGTGCGTGGCCGGCGAGGAGCTGACCTTCAAGCTCATCTCGCTGATGCATTATTTGGATTCCGACGCCGAATGGACGACCCGCGACGGCCAGCAATGGTCGATCCAGCGCCTGATTCGCGAAGAGCTGAAACAGCCGATTCGTGGGGCGGCCTGCGGCGGCACGCATCGCCTGATGGGTTTCAGCTACGCCGTCAACAAGCGGATCCAGCGTGGCAAGCCGATGGTCGGCGAGTTCCGCCGGGCCCAGACGTTCGTGCAAGACTACCATCGCTACACGTTCGGAATGCAAAACCCGGACGGCAGCTTCAGCACCGAGTGGTTCACGCGTCGCGGCGATAGCCAGGATATCGACCGTCGGCTGAAGACCAGCGGCCATATTCTGGAGTGGATCGCGTTTTCGCTGTCCGACGACGAGTTGCGCGACCCGCGGACGGTCAAGGTCGTGGATTATCTCTCGAACCTGCTCCTGAAAAACAGCAAGCACACGTGGGAAATCGGGCCCCTGGGCCACGGCCTTCACTCCCTGGCTATTTACCATAACCGCGTGTTCCAGAACTCCGGGCCGGCCTGGCCGCAGAGCCTGGTCAGCGGCCCCGATGAAGAGGCCGTGCTGCAAGCCACGTTGCCGGTCGAGACCGTGCGGGAATAGGGCCTGCGACTGGAGTGTGTCGTTCGATGGCTCGTCGCAGCAGAGAGTGACCCGTGACGAGCCAACATTTCTTGGCGTTGCCGTCGCCCGTCAAAATCCTTACCATTGCGGCTACCCGATTCGCGGATGGGTAAAGTCGTTGTTCGGCGGGCGTTGTTCTGCGGACGCTGCCGGCCACGACTTGCTTCCTTCCGGCATCTGGGTCTCTTGCTGCGCGTGCCCGGGATGTCTCGTTCTCTGTCCTTAACCACAGATGGCCTCCTGCCGTGAGAACACTTCGATTCACCGAGCAATTCGAGACGGTGATCGACGTGGCATCCAAATTGTCGCGCGCCGTCGACGCCGACGCGCTGATGCTGCTTCTGGAAGGCCCGACCGACTGGGACCGTCTGAAAACCCACGCGGGCGACGAGCGGATTTTGATCGCGGCCGACTTTCCGGCGCAGCTCGAAGGAGCCGCCGAAGCGGGTCTGGCCACCGTCATTCTGAAAATGCCCGAGGCCCCGGTCTATGAGAAGCTGACCCAGGCGCTATTGGAGAGCGTGGCCGACGACATCTTGACCGCCGGCGCTCAGGTCGTGGCACTGTATAGCGGCTTCGAGGCCGGCACGATCGACTCGATCAGCCTGGTGCACCTGGGCGAGCATTTGGGCCAATTGACCTCGCGCGACTTGCGGCAGCTCGAAACGCGCGTGCCCTTGGATACGCTCAAGACCGTGGTCGACATGGCTGTTGAAGTCGGCCGCGAGGGGCGCGAAGGCAAGCCGATCGGAACCTTGTTCGTCGTGGGCGACGCTCGCAAAGTGTTGGCCAGCAGCCATCCGGTTGGTTTCGATCCGGTCCGCGGCTACAGCCGCAAGGAGCGCAATCTGGACGACCCGCGGGTGCGCGAGGGCATCAAGGAGATCGCGCAACTCGACGGCGCGATCGTCGTTTCGGCCGAGGGCATCGTCGAAGCCTCGGCGCGGTACATCGACGCGCCGGCCGACAACATCACCTTGCCCAAGGGCTTGGGGGCGCGGCATTGGGCGGCCGCGGCCATTAGCCGCAAGACCAACGCCGTGGCCGTGGCCGTGAGCGAGTCGAACGGCACGGTGCGAATCTTCCAGAACGGCGAAGTCACGCTCCGCATCGAGCCTTTCCGCCGGCCCATGAAGTGGAAGGATTTTGAATACGAACCGCCCCCGGCCGAATAAGGCGGTGCCTCGCTGCGCGCTGCCCGCTAAGGTTTCGATTCCAAGTCGGCTTGCAGCACGTCCAGTTGTTCCTTTGTCAGCGCCGGCGCGGCTTTGGCCAGCAGGTCGAGAAAGTGTTGGATTTCCTCGGCCTCCGCGGGAAAGCCGTAATTCTCGCCATCCTCGCCTTCCGAACAACCGAGCGGATTTGCCTGGGAGTCGAGCAACAGCACCCAGGGAATCCCGCCCTCCTTGCGCCGCAATCGTGACATAACCTCTTCACCGCGGGAGAAGCGGTGTCGATCGACTTTGAGGTACACGAAGTGCTGGTCGAACAACGATTTGTGACGGTCGATGTACCGCGTTAACTTACGGCATGGACGGCACCAGGTCGCGGTCTCTTGCAGAAAGACACACTTGTTTTCGCGCCGAGCGCGCTCGAGGGCATCGGCCAGAAGCTTTTCGGCGTCCAGTCGCGGCAACGAGTTTGCCTCGAGAAACCGTTTGCCGGCTGCCGCGGCGCCTGCGACGTCCGCCCCAGCGAGCGGCAGTGCCTTGCTGCCGATCACTTTGTCGTTCGCATCGAGCACGATGAGTGCGGGCGCGGGCAGACTGGCAACCTCGTCGCCGTACTGCTGTTTGAGCCTTGCCATGGCTTCGGCATCGGTCGTGGAAACGCCGACCTGTTCGAAGTGATCCATCGTGCTTCGAGACCAATCGTTGTCGCGGACTTCGATGAGCTTTCGGCTGGCGGCGCCGGCTGGATCACCCAGTATCAACAGGACGCGCAAATAGCAGCGCCGCGCTTCATCCTGCGCCAAGCCAATGCGCTCGGCGAGTGGTGCCCGATTCTTGAAAATCTCGGCGGTCTTTTCCTCGACGGTCGGCGGTTGGTAGGGCTTCGGCTTGGGTTGCAATCGCGTATCGCCGAGTTCAACGAAAGCTGGACGCTCGGGTGTGAAGACCTTCAACATTGAATATCGGGATTCCGACTCGTGATAATACGTCACTTCGTACGTCGCGGTCGGGATCAGGCCGGAAATCTCGAAGCTGCCATCGTCGTCGGTTTTTGTCGAGCCTCCGAAACACCAGCGAGAGGGCACCTTCTTGGTTTCACCCAGGTAAACTGTCACGCCCCAGGAAACTTTGGCGCTCGGCAGCGGTTTACCCGTCTCGTCGAGCAACCGGCCGCGGGCAGAAGCCACGGGACCGAGCTCAATGACAACGTCGGTTTGCTCCGCATCGAGAGTCGTCAAGCCGGCCCGCTTGCCGTCGGCTGATTTGGCAAAGATGACAGTGGGAGTGGCTAGGCGTTGGACTCGGAAGGTGCCGTCGACGAGCGTGTCGGTTTCGATATCCCGCCCGGATTGCGACTTGTGAACACCCGATACAGAGGCGGCGGCAACGGGGCGTCCTTCGCCGTCCACAACCTTGCCTTGAAGCGACAACAAAGCATCCGATCGCGGCAGGACTACATCTTGAACAATCTCGCGCTGGTTCTTCACGACTAGTTGCGTTCCGGCAAGATCATAAGTTCCGGGTCCTATGCAAAAACGGTAACGACCCTCATCGTCGCTCGTTGCCGATTGATATTGGCGAATCGCTCCGAACATCCGGTCTTTATCCTCAGACTGCTCTGCCGGACTTCTGACAACATTCGTCGTCAAGCTGACGTAAGACTTGGGCACCGGACGCTTATCGGTGCCGGACAAGAGGCGTCCGTGCAGCACGGTGCCTTCAGAAAGCACGAAGTCGATACCGCCAACCGGCTTCCCCTCGCGAACGACAACGCCGGAGCGGAAAGGCGCGGCCCAGCGTTCGTCGCGAACCGAGACGATACAGCCTTCCTCGCTATTGACCGACATTTCATAAGATCCGTCGGCGGCAGTGAATTGCCTTTCGTGGCCACTATGCACCGCCTTACCAGCGCCGTCGGCATGGATTGCGATGCCGGCCGCCGGCCGACCGTCGGGAAACGTCACCCGTCCGGACAACGGGGTCTTTCTCAGCAGCGACAGCGTCAACTCATTACTGGTGGCTTCTTCTTTTAGCGATGGCATATCGAGCGCGTGGTACCGCAGCGAGCGGCACATGAACGGAATGCCTTGGACAAATTCGCGCGGCAGCCAATCGAAGACGGCAACACCGGCTTCATCGGTCACGACCCCCACCGCGTCGATGCAGCCGGACAGATTGATGTCCTCGGCCTTGCCCTTCTGGGAAAAATACCAAGGGAAGAGCGTCACGCCCGGCACGGGCTTCCCGGCACTGTCAACCGCCTTGACGCGCGCCGTGCGCGCTGCGGAAAGTGTGAGCCCAACCTCGTT
>JANNQN010000380.1:0-8090 GCA_031400775.1 Planctomycetia bacterium | reverse complement strand
TTGATCCAGCAGCGTCGAGCTAATCAGGCCGCCGATCACGACGATGGCCAAGGGATGCAGGATTTCCTTGCCAGTCTGACCCGCGCCCATCGCCAGCGGCACCAAACCGATGATCGCCGTGAGCGCCGTCATCAACACGGGCGTAAGCCGTTCCAGGCTTCCGCGGATAATCATCCGCTCGTCAAACTGTTCGCCTTCGTGCCGCATCAGGTGCAAGTAGTGTGAAATCATCATGATGCCGTTGCGGCAAACGATGCCAACGAGCGTGATGAAGCCGACCCAGTGAGCGACCGACAAGTTCGTCGCCTGCGCCCAGACGAGAGGCCACTGCCACCAGCTAGCGGCCTGCAGGGCTTCGGCCGTTGGCCAATTGGTCAGCAACAGGGCGACAACCGCTCCAATGGCCGCCAGCGGAATGTTGACCATGACTTGCAGGGCCGCGCGCCACGACCCGAGCCCCTTGCATAGCAAGAGGAAGATCCCCACGACCGACAGCGTTCCCAACACGAGCAACCGCAGGTTCGCTTGTTGTTGCGCCTCGAATTGGCCGCCGTACTCGACAAAGTATCCTTGCGGCAACGCGAGCTTGGAAACCGAACTTTGAATGTCGGTCACGACGCCGGCCAGATCGCGGCCCGCGACGTTGGCTTGCACCACGATTCGCCGCATGACGTTTTCGCGGTTGATCGTGTTGGGCCCGTTCGTCGCTTCCACCTTGGCAACGGTGCCCAGCGCGACCGGGCTTCCGTCCGGGCTGCTAATCATCGTGGAGCGGATGGCTTCCAAATCGTTGCGAGACTGTTCGTCGAACCACACGAGCAAGTCGAATCGCCGTTGCCCCTCGAGCACCTGGGAGACAGTTGTTCCTTGGAAAGCCGTTTCCAGTGCGTGGGCCACGTCGCCCGGCGATAAGCCGTAGCGGATGGCTTCGCTCCGCAAGACTTCGACTTTGACTTGCGGAATCTCAACCTGGGGTTCGACTCGCAAGTCCACGACGCCGGGCACCGCGGCCATCAGGTCGCGTATCTCGACCGCCTGCGACCTCAAAACGGCCAAGTCGGGTCCGAATAACTTGACGGCAATCTGCGAGCGAATGCCCGACATGATGTGATCCAGTCGATGCGAAATCGGCTGGCCAATGTTGCAGAGCACGCCCGGCATTTCGGACAGTCGATCGCGAACGTCGGCCAAGACGATTGCTCGATCGCGTCCGAGGTGCTCGACACCGAAACCGTGGAGGCCCGGGATGCCGCGCAGCACGCCAAACAGAAAGCCCGGCTTGGGCCGTTCCGAGTCCAACAGTCCCACGTCGATTTCCGATACGTTCACATTCTCCGCATGCTCGTCTAGTTCCGCTCGGCCGGTGCGCCGCGAAACATGCGTGACTTCGGGGATTTCCAGGAGCGTTTTCTCGACCAGCGTTCCGATTCGGTCGGATTCCATTAGGCTCGTTGACGGTGGGGTTTCCAACCCAATGGTCAACGTTCCTTCGTTGAATGGCGGCAGGAATTCCCCGCCCATGCCGAAGATCGACAATACCGAGGCGAGTACCAGCAACGATACGACGATTAGCACGGCGTAGGCATGCTTCAACGTGAAGTGCAACACGCGCGAATCGATCCGTTTCAGCCAACGAACGACCAGCGGCTCGTCATGACTGAGGAATCGGGCATTTGGCAATAGATAGGAAGCCAAGACGGGCGTCACGGTCAACGACACGAGCAACGAAGCCAGCAGCGTGACAATGTACGCCAGGCCGAGCGGAGCAAACAATCGCCCCTCAAGACCGGCCAATGAGAACAGCGGCAGCACAACCAAGACGACGATCAGGGTCGCGTAAACAATGCTATTGCGCACTTCCGACGATGCCTGGAAAATGACGGTCAGCGGATTGTCTGGCTGCGGTTTCTGGCGATTCTCCTTGAGACGGCGATAGATGTTTTCAATGTCAACGATACTGTCGTCCACCAGCTCGCCGATTGCGACGGCCAGCCCGCCGAGGGTCATCGTATTGATCGAAACTCCGAAATAGCGGAACACTAGCGCCGTGATGACGATCGAAAGCGGTATGGCGACCAGCGTGATCGCACTGGTGCGCAAGTTCCAAAGAAATAAGAACAGCACAATCACAACCCAAATCGCTCCGTCGCGAATCGCCTCTTGCACGTTGCCGATCGCCGCCTGAATGAAATTGGCTTGCTTGAAGATCTCGCGGTCGATGGTTACGTCGGCCGGCAGCGTGCGTTGAATCTCTTCGAGCGTGCTCTCGATTCGTTCCGTCAGCGCCAGGCTATCGGCGCCGGGCTGTTTTTGAACCGACAGAATAACGGCCGGCTCGCCGCCGACGCTGCCCGTGCCCCGCCGCACGGGTCCGCCTAGCTTTACTTCAGCAACTTGCCGTACGGTTACCGAAAGCGGCCGGCCTTCCCGAACGACGGTATTTTCGATATCCGCCAGGCTGGTCGCCCGGCCGACAATCCGAATTAGTGATTCCTTATTCTGCTCCAATAGAAAGCCGCCACCAGTCACGACATTGGATTTCTCGACGGCTTTTGTCAGCTCATCCAGAGTGATGCCATATTGTGCCAGGCGTTCGGGCGACGTGAGTACTTGATATTGCTTGAGCTGTCCGCCCATGACGGTTACTTGCGACACGCCCCCAATCGCCAACAGCCGCTGCCGAATATCCCAATCGGCGATGGTGCGAAGATCAATCGGCGTGGTCTTGGTCCCGCGCAGCCCGATCAGCATGATTTCGCCCATGATCGAGCTGATGGGGGTCATCACCGGATTCACGTCCTGCGGCAAACGGCTGCGGGCTAGCTGCAACTTTTCGTTCACGATCTGCCGGTCGATATAAATGTCGGTATCCCAGCCGAATTCGACCCACACAATCGAAATTCCGATCCCCGAAGCGGAGCGAACGCGCTCGACGTTCGTCGCTCCGTTCATCACCGACTCGATCGGCAGCGTCACCAGCGTTTCGACTTCCTCCGGCGCTAGCCCGTGCGATTCGGTCAAGATCGTGACCGTGGGCCGGTTCAAGTCGGGAAACACGTCGATCGGCAGTTGGGTCGCCTGATACGTCCCGTAGAGCGCGAGCACGAGCGTGATGGCGAGCACCACGCCACGATTGTTGAGCGATGCGCTAATGATCCAATTCAACATCGCCAATTACTCCGCAAGTGAATTGGTCTTGGAAGTCTGAATGATCACGGTCGCGGCCATGCCTTCCTTCAGCTTCAGGCCGGGGTTGTCGAGCTCCGTCCAAATCGAAAGCGCGCGGTTGCCCGCAAACAGAACGGGGTCGAGACGGTCGACATAGCCCGCCGCTCGAAACGTCGGGTCGGAGGCCAGACGAACTTCCACCGCTTGTCCCGTCTTTACGTGGATCGCGTCTTGCTCGAATACGAAGGCCCGGACCCAAACCTTGCTGGGGTTGTGCAGTTCGAACAATTGGCTCTTCTGGGCGATGAATTGGCCGGGAAACAATTCGAAGTCGCCAATCAGTCCATTGGCCGGCGCGCGGATCGGCAGCACGGCCGGCAGTTCTTCGATCGATGCGGAAAGTTCGGCGTCTTCGATCGCGGCAATTTCGCTCGCCGACAGACCCACGAGGGTCAGTTGTCGGCGCAGGCTGGCCGACGTTTGTTGATAGGTGTCGCGCTGCGTTTGCAATTGCCAGAGCTCTTTTCTGGCAAGGTTGTCGCCCAGGGCCTCGGCTCGCGCCAGATTGAGCGATGCTTGCGCCAGGCTGGTTCGCGCTTGTAGATAGTCCAGTTGCAGCGTCTTGAACGGCAAACTTTCGAGTTCGGCCAGGACCTCGCCCTTTCGCACTTTCTGGCCATGCTCCACCAAAATCCGCTGGATTCGCCCGTCAATCGGCGCACTGGCAAACGTCTTTTGGTCCGTCGGCAATTCCACCTGGCCTTGTGCGGTGATTCCCGTGGGCCGTTCGACGCTGGGAACCGATTGCCGCACCGAGCGCTTTGCGAACAGAGCCGCCAATTCGTGGCTTCCCACCGTGACCACTCGGTCGCCGGGAAATAGCCCGTCATCAATCTCGGCACGCCCGCCGTGCACGGCCGCCACCACGACGGGCTTCCGCACGTAATTCCCCGGCGACTCCTCGACCAGCGCGTCGGTCGCCTGGCCGTCACGAATCAACGCGTCGATCGGACAGACCACGGCCTTGGCCGATGCCAACTGAATTTCCAGTCGGCCAAACATGCCTGGCTTCAGATCGCCGCTTGCGTTTTCGAGCAATGCCTTGACCGCCAAAGTGCGATCGGATTCCAGCCGCAGATCGACATGGTCGATTTCAGCGTGGAACCTGACGTCCGGCAGCATCGCAAACGAGGCGTCGACCGGCAGACCCGGCTTCACCTGCCCGGCATCGGCCTCCAGCACCTTCCCCACAATCCACACGCGCGTGGGGTCGACGATGTGGTAGAGGTGCTCGGTGGGCTGAACAATTTGGCCGGCCCGCGCGTCGGCCACGGCGACGATTCCGCGAATCGGGCTGACAAGCGAGATCGCCGGCACGGTTTGACGCGTGTCGCAAATGCGCTGCAAGGTTTCGCTGCTGAGTCCGATGGATCGGAGTTTTTGCCAGGCCGAATTGAAACGGGCCGACTGTTGTTGCACCTCGGTACGGGTTTGCAAAAGCACTTTTCCGGAGATCCCCGCGCCAGCCGATTCCTGTCCTTTCAATACTCGGGATGCAAGCAACTTGTCGGTTGTCGCTTGCAGCATCGCCAGTTGCAGACTTTCCAACTCCGCGCCCGAGATGCGGGCCAGCTCCTGGCCAGCCGCGACGGTTTCGCCCGGCTTGACCAAGACCTGCTCGACGCGGCCGGCAATCAGCGTGGTGACATAAGCTTGCTGCGTCCAGGGGAGTTCCACCGAACAAGTCGCGTGAACCGTTCGCCGGACTTCGGCAAGCTCGACTTTGGCAGTCCGCGCGCCGATGGCCTTGGCCGCGCTGGGCGATAGCATGAGCCGGTCTCCCTTGACCGTGGCTCCCTTGGTCGGCAGCGGGTCGTGGCCTTCGTGGGCCATCGCCACGCGCGACAATAGGATGCCGGGCAATAGAATGAGCACGCATAAAAATCTCATTGTGTCACCTGTTCGAGTTTGGCGATTGCCTGGTCGATCGGCTCCGCGACCGCCTGGTAATCCGGCTTAAGCTTCGCGTCGATTGCCGAGTGGAGCTGATTGAACAAGTCGCGCAGCTCGCGCGCGGTCGTGTTGATCGTCTCCCACTGTTCTTTGGGGACGCCGCTGTCTTTGGCGATCGACGGCAGCTTGTTCAACACGATGTCGAGCTCGTCGAGCGAACGGTGCGCCTTGCCGGGCGTGCCCGCCTCGATCGCGGTTCGGATCGTGTCGCGATAGCCCTTGAGTTGGGGCAGGGCGTCGGCATACGTGGGCGGCATCTTTACGTCGGCTTCGGTAATGGCGACGTCGTCATGGTCAGTCGTCGGAGCGGCGGCGCTGGGCACTTCCATCTTTCCACAACCCAAAGTGATGGCGACCAGCGATAGCAAGCAAATGCGATAGATCATGGGAGAAATCCTTTCGGGGAGGGCGCGCGGGTGGCCCAATTCGGGAGAACAAGGAAAGCGGAGAAGCCGCTAGAAGATCAAATCAACAGCACGCAGCAGCGCTCTTGGCGCGCAGTATCACACAGAGGGGCCGCGCTGGCCGCGATTGAGCGGAACGTCGCCACGACCGGCAACAGCTCGCCGGAATCGAACACCGGCTCGGCGACCACCGAGAATCGCGAAGTGGATTGACCTGTTTCGATGCCGCTCGGAGTTTGACCCAAGAACGTGCAGCGGACTTCGCGGCTCTGATCGTCGTCCGACTCGGCCGGCAACGTGAAATCGACGCCAAACAGCGTGACGTGCGTGTGGGCATGCGACGGGCCCACGCCATTGCGTTCCTGCTCGTGCCCGTGGTCATGGCCGTGATGGGCATGAACATGGTGGGCATGAACATGGTGGGCGCCATCATGGGCATTGCCATGACTGTGGGGCCGATCGCCGGCCGCATGCGAATGCTGCCGAGCCGGCATGCCGATGAACAGCGTGCTAACGGCCAAAGAAACGGCAATGAGACGTTTGGTTCGCATCTACTTTAAAAGTCTGGGGACAAAACGTGCCGGAGAGGGGGACAGTCCCATTTTTCTCCCAGGGCACCGAAAAATCGGGACAGTCCCCGACGTTTTGTTTCCACACTCTAAGCCTAGCTCCGCTTGGTAGGCCGGACAAGACGACGATCGGCATTCTGGCCTTTTTGGTCGTGGGGGAGCTACCGAACCTCGCGTTTCACTCGCTGATAATCTCGCCGCCGGCGCGGGTCACAAGATTGGCCAGGATGCGCAGATTCATCCCTTCCTCCAATAGCCGCACGGAGCCGTCGGCGAACACGAAGTTCGAGCCAGCCGAATGAAAGCTGTAGAAACAGTGTCCCCACTCGTTCGAGTTATTGATCGCGACCTTACCGGGAATGGGCCCGAACGAGGCGTGCCAGGGCTTGCTCTGGCCAATTTCATAGGCGTTGTCGGTGGTGGCCCAGGCGCCTCCACGGGCTCGCACGCGGACAGCGCCCGTGTAAACGACGGGAAATTTCTCGCGCCCCCGCCAGACGTCCTCGCGACCGCCGCACTCCCCCAACAAAATGGTTTTCGACGTGCCATCAACGATGTCAACCAGCCGATTGCGCCAGTTCAACGGGCCGTACCAGCAGATGGCGCCGCGCATGTCGGTCTCCGCGGAAATCTGCTCGCCGGCATCCAACATCATGTTGATGTCGCGATGGACGCCGGCGGGCACGAAATAATCACCGCAGGCGCCGACCTTGTTGGGCGGCATGGGTTCCGGCTTGTTCTGCACACGGTTGGGCTCCGGCGTGGACGGACACTGCACGATGTTCAGTTGCGTGGCCGCGATCGCCGCGTTCGGAGGTCGCCACCAGTCCACCTTCAGGTCGTAGCCGGCGACCAGGTTTTGCTCCTCCATGTACGGGAACACGAACGGAGCCCAATTGTTTTGGCCGCCGGTTGCCGGGTTCGTGTAGGCCAGCGGGAAATGCTTCCGGGCGTCGTGGCAATTAAGGAAAGCCAGACCGATCTGCTTCATGTTGCTCTGGCAATGTGCCTGACGCGCCGCCTCGCGGGCGGCCTGAATGGCCGGCAGCAACAAAGCGACCAACACGCCGATGATCGCGATGACCACCAGCAGTTCCACCAACGTGAACCCCTCGCGTCGGCCGTTCATGTTCGCCCTCTCTGCTTGAAACTGGAGCATTGCCAAGGCTTTAATTCTCGGATGCTGGATTTCCTGTGGCTGTCGAACCGCAGCGGCGCATGGTTTCCGGCCATGATCGCATGAAAAAGCCCGGAAGCGCTTGATTTCCAAGCACTTCCGGGCAGTACACCCCACTGGGCTCGAACCAGTAACCTTCGGTTCCGTAGACCGATGCTCTATCCAATTGAGCTAGGGGTGCTTGTGGACCGTAGTATCCCCGGTTGCGGCCGTTTCTTCAAGGGGACATGCAATGCGGTCGCAAACGCCGCCATGTGGCCGGTCGCCTCGCCGTTTAGCCAAGCACTCTATTCGACGTGAGTGGGGTCGGGAAGGTTCATGTTGTCCGATTGCGGCGTGCCTTGGCGCGTGACTCGCGAAGGAATCAAGAGACCGAACAAGACGGACAGCAAGATCGTCAACACGCCGCCCACCATGCCGGTGCATAGCATGGCGGTCGCAAGCCAATCGGGAAACATCTTGTCCCACAGATCGTACCTGGCGGAATCGACCACCCAGCGAAAAAGGAGCACGAAAAAAGGACTGCCCACGAGGATCAGCACTCCGCAGATCATGCCGCGAAAGGCAAACGACTTTTCATAAACCAAGGCGGTGGTCCGGCTGTCGGCAGGCGGAACGTTTAGGGTCGGCGGGTTGTTCATGGACTGAAATCTCCTATGCGGCATGCGGCTATCGGGTTAGCAGACGCTCTAACTTCGCGATGGCATAGCGGCAACGGCTGGCCGCGGTGTGCGACGAGATCGACAAGGAAACGCCGAT
>JANNQN010000379.1:0-19780 GCA_031400775.1 Planctomycetia bacterium | reverse complement strand
GCCGCCTCCGATGATGAGGCCCAGGTAGAGCATGTACATGAACTGCCAAGAGCCGGCGGCGCGGAGGTAGGGGCTTCCTCGGTAAAGAATGCCCAGTTCGCCCAGCGCGTCGACGCCAAGCCCTTCTAGTTCGTGTCGCAGCTCGGTTCCCTGGAGTTTTACGATCATGGCGGCGAGCGAAGCATCTTTCTGATTGAGCCTGGCACTCAGCAGGCGCAGATCGTTCGAGCGCAGGGCCATGACCCTGCCTTGAATTCTCATCAGCCGGTCACGGTAAACCGGATTGTCGATTATGCGTTGTCCGTCCACGCTCTCGTTTTTCATCAATTCCATCAGGGCGTGCAGTCGCGAGAGCGTGGCGTCGGGATCTCCCAGGTTATCGCGCTCGTGCAGCAACACGGCGTTGGCGACCTGCCAGCCGTCCCCCGGTTTGCCGACGATCTGGTCCTTGGGCACGCGCACGTCGGTGAAGAAAACCTCGTTGAAATGTGAGTCACCGGTCATCGTCTCCAGGGGCCGGACGCGAATGCCGGGCGACTTCATGGAAAACAGCAGGAAGCTGAGGCCCTGGTGCTTGGGCGCGTTGGGCTCGGAGCGGACGAGACAAAACATCCAATCGGCGAGTTGCGCGGTACTCGTCCAAATCTTCTGGCCATTGACGACCCACTGGTCGCCATCCAGAACCGCACTGGTGCTCAGACTGGCCAGGTCGCTACCGGCATTGGGCTCGGAGTAACCCTCGCACCAGATGATTTCGCCTCGCAACGTGGGCGGTATGAACTGTGTTTTCTGCTCTTCCGTCCCCATTTCCAGCAGCACGGGCAGCAGGTAGGCAATTCCCTGGCCGCCTAGACCCGGCGAGATCTGGGCCCGAGCGAATTCCTCGGCAATAATTCGCGATTTGAGAATGTCCGGCTCGCCGCCATATCCGCCATATTTTTTGGGGATGGCGCGGGCAACCAGACCGTTTTCGATGAGCAGCTCCTGCCAGGCCCGGCGTTTTTCGCGGTCGGGTTCCAATCCCTCAGGCGCCAGGCGGGCGTTGGCCTCGATAAACCGGCGAGTGTCCAGGCGGAACTTCTCGTATTGGCTGCCGTAAGAGAGGTCCATATCAACCACGTCTCCGAAGCGAAACGATCTGGATGTCAACTTAGCCCTTGAACGTCGAGTCTCCGAAGTCACCAAACGGCTCATCGCGCTCGCGGACCGCCTGCTTGAATCCAACTTCGGCGGCGCGCCGCTGAAACTCGTAGCCTTCGGCCGTATGCCGCGAGATGCCATCAAACACGGTTCCCAGAATCTGCGTCGGCAGCAGCCCCGGCATGGCCTGGTTGACCAACAGCTTCATCATCACGAGTTGGTTCAGCGGCATCTGCGCGATTCGATTCAACAGGATTTCGAAGCGTTCGTCGAGCCCGGACGCCGGCGCTGCCTCGATGGCAAGCCCCCATTCGACGGCCTCGGTGCCAGAAAGGCAATCTCCGGTAAACAACAGTCGCTTGGCGCGTTGCGCGCCGACCCGATGCGCCCATAGCGCGGTCGTCGGCGTGCCCCACACTCGGGCCGGCGGATAGCCGATCTTCGCCTTGTCTTCGATGACCAGCAAGTCGGAGCAAAGGGCCATGTCGGTTCCGCCAGCTACACAGAAGCCATGAACCTTGCAGACGACCGGCTTCTCGCTGTGGAACAGGCTCATGAATCCGCGCACATTGCGGCTCATCATCGCGTAATCCAGCATGGGGTCCCAAGTGCCACGCGGGTCGTGATTGTCCGCCTGGACCTTGGGATCCATGGGCGAGCCGCTCGGCCAATCGCCAGGTTCCGCGACGTCCTGCATCCCCCGCTCCGCGGACGCGACCAGATCGTAGCCACCGCAAAACCCCTTTCCCCGCCCCGCCAAGGCGATGACGTGCACCGTGGGATCCAGATTGGCGGCCTCCACGGCAAGCGCCAATTCGCGGGACATGGCAAATGTGATTCCATTGCCACGCTCCGGACGGTTGAGCGTAATTCGGGCAATGCGCCCCGTCGTTTCGTAGGTCATCGTGCTCAGAGCTTCCATGGTCTCGCACCCGTGCTGTGTTGCGATGGTGGCCGCGTCGTGGATTGTCGGCTACGGCGCAGCCGGTTGCAAATACGATCGTTGTGAGGCGAATAGCCCGGTGATACGATTGGGCCGTTGGCGTGTTTCAGAACCGGTTCGACCCAATATGGACCCTGGCGATGACCAACCCTGTTGACGACGCCCGTGCCTTCTTTCGCGAAGCACGCCACGATCTGGACGGACCGCTCCACGGTATTCGCGTGCTGGAGGTCACCTCAACCTGGGCGGGACCCCGCTGCGGGTGCCTGTTGGCCGACTACGGGGCCGATGTTGTCAAGATTGAGCTGCCCAACTCGCCCGACGTCGCGCACCGGCTGCCTCCGTTCTTGGAACATGCCAATCCGCCCATTTCCTTCTTCGACGCCGCGGTGAATCGCAACAAGCGGAACATTGCCCTCGATCTGACGCGCGCGGAGGGTCGCGACGTATTCCTTGAATTGGCACGAGAAGCCGATATCATCGTCGAGAATTTTCGACCTGGGCGGATGGCCGATTGGGGCTGCGGCTTTGAGCACGTTCGGGCCGTCAATCCCGATATCGTCTACATCTCGATCAGCGGTTACGGTCAGTACGGACCGTACTGCCAGCGCGCCGGATACGATCCCCAGGCCCAGGCCATGTCCGGCCTGATGTGGTTGAACGCGGTGGGTGACAATCCGCCGATGAAGGCTCCGATCTACATCTCCGATGAGCTGACGGGACTGCATGCGGCCTTTGCCGCTCTGGCGGCCTTGAAACATCGCGACGCCCGCGGCGAGGGCCAACACGTTGACATCTCGCTGATCGATGCCACGGTGGCCTCCTGTACCGGACAACCAACGCTCGCCGCCCAAGGATTGCCGACGCCCCGCTTGGGAAACACGTATCCCTTCGGCGCCCCGGCAAACGTTTATTCATGCCGGGACGGTTGGTTGTATGCCGGAGTGCTGCTCGACACCCACTGGGTGAAGCTCGCCGCGCTACTGGGGCGGCCCGAGTTGGGCAAGCATCCCGATTACGCGACAATTCCGGCGAGGGTCGCACGGCGGGAAGAGTTGGATCAGATGCTTGCCGACTTCTGCGCCGAGCGCAGCCGCGACGAAGTCATCCACGAAATCGGCGGCACGGGCCTCTCCGTGGAAAAAATCCTCACTCCGCAGGAAATGGTCCACGACCCGCACATCCTAGCGCGTGAGACGATTCAAGTCGTCAAACAACCGTCCGGTGCGGTGCTCAGAATGGAGGGTCCCCCGGCAAAAATGTCGCGCACTCCGGTGCGGATTCGACGCGCGGCCCCGCAACATGGCATGGACACCGACGAGGTGCTCGAGGCGGCGGGATTCGATGCATTGCGACGAAGCAAACTCAGAGAGCGAGGCGTCATTTAGCCGTCTGGAACAAAAACGTTCTGCCCCATCTGATTGTGTACCGTGCCTGGCCGGCCCAGGCTATCGCGGTCTTGCAGATCGATGAGCACCTTCGGATCCGCGGCCGTATTCGCAACGAACCGAGCGCCGCTCTCGTTGAGTCGCCCAAACAACACGCTGTATTCGGGTCCGGTTTTCGAGTGCATGACGGTATAGGTCTCGATTGTCGCATCGCCCGAGGCATGCTCCACGAAACGACACGTCGGCAGTGCGTCGAGCTGAGCCTGGAGGACGCTAGGGTTCTCTCGTTGCCATGCTCCACGAACGGGCGCCGTCGAATAAATCCCACAGGAGTGCTTCGTCACATAGTTGCCAATGGCGCTGACGAGACCGTGGCTTCCTGGTTGGGCGCGCACTCGGCGGATCATCTCGGCGATCGAGTGGGTGACGTAGTTGTTCCCGGGCCCTCCGAAAAAAGCCAATCCGCCGGTGACCGTCAACCCGCGCGGATCATCCTCCGCCAGCCCAATCTCTCGGCAGCCGATTTCCACGGCGGCCGGAAAGCAGCTATAGAGGTCGAAAAAGTGCATGTCGGCCAGCGTTATGCCGGCCATTTCTAGAGCCAGTTTGGCGCCCCAGCGGATCGCTGGCGAGCCGTGCAGATCGATGCGATCCGACACGTACCAGTGATCGTGACCGTCCGCGCAACCGTGCAAGTAAACCCATTTTTCCTGGGGAATGCCGAGCCTGCGAGCCTCGCCCACGGAAGTCATGATTAGCGCCGCCGCCTGATCCACGTAAGCGCTGGAGACCATCAGTCGGGGATAGGGAAATCCGATCCAGCGGTTCTCCTCATCGACCGTGGCCAAGCGCTCGGCTGAAAATCCCTCGCGCCGAGTCGCGAGCGGATTGTCCGCGGCAACTCTTGAGAAGCGAGCGAAGAGCTGGCTCATCGACTCCAAATGTTCTTCAATCGATCGTCGACGGAGCCCCCGAATTGCGTTCTCCAGCAGCGGATACATGGCCGTGGCTGCCCGCGCCCTGTGGCGATCCTCGACGTCGTTCCAAGCGCGCCGCATTTCGCCGACGAGCTCAGGCTCTCCGCCCGGGTCCTCGTTCCAACAGTCGGAACGCCCCTCGCGCTCCAGACCATTCTGCGTGCGAAGCGCCTCGCCGCCGGCAATCAGGGCCGCTCGGATCTCTCCATTCGCAATCTGTTCGGCAAATGCATTGACGAGGAATTGCGGCATGTTGCCGCCGCTCGAAGTGTACACATATCGCCGAGCATCGATACCCAATCGCTTGGCGATGCTCTTGGGCGGATTGGTCGACGTGCCCAACTTCGTGATGAAACGAGGCGAGCTCTCGGAGAACAGCCGCACCATCGCGACCGTATCGATCGACATGGCCAGGTTCTTGGCGCCGGCATCGGCCAGTGCGAGCCGGCCGGCTTCGGCGATCAGGTCAAACGGCGAGCGAGCGGCCTCGAACCCCGTAGTCCGATCCGTTACCTGCCCGCAACCGACCAGGATCGGAGTCGAGTCCTCCGCCATCGGTGTTTCTGGCATCGTCCACTCTCAAAAAAAGCGAGTTGCCCGTTCGCGCGCGCGTTTCGATCTTTCAGGTAAGCTACCCAATCGCATTTCATCGGTCGACACCCTCGCGACGGCTTTTCATAAATTGCCGGGGCGACGGCCTGAGGAGGATTGAGGTTGCCTTTGGAAAAATCGGCTAGAATGTCGATCGCGATGAGGCCGCCCGACTCCCCTGCCATACAAAGGAAACGCGACATGGAGTTTCAACAGATCATCTACGCCAAGGAAAACCAGACGGCGACGATCACGCTGAATCGGCCGGCCAAGCTCAACGCATATTCCGAAGTGATGGTGCATGAGATCATCACGGCGCTGTCGGATGCACGCGATGACGATCACACTCGCGCCCTGATCATCACGGGCGCGGGCCGCGGGTTTTGTTCGGGCGGAGACATCTCGACGGATTTCCAATACCCGTCGCGCTATCGCGGACACCGTCTGGAAGCCATGCTGGAAATGCGCGAAAACATGCACCAGCTCGTCACGCTGTTGCGGCGGTTCGACAAGCCGACGGTGGCGGCGATCAACGGCCCGGCGGTGGCGGGCGGTCTGACGCTGGCCCTCTGCTGCGACTTTCGGATCGCGGCCCAAAGCGCGCGGCTGGGCGATACGAGCTTGCGATTCGCGCTGGTTCCGGACGAGGGCGGCGCCTATCTGTTTCCGCAGTTCATGGGTCTCGAGAACGCGCTCAAGATGTCGCTCTTTTCCGAGGTCTATTCGGCCGACGAGGCCAAGCGATTGGGCCTGGTCACGGAAGTCGTGCCCGATGCCGAACTGCACGCGACGGCCCGACAGTGGGCCGAACGACTGGCTGCCGGCCCGCCGATTGCCATCCGGGTCACCAAGCGAATGATGTACAAGCAGCAGACCATGAGCTTGGAGAATGCCCTCGAAGATGCGGCGATGGCGGTGATGCTCACGAATTATTGCGATGACGTGAAGGAAGGAACCGCGGCGTTTCACGAAAAGCGACCACCGCGCTTTCAAGGACGCTAAGTCGCCAAGTGCAAAAGGTTTCTTCCCGTTTTCGCTGTGGCATGAGAATTAGTATGTCCCGACAGTCCTCGTTCGTCAGCCGCTTGCGTGTCCTCGGATTGTTGATAGTAAGCCTTGGCCCGGCAACCACCGCGCAAGGCGCCATGCGCCCCAACATCGTGGTCATTTTGGCGGACGATCAAGGTTGGGGCGATTTGGCCGTAAATGGCAACACGAATCTGAGCACGCCGCACATCGATTCGTTGGCGCGCGACGGGGCGATATTCGATCGCTTCTTCGTCTGCCCCGTCTGCTCGCCCACGCGAGCCGAGTTTCTCACCGGGCGATATCATCCGCGCGGGGGAGTGCGGAGCACGTCGACCGGCGGAGAACGATTGAATCTCGACGAACGAACCATCGCCGACGCTTTTCAGAACGCCGGTTACGCGACTGGCATCTTCGGAAAATGGCACAACGGCACGCAGTATCCCTATCACCCGCTGGGTCGCGGCTTCGACGAATTCTACGGGTTCTGCTCCGGGCACTGGGGAAATTATTTCAGTCCGCCGCTGGAACACAACGGTCGAACCGTGCGCGGAAACGGCTTCATTGCCGACGACCTGACCGAACGGGCGCTGGCGTTTGTCGAGAAGCACCGCGCGGGGCCGTTGTTTTGCTATTTGCCCTTCAACACGCCCCACTCGCCGATGCAAGTGCCGGATCGATTCTATGAGAAGTTCCGCGGCGCCGAGCTGCCGTTGCGATACGCCGGCACTCAGCCCGAAGATCTGGCCATGACCCGCGCGGCGCTGGCGATGTGCGAGAACATCGATTGGAACGTTGGTCGCGTGTTGGCAAAGCTCGACGAGTTGAAATTGGCAGACAATACAATCGTCGTCTATTTCAGCGACAATGGACCGAACAGTTGGCGCTGGAACGGCGGGATGAAAGGCCGCAAGGCCTCGACGGACGAGGGGGGTGTGCGCTCGCCGCTGCTGGTGCGCTGGAACGAGCATATCAAGCCGGGCACAAAAGTCAGGCAAATCGCCGGCGCCATCGATCTGGCGCCGACGCTGGCCGAATTGGCCGGTGTTCCCCTGGTGGGCAAAAAGCCGCTCGATGGCAGAAGCCTGGCGCCGCTGGTGCTCGGTGGCGCGGCTGACTGGTCCGATCGAATGCTGTTCTCGCATTGGAACGGCGCCGTGAGCGTCCGCACCGAGCAATATCGGCTGGACGCTCAAGGCAAGCTATTCGATATGACAACCGACATTGGCCAAATGCAAGATCTTGCTCATCAGCGTCCGGAGATTGCGGCCAGGCTCTCGCGGGCGGTGTCCGATTGGAAACGTGAACTATTGACCGAGTACCCGCGAGACGATCGCCCGTTCACGGTCGGCTATCGAGAATTCCCAATCGCCCAACTCCCAGCACGCGACGGCGTGCCGCACGGCAACGTGCGCCGTAGCGCCCGGGCGCCGAATTGCTCCTTCTTCGAGAATTGGACCGGGCTCGACGATCGCATGACCTGGGACATCGAGGTACACACGGCGGGCAAGTATGCAGCCACTATTTACTATACTTGCCCCGCCAAAGACGTTGGCTCAACGATCGAGCTGAGTCTTGGCGAGAGCCGCCTGCAAGCGACCGTCTCGACGGCGAACGATCCTCCGCTGGTCGGCGCCGAACACGACCGAGTCCCGCGCGTGGGCGAGTCGTATATGAAGGACTTCCGGCCGCTAAATCTGGGAGTCGTGGAACTTCGAGCGGGCCGTGGCCCCTTGAGCCTGCGGGCCGTTTCGATCAGCGGCGCCCAGGTCATGGATGTGCGCTCAGTCGTGCTGACGCTGCAAGAATGACATCCTCTCGCAAGGATCACGCCAACCGGCTAGCCTGATCTAACGAGGAGCATCCGACTGGCTGGCATCGTCACACATCAGTGCGCGAGGCGCCAATTTTTCAGTTTTTCGCGAGGTATTTTCGTCGCGCTGCGGTATCTTGGATTGGCACGGCAGCGCAGCCCCACGTTCGCGCAAACTTGAAGACGGACTTCACGGCGGCAATAGGCGAGGGAATCATGGCGGTCAAGAATCTGGCGGAACTGGCGGAAGATTCGGCACAGCGGCTCGCTGAGCGCTCGATCTATGAAATCGACGAGCGGCAGTTTACTAACTGGCAATTGCTCGATCAAGCGCGGCGGATCCAAGCGGCACTTCTAGAGTTCGGATTCAAGCGGGGCGATCGAGTCATCGTGCTGATGATGAACCACGCGCTGGTCTACCCCTTGATGCAGGGGGTGTTCCGCGCGGGCGGGACGGCGATTCCCGTGATGCCCCAATCCGCTGCCGCCGAATTGCGCTATGTGCTGGCCGACACCGAGGCCAGGTTCATCGCGACAGACGTCGAGCGACTGCCCACCGTGCGCGAGGCGGTCGCCGGGCTGCCACACGTGCGTCGCATCCTGGTGCAAGGGGGAACGGACCAGGCCGAGGCGACTCCGCCGGAAACGGCCCTGGATTCGCTCTTGGATTTTGCGCCGCGAACTTCGTTTGCTCAGATCGACGGCGACGACGTGGCCGTCATGCTCTATTCGTCCGGAACGACCGGGCGTCCCAAGGGCGTGTTGCTGTCGCACGCCAATCTGCTGGCGAGCGCCGAAGCGGTCGCCGAAGCCTCGCAGCTCGATACCTGGGAAGGGCCGCGCACGACCGTCAGCGCCATGCCGATCGCGCATATCTTCGGCGTGGCGATCATGAACGATTTGTTGATGACACCCACCCGTCTCGCCAGTGAGACCCGGCTGATTCAGATGCGGTGGTTCGAGCCGGAACGATATATGTCCCTGATCGAGCAGCATCGCTGCACCACGACCGCCGTCGTGCCGACGGTTCTGGCCCTGCTGCTCAATCATCCGCGCGCCGCGGATTTCGATCTGTCGAGCCTAAAGGAAATCATCTGCGGCGGCGCGCCGCTGCCGGTTGAGCTGGCGCAGGCCTACATGCGCAATCATCCGTGCCAGATTCGCGAAGTATATGGACTGACCGAAGCGGCGGGCATGGGCACGGCCAATCGTCGTAGCGAGCCCTATCGGCCGGGGTCGGCCGGCCGCGCGTATATCAACATGGACCTGTCGATCGTCGACGACCACGACCAGCCTCTGCCCTCGCGACAACGGGGCGAAATCTGCATTCGCGGGCCGGTCGTGATGCGGGGCTACCATAACCGGGCCGACGAAACCGCGGAGACTCTGCGCGGGGGCTGGCTGCACACGGGCGACATCGGCTATCTGGACGACGATGGCCACCTGTTTGTGGTTGACCGCAAGAAGGACATGATCATTCGCGGTGGCGAGAATATCTTTCCGGCCGAGTTGGAGGCGGTGCTGCACCTGCATCCGGCGATTGCCGAGGCGGCCGTGGTGGGGGTGCCCGACCCAGTGTACGGAGAGAACGTGGTGGCCTTTGTCGTGGCCAGGCAGGGCACAGCGGTGAGTGAATCGGAAGTGATCGAGCACGTCTGCCTGCACGTGGCGCGGTTCAAGGCCCCCACGCAAGTCCGCTTTGTCGCGGCTCTGCCCAAGAGCAACATCGGCAAGATCCTGCGCCGCGTGCTGCGCGAGCAAGCCGCCATGCAACCATAGCGATACGCGGTCAGATGTTCGCCAACAGCGACTCGGGCAGCTCGACGATTTTCGAGCGCAGGTACTCGCCCAGACTCTTGGCTTGCGGATCGAAACGAGTCGAAGAGGCGACTCCTTCGCCCAAGAGCCCGACGACAACGAAGTTGAGCGCTCTCAAATTCGGCAAGTCGTAGCGACGTATTTCCAAGCCGGCCGCTTCCGGGATGAGTTGCGCAAGCTGCTGGACGGTCAGGAACGAAGCGAGCCACGCATAGCCCTGGTCGTCTCGGGCCCAAACGCCAACGTTGGCATTTCCTCCTTTGTCGCCGGAGCGGGCGCCAAACAACGTGCCCAATGGCGCCGAGCGGGTGGGACCAATCGGAACGCTCGGCATGGCTGACAGCGGCGATTCCAAGCGATCCCCGCCCGGCACTGGCTCCGTAGGCGGAATCGGAATTCGCACCCCGCCTTCGAGCACGACGACCTGCTGGGCAACGTCGGCCGGAACGAGCGTCGGCCAGTAGACGCCAAACGGGCTGGCATCGGTCGGCGGCGTAGTGCAGAAGAAGCCGGGATAGCTGGCCAGCGCCATTTCAATCACGGCGCCCGAAAACGCTCGATCCACTCGCCGAGCGTCGTGGCTCTTGACGGTCACCTTTAATAGCGCCGAGGCCTCCTGATTCGTCATGGCATTAGGCTTGTCGATGCGAGTCAAGTCGACCTCGAATGCGTCGAATTGGCTGACATCGAGCGCGCTTCGCAAAGTGCGCTCGACCAGGGCGGCCTTCTGGTCGATATCCAAACCGGTCAGGACGAACGTAGCCTGGTTGCGATAGCCGCCGAGATAGTTCAAGCAGACCTTCATCGTGGAGGGCGCGGGCTCGCCGCGAACGCCAGAAATGCGAACCCGGTCCGGGGCCTGCTGTTCCAGCCGGATCGTATCGAAACGAGCCACCGCGTCAGGGTTGATGTAGGCCGGCCGGTCGATTTCATAGAGCAATTGCGCCGTCACGGTCCCGACCGAAACCAGCCCGCCGGTTCCGCCGTGTTTCGTGATGACGCTCGATCCGTCCTCATGGACTTCGACGATCGGGAAACCGGGCCTTTCGAGCCCGGGCACTTCCTGGAAGAACGCGTAGTTGCCGCCGGTACACTGGGTGCCGCACTCGACGACGTGCCCTGCGACGACGGCGCCGGCGATTCGACCCCAGTCGCTTCGCTTCCAACCGAAATGCCAGGCAGCCGGGCCGACGACCACCGAAGCGTCGGTGACTCGCGGGCAGACGACGATCTGGGCCCCTTGCTGGAGAGCCTCGACGATGCCCCAAGCGCCCAGATACGCATTGGCGCTAAGCGGCCTGGCCTTGAGCTCGCAGAGCGGTTGGCCGGTATCGAGATTCCTCAGCTCGTGACCAGCCTGTTGCAAGCTTTCGAGCTCGGGCATCAGGTCGTCGCCTTCGATATGGAGAATCTTGGCCTTGAGACCCAACCGATCGCAAAGCGTTCGCAGCTCGGCCGCTAGTCCTGCGGGATTGAGCCCGCCGGCGTTGGTGACGATCTTGATCCGCCGCTCCAGCGCCTCGCCCAGCACATCTTCCATCTGCTTCAAGAATGTGACTGCGTAGCCCCGCGAGGCCTCTTTCTGCCGGGCCTTCCAGAGAATCATCATGGTCAGTTCGGCCAGATAGTCGCCGGTCAAGAAGTCGATCGGTCCGCCGGTGACCATCTCGCGGGCGGCCGAAAGTCGATCACCGTAAAAGCCGGAACAGTTCGCGATGCGAAGGGGTGCGAGCATGATTTTCACCGAGGGCTGACGGGCACACTCCGCCTCAAGTGCCGAGATATTCCGGCGGGCGAGCAGGAGCGTGAATTTGATCTGCGTTATGACGGTTCAATCACGACCAACACGGCGCCACCTTCGACGTGGTTGCCCGGCGTGACGCGGATTTCGGCAATCCGCCCTGACAGCGGCGCGGAAATCCAATGAAACACTTTCATCGAATCGATCACTAACAGCACGTCGCCGGCCGAAACCGTGTCGCCTTGCTTGACTTTGACTTCATTCACGACGCCGGGCAGCGGTGCGATCAGCGAACCCGGGGCCGTCTCCTCGCGCGGGACGTCAAACCGCGGAAGCTCCTCGAGCTGCGAGAAACCGAGCGGACTGTCCACATAAAACGTATCCCCAACCCGATGCACGTCATAGCTCCGCAGGATGCCGGCCACTTGCATTCGGATGCGCTCGGGCGTGGCGACTTCGCAGCCGGCCAGTGGCTGCGGTTCGTCGTTGACCCGTAGTTGCAGGCCCTCGCGCCCGAAGCGGTATTCGACTGTAATTTCACCGTGACTTCCTTGAAACCGAGTTTGCTCGAGCCGGGATGGATTATTGCGCCAGCCCGAGGGCGTCTGCGGCAGCACTTTCACCGCGCGCCTCCGCTGGGCCTGACCGGCCAGCGCGGCCGCGGCCGCGTGCAATCGCTCGGCATGCTCGTCAGCCAACGGCGCCGCCAACGCGGCCGGGTCGTGGCGAAGCAAGAAATGCGTGTCGGTCTGGCCCCGCAGAAACTCCGGATGCACAAGGGCGCGCACAAGCAACTCGCGGTTGGTGCGCACTCCGTGGATCTGGGCACGGGCGAGCGTTTGGCTGAGCCGCCGGGCCGCCTCGGCTCGCGTTGGTGCGTATGCGATGACCTTGGCCAACAACGAGTCGTAGTATGGCGAAATGACCGCGCTCTCGCCGACCGCCGAATCGACGCGGATACCGGCCGCTTCCGGAAAACGAAAACGGTGCAGATTTCCGGCCGACGGCAAATAGTCGTGCCGTGGGTCCTCGGCGCAGAGCCTGGCTTCGATGGCATGGCCGCGCATCGTCGCCTGGTGGGCGGCCGCTGGCAATGGCTCGCCAGATGCGACCAGGATCTGAAGCTCCACCAGATCGAGCCCCGTTACGCATTCGGTGACGGCATGCTCGACTTGCAGGCGGGTGTTGACTTCCAGGAAGTAGAATTTTCCGTCGGGCGTCAACAAGAACTCGACGGTGCCGGCATTCACGTAGCCCACGGCCTTGGCGACCCGCAGCGCCGCGGCGGTCATGGAGCGGCGCAACTCGTCGTCGAGCGCGGTCGAGGGGGATTCTTCGATGATTTTCTGATGGCGGCGCTGGATCGAGCACTCCCGCTCGAACAAATGCACTAGATTGCCGTGGGTGTCGCCAAAGATCTGAATCTCGATGTGCCGCGCTTCGTCAACGTACGGTTCGACGAATACCGCTGACTCGCCAAAGGCGGCTTGCGACTCACGGCGCGCGGTCTCGAGCAGTTCCGCGAATTCGGCCGCCTCGCGCACGATGCGCATGCCTCGTCCGCCGCCACCGGCCGAGGCCTTGATGATCAGGGGCCAGCCGAGGGACTCGGCCTGCCGCAAGATACGCTCGGCTGATTGGGTTCCGACTTCAACGCTCGGCAGCAGCGGCACGTCGGCGGCCTGCAACCGCCGCTTGGCTTCGATCTTCGAGCCCATGGCCTCGATCACGTCGGCTGGCGGTCCGATGAACGTAATGCCAGATTTCTGGCAAGCGCGGACTAAGGCCGCATTCTCGGCCAGAAAGCCGTAGCCGGGGTGGATCGCATCGCAGCCTGTCTTGAGGGCAGCGTCCACGATCGCGTCGACGTCCAGATATGCCTGGCCCGGCGGCAAGCCGACGAGCGGCACGACTTCATCGGACTCGCGCACAAAGAGCGCGTCGCGATCCACTTCGGAACAGACCGCCACTGTCGCGATCCCCATTTCGTGGCAGGTGCGCATGATTCGACGCGCGATCTCGCCGCGGTTAGCAATCAGAATCTTGTTGATTGAAGTAGTGGTCATCTATTACGAGCCGGCGATTGCAATTGGCTTCACATCCGAAATACACCAAATCCCGGGGTTCCTTTGACTTCCGCCGTGAGAGCCGCGGACAATGCGATTCCCAAGACCGTCCGCGTATCGCGCGGATCGATGATTCCGTCGTCAAAGACTTGTCCGCTGGTGAAGGTCGCCAGCGATTCGCGTTCGATCTGGTCTTCCACGGTTTTTCGCAGCAGCGCATCTTGTTCTTCGTCAAAAGGCTTGCCCGCCGCCTGTGCCGCGCCCCGTCGCACGATCGACATCACGCCGGCAAGTTGTTGCGGCCCCATGACTGCCGTCTTACTGTTGGGCCACAGGAATACAAATCTGGGCTGGTAGGCATAGCCGCACATTCCATAGTTGCCGGCCCCATACGAACCACCGACTTGCAACGTAATGTGCGGCACGGTGCTGTTCGAAACCGCATTGATCATCTGAGCGCCGTGCTTGATGATGCCTGCCTGCTCGTACTGCTTGCCGACCATGTAGCCCGTCACGTTCTGAATGAAGATCAGCGGAACGGGATGCCGGTTGGCGAGCTGAATGAATTGCGTCGCCTTTTGTGCTTCGGCCGAAAAGATTACTCCCTGTTGATTCGCAAGGATGCCAATCTCGAACCCGTGCAATGACGCCCAGCCGGTAATCAGGTTGGCGCCGTAGGCCGGCTTGAACTCGTGGAAACGCGAGCCGTCGACAATTCGGGCGATGATCTCGCGCATGTCGACGGGGAACTTCAAGTCCGCTGGAGCCAGTCCCAGCAAGCCCTCGGCATCATAGCGCGGCTCCTCGACGTCGCCGGAGGGAACTGGCCCAAGTCTTGTCCAATTCAAGTTGGCCACGATTTCTCGACCGATGCGCAGTGCATCCAACTCGTCGGCGGCCAGGTAATCCGATAGACCCGAGACCTTGGAATGCATTTCCGCCCCACCAAGCTCCTCGTCGCTCGATTCTTCGCCAGTGGCCATCTTTACCAAGGGTGGGCCACCGAGAAAAACTTTGGCGCGGTCTCGGACAAAGACGGTGTAATCGCACATCGCCGGCATGTAGGCCCCACCGGCCGTCGAGTTGCCGAATACGAGCGATATCGTGGGAATCCCTGCCGCCGATAGCTGCGTCAGCCGCCTGAACGATTCTCCGCCGGGAAGAAAAATCTCGGATTGCCGGGGCAAGTCGGCTCCGCCCGATTCGGTCAAAGCGATGTAAGGCAAACGATTATTCAGGCAGATGTCGAAGCCGCGCATCGACTTCCGCATGGTGTACGGATTGACGGCGCCGCCGCGCACGGTGGGGTCGTTTCCGCTGATATAGCATTCCACGCCCGCGACGACGCCAATCCCCGCGGCGATCGAGGCGCCGACTTCGTATTCAGTTCCCGCCGCGGCCAGCGGCGAGAGTTCAAGAAATGGCGAGTCGCGGTCCAGCAAGAACTCAATGCGCTCGCGGACCAGCAGCTTCCCGCGCTGATGATGACGGGCGATGTTCTTCTCACCGCCGGCGGCGCGCGCCGAGGCCCGCAGCTTGTCCAAAGCTTCCAACTTCTCCAGGACCGCGCGGCGGTTGTTCTGAAAGTGCTCCGATTTCGGATTGAGCCTGGACGGGAGAATCGGTCGCCGCACCGCTAATGATCTCCTTGCTTGGAATCGAAGTAAGTCGGCTCGAGCGGCCGCGCCGCTCGGAATTGAGCAGCGCATGGCCGATCGGCGGTGACTACTGCCGCGGCGGAGCTATGCCCTCGAACTTGGCGATGATGCCAAGCATGATTTCGTCCGCGCCCGCGCCAATCGACATCAATCGCGAATCGCGATAGTAGCGAGCCATGGGATATTCTTCCATATAGCCCATGCCGCCGTGGAATTGCATGCACGTGTCCGCCACCTCCCGCAGCAGCCGCCCGGCCTTCAGTTTGGCCATCGATGCTTCGCGCGTGTAATCTTCGCCGTGGTCCATGATGCGTCCGCAGTGATAACACATTTGCTTTAGGAATTCGACTTCCGAAAGTAGCTCGGTCAGCTTGAAGTAGATCCACTGATTTTCGATGAGCGGCTTGCCGAAAGTCGAGCGGCCGCGGCAATACTCAATCGTCATCTTGAGAATCTTGGCCGCGCCGGCCGCCGCGCCCACGGCGCTGATCAGCCGCTCATTCTGAAACTGCTGCATCTGATAGGTGAAGCCCTGTCCCTCTTCACCAATTCGGTTCGACACCGGAACGCGGACGTTGTCGAACACCAACTCCGCCGTATCGCTGGACCAATTACCCATCTTCTTCAGCTTCTTGCTGACGGAGAATCCCTTCGCGTCGGTGGGCACGATGATCAGCGACATTCCTTTGAAGCTCTTGCCAGGCGTGGTCCGCACGAGCAGGCACAGCCAATCGGCCTGCGCGCCATTGGTGATGAACATCTTGCTGCCGTTGATGACGTATTCGTCCCCCTCGCGCTCGGCCTTCGTGCGGATCGATGCCACGTCCGAACCGGCCCCCGCCTCGGTGACGGCAATCGAACAGACGGCCTCGCCGCGAATGGTGGGCTCGAGGTACTTTTTCTTTAACTCGTGCGACCCGTACTGATTGAGCGCCGGAGTGGCCATGTCGGTCTGCACGTGGATGGCCATCGGAATCGCCCCGCACTTGACGCGCGCCAGCTCTTCGGACATGGCCAGGTTGTACCAATAGTCCCCTCCCATCCCACCGTATTCCACTGGGTAGGACAGGCCAAGAAGCCCCAGGTCCCCGGCCTTCTTGAACAGATCGTGCGCGGGGAAGATCTGCGCCTCTTCCCACTCGTCGACGTAGGGGTTGATGTCCTGGTCAACAAATCGGCGAACCGTTTCGCGGAATAGCTGATGCGCCTTCGTAAATCCCGTTCCCGGAATCGCCGCTTCCGTGCCCCTATCGAGCAACTCTATGGCCATCGCACGAACTCCCCAAGAAGGCGAAAAACGATGCATCCCGCTGGCGATTCTAGCCGACTTATTGGGGCGATGCCAGCCGCGCCGCGAGAAGCGTCCCAGGCTCGTGTTCGGCCGCCTCGGCAAAATTCAGGGTTCCTGCGGAATCGATGCAAGTGGCCGCCTGAATCAGTAGAATTGGACCGCCGCAGCGCCGCCTGCGACGGGACGCGTGCATGTTGCTCGCTGGCGACTCGGTACAACGCACAATGGCACGAACATTCGGGGAGAATTCGCCTTGAGTAACTTTGAAATGATCGACGTTTCCGTCGACCCGCGGGGAGTGGCCCGGCTGACGCTCAATCGGCCCGAGGCCAAAAACGCGATGTCGCAGCAATTGATGCTCGAGCTGGTGGCAGCGGCCAGACAACTCGTCGCCGACGCGTCGGTACGGGCGATCGTGCTAACCGGCAACGGCGAAGTGTTCAGTGCCGGGGGCGATCTGAAAGGAATGACCCAACAGGCGGCCAACACCCGCGAAGGCCGCATGCACGATGCCACCGAGTTCGCCAAAGTCCTCGCGGAGCTCAACGCCCTGCCCAAACCGCTGATCGGGCGGATCAACGGCTCGGCGTTCGGCGGCGGGCTGGGGTTGATCTCGATCTGCGACATGGCCATCGGCCTGGCCGACTCCAAGTTTCGTCTGAGCGAAGTCACGCTGGGATTGATCCCGGCGACGATCTCGCCCTACGTGGTGGCCAAGATCGGCGTGCCCAATGCCAGGCGAATCATGCTCAACGCCTGCATGCTCGACGGACACGACGCAGCGCGGTTAGGCCTGCTCGATGGGGTTGTGTCCACCATAGAGCAGTTGGACGCAGCCGTCGAACGCGAAGTCGCCGCCGTGCTCCATTGTGCCCCCGGCGCCGTCGCCGCCGCCAAGGAGTTGATTCGCTTTGTCAGTACGCACGGCGCCCAGGAGAACCTCGATTACACGGCCAAGGCGCTGGCCGATTCCTGGGAGACGGCCGAGATTCGCGAGGGCATCGACGCATTTCTCCAAAAGCGCAAGCCGAATTGGCAGGGCTAAACCGCCTCTAGCGATGGGACCGTAGGGAACGCGATTCCGTGGGAAACCCGACTACTTCGCTTCGCCGCCGGCGCCGCGGCCGATGCAAAACAGGTGCTTCGTCGAGCGGATGAAGATCTGGCCCTGACTGGGTACCAGCGCGGAGCGGAACAATTCGTCGCTCTCGCTGGCGAGCTTGCCGCGGGCCACGACGTTCAGTTTTTCGCCCGGCTCGACGACGAAAGTCTCGCCCGCGTCGTTCTGGAAGTACGCCCGCCCCTCGGCCACCAGCGGGCTTGAAGAGAATTTTTCGCCGATACGCTCTTTCCACAGTTCCTTGCCGCTGGCGCAGTCGTAGCAGGTCAGGATTCCGGCCATGCTGATCACGAGCAGATAACTGTCGATGACGACCGGCGAAGGCAGATCGCGCCCGGCCCGGCGCGGGGTGTGCCACACGCGGTCCTGATCCGTTACGTCGCCTTCACCGCCAGGCCGCGCCGCGTAGATATCGCCGGCCAGGCCGTTGACGCAATACACGAGTCCATGTCCATAAGCGGGCACGGGTTCACCGCGTCCGTTGAAGCCCTTGCACCACCACAATTCGCGGCCGGTTTGCGGATCGTAGGCGCGCACGCCGGAGTGACTGTTGAGGATCAGCTCCTCGCGCTTGGGCGTCTTGATCAGGATCGGCGTGCTCCAGCCGCGCATGTTGGCCCGCGGCGTGCTCCAGACGGTCTCGCCGGTGCGATAGTCGACGGCCACGAGCGATGCTTCTTTGGATTCGCTATCGCAGTTTTGAATGACCGTGTCGCGATAAAAAATGGGACTGGCCGCCGTACCCCACGGACCGTCGAAGCGCCCCAAATCGCGAGACCAGAGCGGCTTGCCGTCGAGCGAATAACCGTGCAGCCCGCCGCGTCCGAAAAATGCGACCACGACCTTGCCGTTGGTGGCGCAGGTCGACGAGGCCCAACCGTTCATGGCGTGCGATTCCTCGGGATCGCCCGTCCAGGCCACATGCTCCCAAAGCAGTTTTCCGTCGCGGCGATCGATGGCGAAAACCACCCGTTGCCGGCCCTTGTCCACGGCCGCGGTCAGAAAGATCTGATTGCCCCACACCACGGGCGTCGACTGGCCGGACCCCTTGAGATCGACCCGCCAAAGCACGTCGTCATTCGACCAGCTCAGCGGCAATCCTGTTTCCTGGGTATGGCTTGTTCCGCTCGGTCCACCCCAGGCAGGCCAGTTTTCCTCACCGTGGAGCGATCCGGCAGCGCACGTCACAAGCGACACAGCCAACAACAAAACCTTGATCGATAGACGGGACCATTCGCGCACGGGAAAACTCCTGGCAGGCGAGTTCAAACGGTTGGATGGAATGCGGGTGAGTTTAACACTAAGACACTGAGGACACAAAGAATTCGAGACGAATGAATCGAACCTGGTAAATCAAGTCAAATCCGTCCCTTGGTGGTCTTTGTGTCGTCGTGGTGTATTCAACTTCCGTCCAGTCTCGGCCAAGGCGGCACGGACTGCAAACGGTTTGTGAAGGTCGTGGAACGCAACGCTAAACCAGCGCGGAAATTGGCCGTCCGTCTTCGAGCATGTACACTGGCCGCCCCGCCTGGTTGGTGAATTGCAACTGCGGATCGAGCCCGAGCACGTGAAACACCGTAGCCATCAGATCCTGGGGCCGAATGGGATTGCTCTTGGGCACTTCGGCCTTGGGAGTGCTTTCGCCCACCACTTGTCCCATTTTCAATCCGCCGCCCGACAACGCCAGCGTGCTCAATGGTGCCCAGTGATCGCGGCCGGCATTGCGATTGATCTTGGGCGTGCGGCCAAATTCACCGGTCACGACCAGCAGAATGTCGTCGGCAAGTCCTCGCTCGTGTACGTCCTCGACGAATGCGGCCACGGCGCGGTCCAACTCGGGGCTGCGCTTTTCCATGGCGGACTTGATCTGTTGATGCATGTCCCAGCCGGGATATTGCAGTGTCACGAAGCCGCAGCCGGCCTCGCACAATCTCCGGGCCCGCAGCATCTGTTCGCCAAAACCCTTGCCGTAGCGGGCCACCGTCTTGCGCTTTTCGCGCGTCAGATCGAAGGCCGCCGGCGCGCCGCCCAACACCAGGTTGAATGCTTGCTCCTCGAACTTATCCAGCCCTTCCATTAGCCCGCTGCGGTCCACCACGTTCGACATACGGTCCAAGCTGGTCAATAGCGCCCGGCGATCGTCCAGCCGATCTTCGGGCACCGCAAGCGAAAGATTCTTGAGCGCCTGGCCCGCTGGATCGAACGGCG
>JANNQN010000378.1:0-14337 GCA_031400775.1 Planctomycetia bacterium | reverse complement strand
CTACCAGGCCAGGATCTGCCAAAAATTGAATGTGCGCATCTTGACGGACGCTACCATCCCCAGCAGCACCAGCACCATGCCGCCGACGTTCTGAGCCAACACGTTGGCGGCCGCGGCCAGATAGTGCGATTCGCGCACAAGATAAGTCGTTTCGAATGCGAACGACGAGAATGTGGTGAAGGCGGCCATGAAGCCGGCCAGCAGAATCAGCCGCGTCGTGGCGCTAATCAGCATGCGCTCCTCAGCCAAGGACCATACCAGGCCGAACAAGAAGCATCCCACCGCGTTGACGGCCAGCGTTCCCCAGGGAAACGTCGCCATCGGCTGCCAGCGCGCGATCGCGGCGGCGAGCCCATAACGGGCGAGGGTTCCGACGGCGCCCGCGACGGCCAATAGCGCCAATCGCTGCCAGAGATGCAGGTCGCCACCGGCCATGGGTCGCACTCCTATTGCCTATCCGAGAACTGTCCGAGAGAAGGGGACAGTCCCGACCATGGGTCACGCGGCAGCGTGTCCCACGGTGCCCGGCTCCCAGGGCACCGCAAAATCGGGACAGTCCCCGACAGTTCTCGCCCGCATCGCGCGGTTACTTGCTCAGGGTCACCGGCGCGAAGCGATCTTGCAGGGCCTGCACGGTCATTTCCTCGTCGCGCAGGGCTTCCATCGCGCGGACCGCGGCATCGGCCGCCTGAATGGTCGTGATGCATGGCACCCCACGGGCCACGGCCGCCGAGCGAATGCGACCTTCGTCGGTCCGCGCGCCTTTGCCGCTGGGCGTGTTCATGATCAGTTGAATGGCGCCGTCGAGCAGGTAATCTAGCAAATTGGGCTGCCCCTCTTGCAGCTTGTTGACGTGCTGCACCTGGATGCCGGCCGATTCCAGCCGCCGCGCCGTGCCCTCGGTGGCCATCAGCTTGAAGCCCATGTCGGCCAGCCGCTTGGCAAGACCCACCATATGTTCTTTGGCCGGCGGCGCCACGCTGATGAAGATCGTGCCCTCCTTCGGCAGCAGTGTCCCGGCCGCCAATTGGCTCTTGGCAAACGCGATCGAAAATCGCTCGCTGATGCCCATCACTTCGCCGGTCGAGCGCATCTCGGGCCCCAGCACGATATCGACACCCACGAACTTGCGGAACGGAAACACGCTTTCCTTGATCGAGACGTGGCTGGGAATCGGCTCGGTCTCGCAGCCCAACTCGGCCAGCGTCACGCCGGCCATCACCTTAGCGGCAATCTTAGCCACCGGCAGCCCTGTGGCCTTGGAGACAAACGGCACGGTGCGGCTGGCTCGGGGATTCACTTCCAGTACGTACAGATTCTGACGTCCGTCTTCCTTCTTGATCGCGAACTGAATGTTCATCAGCCCCACGACGCGCAGCTTTCGAGCCAGGGCGTGTGTCGCTTCGCGGATTTCGTTGAGGATAGGCCCTTGCAGGCTATACGGAGGAATCACGCAGGCCGAATCGCCCGAGTGGATGCCGGCCTCTTCGATGTGCTCCATGATGCCGGCCACGACCACCTGGTGGCCGTCGCTGATGGCATCGACGTCGACCTCGATCGCGTCTTCCAAGAAACGATCGATCAACACCGGCTGCCCTTGAGCGACGACGAACGCCTCGGCCACGAACCGTTCGAGCTGCGACTGGTCGTAGCAGATTTCCATCGCCCGGCCGCCTAGCACGAAGCTCGGCCGCACGAGCGCCGGAAAGCCGATTTGCGCCGCCGCGGCCCGGGCCTGGGCCATCGTGCGGGCGATGCCGTTCGCCGGTTGCTTGAGGTTCAATCGCTTGAGCAACTGTTGAAATTTCTCACGGTCCTCGGCGTCTTCGATCGTGTCGACGCTGGTGCCGATGATCGGCACGCCGGCGCTCGATAGCGCCCGGGCCAGGTTCAGCGGCGTCTGACCGCCAAACTGCACGATCACGCCATCGGGCTGCACCCGATCGCAAATGTTCAGCACGTCCTCGGTCGTGAGCGGCTCGAAGAACAGCAGGTCGCTGGTGTCGTAGTCGGTGCTGACCGTCTCGGGATTCGAATTGACCATGATCGACTGGATGCCCAGCTCGCGCAGCGCGAAGCTGGCATGGCAACAGCAGTAGTCGAACTCGATTCCCTGGCCGATGCGGTTCGGCCCGCCACCGAGGATCATGATCCGTTTGACGCCCGCGGGCCGGGGCGGGGTTTCGTCCTCTTCCTCGTAGGTCGAATAGAAGTAGGGCGTGTAGGCCTCGAACTCGGCGGCGCAGGTGTCGACGGCCTTGAACGTGGCCACGATCCCGCGGCTCTTGCGATTCTGCCGCACCTCGATTTCGTTGGTGCTCCAGATGGTCGACAGTTGCCGGTCGGAAAAACCATACTGCTTGGCCCGCCGCAACAGCTCGTCACTGACCGTATCGATCGACTCGTGCGCCCGCAGAATGCCCTCGAGCACGACGATCTCGTGCAGATGTTGCAGGAACCAGGGATCGATGTGCGTCAGTTGATGCACTTCGTCGATGGTCATACCGCACTTGAACGCATAGCGCAGATACCACACCCGTTCTTCGCAGGGGGTGGAGATCTTGGCGCGGATTTCGTCGCGCGAGGGCTGTTCGCTAGTTCCCCAGCGATCCTTGGCGTCGCAGCCGAAGCCGAAGCTGCCCACTTCCAATCCGCGCAGCGCCTTCTGGAACGACTCCTTGAACGTGCGGCCGATGGCCATTGTCTCGCCGACGCTTTTCATCTGCGTGGTCAGCGTGGCGTCGGCCTCGGGAAATTTTTCGAAGGCGAACCGCGGGATCTTCGTGACGACATAGTCGATCGTCGGCTCGAAGCAGGCCATCGTCTCGCGCGTGATGTCGTTGGGCAGCTCGTGCAGGCGATAACCCACGGCCAGCTTGGCCGCGATCTTGGCGATCGGGAAACCCGTGGCCTTCGAGGCCAGAGCGCTGGAGCGGCTGACGCGCGGGTTCATTTCGATGACGATCATCCGGCCCGTGTCGGGGTGGATGGCGAACTGGATGTTCGAGCCGCCCGTTTCGACGCCGATCTCGCGGATCACGGCCAGCGAGGCGTCGCGCATCCGCTGGTATTCCTTGTCGGAGAGCGTTTGCGCCGGGGCCACGGTGATCGAATCGCCCGTGTGTACGCCCATCGGATCGAAGTTCTCGATCGAGCAGATGATGACGACGTTGTCGTCGGCGTCGCGCATCACCTCCATCTCGTATTCTTTCCAACCGATGATCGACTCTTCGATCAGCACCTCGTTGGTCGGCGAGGCTTCCAGGCCACGGCTCACTACCGAGTCGAACTCGCCGCGGTTATAAGCCACGGCCGAGCCGCTACCCCCCATCGTGAAGCTGGGCCGAATCACGCACGGCAGTCCGATCTTTTGCAGTACCGCCCGGGCCTCCTTCAAGTTATGCACCGTGTCGCCGCGGCAAACTTCCAGACCGATGCGGCCCATCGCTTCTTTGAACCGCTGGCGGTTCTCGGCCTTGTCGATCACGTCGGGCCGCGCGCCAATCATCTCCACGCCGTACTTTTCCAAAACGCCGTGCTGGTCCAGCTCCATCGCCAGGTTCAGGGCCGTCTGGCCGCCCAAGGTGGGCAGCAGCGCGTCGGGCCGTTCGATCTCGATGATCTTGGCGATGATCTCCCAACTGAGCGGTTCGATGTAGGTCCGATCGGCCATGCCCGGATCGGTCATGATCGTGGCCGGATTGGAATTCACCAGCACGACCTCGTAGCCCTCTTCGCGCAGGGCTTTGCAGGCCTGGGTGCCGGAGTAATCGAATTCGCAGGCCTGGCCGATCACGATCGGACCGGAACCGATGAGCAGGATTTTGTGGATATCGTCGCGACGCGGCACAGTGGTCTCGCCTGGGTTTGGGACCTCGCCCCGGCCGGCCGCCGAGGGGCCTGCCGCACATTGGGCGGTATCTAAAATCCCTAAAGATTACCATTTTCCGCGGGCGCTGTCCAAGGGGCGGCGCGGTAGTGTCTGAACAATGAGTTGGTCGGGCGGAAATGGCTACGGTCTCGACAGAAACGTGGCCAGCAACACCAGCGCCGATATAGTTGCTGCTACACCTGCCCCAATAGCGATCGCCCAAGTCCATTTGTCGCGTCCTCCGGCGTCCCTGCGAATCTCTTGGTGGCGAGTCTCGATTACGGCTTCAACCTGCTTGCGCCAGACCAAATCCTCTGTGCGCCATTCTTGTGTTCGGCGCTCCACTTCTTGCAGCAGACTCATTTCAAGGTGATCTTTCGGCGACAGCGCTGGCTGATATTTGACGAAGCGACGGCATGTTACAAGGGTCTTTTTTCGCTCTTCAACGCTCAGGAGTTCAACGTAAGTAAATGCCGGGGACTCGCACCCACACAAAGGCTCCGATTCATAAATCGCATATCCGCCTGGATCGTGCGGAATGTGTCCCAGCTCGCGATAGTTTCGGTCGGCGCAAACAACTTCGCGGGATGTTTTGTGGACAAGAGAGAAGCATCCGCACTCGACGCAATAAACACTGCGCTCCGGTCCATCGTCCACAGCAAGCCTCCCATACTTGAAAAAACAAGCCAGTAGGGGCGCCGTGAAAGTACCACGGAGCATGGGCCTACCGGCTCAGATTAAGCCCGCAGTATTCGCTGCGGGCGTTTTTTCATTGTAGCGGCTTCAAGACCGCTTCAAATACTTCGTCAAAGCTCCAGACGTGCTCGGCGAGTCTCGCGATCATCACAGCCGCGAGCCGTTTCTTTCCGCTCTTGGCCGCCAAGTTCGGTTGCAGCCACAAGCACGTCCTGGAAATGCGGCAAATACTGGGGATCGAGGCCAGTTCGCCGGACAATACGCCGAAGAAATTTCGCTGAGCGCCAGGCCGCTGATTTTAGTTGACCCCACCCATTGCCCGCCACATACTTGCGACGATTCAGGAACCGACTGCGACAGTCTTTCCTTCGGCAAGTTATGCACCGCTTTAAGCTTTCGACTGCACTGGAGGGGAGCATGATTGCGGCAATTCTCCTTGGGGTGCTGGCGACTTCCGCCGGCGCCGTTGAACCCACGGCAGAACAGCTACGTGTTTTTGAGCGGATGCTCGATCAAAAGATCGAGGAAGCGAAGCAGCGGCTAGATGAAGCCGAGCGGATTGTCGAAGAGAAAAAGACCACAACGCTTCTAGTCCCATCCGAGCCGACGGATGATCGACCGGCGAAGTCGGCGACGAAATCGACGGCGAAAATGTCGCGGGCCGAAAAGGCCGCCGCCGCTAAAGCCAAGAAGGCGGAGAAGGCAAAGAAGTCGGCGAACAAAGAGACGGGGCTCGATCGAGCCAAGAGGGCTAAGCTCGAACGAATCGAGATGGCGCAGGATCGCGTCGTTGCAGATCGGGCTGCACTGAGCTCGCTCGAGGCCGGCCAAATGCCGACGGCCGACACGCTCTTTCGGTATGGCGCACCTAACTCATTTGCCCCACTAAAGGTCGGTGACTTTGGTGCGATCAACAAATGGCCATCGAAGATCCTGCAAATTCTGAACGAAAAAGAGATGCTCTTGAGTGTTGGCGGACACTTCCGGTCGGGCGTCGACTTCCCACATGCGATAGTTCTCTTGCGCATTCCCACAGAAGGCTTGGCGGACGATTCTCCGATTATGCTTGGCGATAACCGATTATTCGTGGTCACCGGTACGCATAAGTACGAGACGGTCAGCGGTGGCCCTAAAACAGTAATGGCCGTAGAGGAAGTCGATATCGACGCGATTCGTAAGCATCTAGTTGACCGAGCCGCGAAGAATAAACAGGTGGCTGAATGAACTTCATATCGATTGGACTGCTGCTTTCTCTAACGCTGATGGGTTGCTCGCGCGGCGGACCCAGCTATTACGAAGCCCTACAAACCGAACGACTCGAACAGGAGCAGTTGCATCGTTTCGTTCAGGGCAGCCCGAAGCTCAAGTGGCTCGACATGGAACTCAAGGCATTGTCTGACCCAAAGGATCGGGCCAGGCTGGTCGCAAAGCACAAAGCGGCCATCGACGAATACGACGCGTATATCAGCAACTTGAAGCGATTCCGGTCGCGTTTCGCCTACGCCATCCGCGTGAGAAAAGAGATCGGGCGCCGCGAAGGCCGCCTTGACGAGCCGCCCGACGCGGAAGAAATCGAAAACGCCCGCAAGTGGACCTTTGATCGAGATAAAGGCTTTCCAGAAAAGTGACCTTCCTCCCTCTTAACCGCCTGATCGGCTCGGCCGTTCTACAGGCATTGCCATTTGTGGGCTCGGGGATGGTGCGGGATCGGTTTCTAACGCAAATGCGTTCGGGCGGTGCGTAGGCATGGCAATGGTCAAGCTCGGTCGGTTACCTGCGGGCCGTGTGAATCGTCGCGCGCCAATACCCAACACAGGAGCCCCATGCGGGGCGACACGACAGATTGACCACCAACATCGTCCTCGTTGTTGTCGCCCCTGCCGGGGCTCATCCGTGGTCTCGAACGTCTCAATACCCGGGGCTCACGCCGCCGGGCTATTGCATTGCACCGCTCCGCGGCTAGGCAGCGAGCCGAACACGTATCCAGGTCGTACCGTAAAGACCTGCTGATTATCGAATACAAGCCCCCAATGCTACCTTAACTCGGCATATCCGTGCGATTATTTGAAAACCAGACCTTCGACGGCTTCAGCGATTTTGAATCCAGCACAACCTATCTGGATTTCGCGTTTAAGAAGTGTATTTTCAAAGGTTGTTCGATTTCCATCACGCGGTGGCCTCAGTATCGTTCGACAGTTCGCAATGTACGCGTGGACGATTGCCAGGCCGTTGGTGGCTCTCTGGGCGCAGCCGTCGTTGAAGACACCGTTATCGATGGACTCAAGACGGGCGACATCCTGCAAACTTGGGGGACCATCTTCAAACACGTTGTGCTGCGTGGCAAGATTGGCCGCTTGATGATCAGTCGAGAATTCTTCACAACTCCGGGAGGCGCTGAGCAGGAACAGGCCTTTGACTTGGCGAATGCCGAGTACTACCGCCACGTCGACTGGGCGCTCGATATCAGTCAGGGGGAATTCTCAGAGCTAGATATCCGCAGCGTGCCGGGACACCTGATCCGTCGCAATCCGGAGACTCAAGCCCGCATCAAGCGCGAGCGGCTCGTGGAGGTCGACTGGCGCAAACTGCCATTCAAGGCTGGCGTCACGCAAGTCATTTTCAGCCTCTTTTTGGACCGTGGCGATCCCGATGTCACTTACGTCGCCGGACAGCGCAGCAAGAACTTCCGCGACATGGTGGCGGATATCGAGCTATTGCGCAAGGAAGGTATCGCCGAGCCAGATTGAACGGAGCGATTCACCCGAGGTCACCAAATCGCCTAGTGTCGCCCCTGCCGGGGCTCATCCGTGGTCACGTGTTTCTCGATACCCGGGGCTCACGCCGCCGAGCTAATTACATTCCGCCGCTGGTGCGGCTTTGCAGCGAAACGAGGCCGAGACGACCCGTGCTCGTCACTGACCACTAGCCACTGATCACTACTCCTCACCCAAACAACTCCACCAGCGGACGCCCGTCGCTGATCTTGTGCGGGCGGTTCTCGCGATCATGGATGAGAGATTCAGGCGAGATGCCCAGTGCGTGATAGGTGGTGGCGATGACATCCTCGGGCGAGACGGGATTGCTTTTGGGATAGGCGGCCTGCGCGTCGCTCGAACCATACACCTGCCCGCCGCAAATGCCGCCACCGACTGCAGGGCCACGCGAAGGCAGCAGGGAAGTACGGCTGCTTCGGGCCTCAGTTTGGATCGATTTGAGGCCCGGTCCAAACTGAATATGTCGAACTAAACCAATGGTTGGACAGGTCACGCTAATCGGCAAAGTCGCGACGATGAGAAATCTCGTGTTCGAGCCGGGTGGCGTTTGGTACGCCGCCCTATGGAGGGTGTGGGTTCGCCAGCGAAACAATTCGAAGCTCTGGTCAAACTAAGACGCACCCACAAGCTCCTGCTCGCCGGCGCCGTCGATGCTGACGAGTCGGCGAAGTCTTTGGGCTGTGCCAGGTTGAACGTTAATCGGGCTTACAGCAACTAGCCTAGAAACTACGCACTGGGTGTTCCAAAAGTACGATCCATTACCGTAAGTGGGCGTACAACGATCGTACCGCGACCACCACCGAACCGGGCGACTTGGCCCGGAGCAGCCCCACGAGTTTGTGGTTGGCGCCGTTGGCGGAGCGCCGAGGATGTGTGGGTCCCATTGACATCGATCGCGGCCACGGTTGGCCGCTTCGAATGCACGGAATGACATGGAGGCGGAATGTCATGCGGATTTCTGTTCGACTGGTATTGGCTGCGCTAGTGCCCGCCTTGATGTGCTTGCCCGAAGTTGCCCAGGCGCAATACTTCGAGCCGACCAAGACAACGAATGGGCCAAACTTTAATTCGTACCACGGGCAGGCTTCGGGCGAGAGCAATTACTTGACGGGCACGGCTGAATCCCAAGCGCCGGCGGGCAGCGCCCCCGCGAATTGTGACTCGGGCGATTGGTGCGGCTACAGCGGCGACGTTGGCACGTGGCGCGACAACACGCTGTTCTGGTTCGGCGGCGAAGCATACAAGTCGTTTGGCGACACCGCGCAACCTCCTGGCGTAGCAACTGGATTCATGAACAGTGCCGGACTAGTCGGAGGCTTTAACACGGGCTTCGCATTGTTCGATGGCTCGCCCATCCGCGGACAGGTCGGCGCCAGCTACGGTGCTTACGACCTTAAGGGTCGCGATACCATTTCACAAAGTTCGTCCGAGCAGCAAACTTTCATCACAGCCGGCGTGTACAAGCGCAGCGATATCCTGGCCGATGACCGCGTTAGCTGGGGCCTCGTGTACGATCAGTTTTGGGCGCACCAATGGGGAATATTTGCCAGCGAACTCTACGTCGGCCAGGTGCGCGGTATCGCGGGCTATGCAGTCAATCAGCACCACGAATTTGGCGTGTGGGGCGCATTCCGCAGCACCGGCGACAACTCGGTCGGGCCCACTTCGGCGCTGCCGGTTCGCGCTATGAATCAGTACAACGTCTACTGGCGCTACAACTGGGACTTTGGCGGCCAGACGATGCTTTACGTCGGTGGCCACGACCCGGCCGACTTCGGCAGTTGGCTGTTCGGCCTCTTGGGCCAAGCGCCGTTGAGTGACAGCACGGCCTTGTACGGCAACTTCACCTACGCCTTTCCGGGTTCAGCCACCGGAGCCGTGGGTGCGAACGAGTTGGAATGGAATTTCGGTCTGGGCCTGGTGTACTCGTGGGGCGGCAAGGCCGTCAGTAGAACCGTCTCCGGCCAACAAGGTCTGCCGCTGCTGCCGGTCGCCAACAATGGCTCGTTCCTGATTACCAACTAGGTAAGACGATTGAAAACGTCGAATGACCCGGCTACACCCTCGGGATTATTCGACTTATAAGTTCTCCAATCATCTGGTCGCGGGAGACGCACATTCGTCGCACGCGCCACAGGATTTCACGGCCCGCGATCTTGTCCCCCCAGTTGGCATTTGCCGTGGACCTCACAAGTGAAGATCTTGATGCCCTCAACGAAAAAGGGCGCGACGTTGCTGCAGCCAGTATTCGACGATCGGCGTGACGTTGACCGTGATCGTGTTGGGGGTCGGGTCGAGGTTGACACCGCCGTTGGCGGTGCCGCCGTTGTCCTGCACTTGGAACGTAAAGTTGGCGTAGTTCGACCCGTTGGAATTGGCGACCGGCGTGTACTTGAACAAGCCGCCGGTGATGTCAGCCAGCGTGATGAATTGGCCCGCCGTTACGGCCACGCCATTATTGGTGAGCTTACCCGTCGTCGGCAACGTGCTGATCCGAACCGCCAAGAGACTGTTGGCCGGTGAGTCGCTGGGATCGGTGAAGCCGAAGTCGGCCGCCGCGAAGGTGTAAGCCGTGCCTTCCACCGTGGTCACCGTGTTATTGGCACCCGCCGGAGCGTCGTTGACCGGGGTCACGTTGACTGTGATCGTGTTGGCCGACTGGTCGAGATCGACGCCACCGTTAGCGGTGCCACCGTTGTCCTGGACCTGGAAGGTGAACCTGGCGTAGCTCAGCCCATTGGCGTTGGCGGCCGGCGTGAACTTGAGCCGGCCGGCGGTGATGTCAGCCAGCGTGATGAACTGCCCGGCCGTCACGGCGATGCTGTTATTGGTCAGGGTGCCTGTCGCGGGCAGGGCCGTGATCCTCACGGCCGAAAGTGCATTGGCCGGCGAGTCACTGGGGTCGGTAAACCCGAAGTTGGCCGCGGTGAAAGTATAGGCCGTGTCTTCCAGCGTCGTGACCGTCTTGTTGGTGCCGGCCGGAGCGTCGTTGACCGAGGTGACGTTGATCGTGATCGTATTGGCCGAGGCGTCGAGATTGATCCCGCCATTGGCGGCGCCGCCGTCGTCTTGCACCTGGAAGGTGAACGTTCGATAGGGCGCGCCGTTGGCGTTGGCGGCCGGGGTGTACTTGAGCAGCCCGCCCGTGATTTCAGCCAGCGTGATGAACTGTCCGGCCGTGACGGCCACGCCGTTGTTGGAGATCGCGCCGGCGGTGGGCAGGGTCGTGATCTTGACGGCCATGAGTGAATTTGCCGGCGAGTCGTTGGGATCGGTGAACCCGAAATCGGCCGCCGTGAATGTGTAGGCCGTATCTTCCAGCGTGGCCACCGTTCTATTGGCGCCCGCCGGAGCGTCGTTGACCGAGGTTACGTTGAAAGTGATCGTATTGGCCGAAGCGTCGAGGTTAATGCCGCCGTTGGCCGTGCCGCCATTGTCTTGCACCTGAAAAGTCAGGCTCGCGTAGTTCAAACCGTTGGCATTCGCAGCCGCGGTGAACTTGAGTCGGCCGGACGTGATGTTGGCCAACGTGATGAGCTGACCGGCCGTGACCGCGACCCCGTTGTTGGCGAGCGTGCCGGCCGTCGGCAGACTGGTGATCCTCACGGCCGAGAGTGCATTGGCCGGCGAGTCGTTGGGATCACTGAAGCCGAAGTCGGCCGCGGTGAACGTGTAGGCCCTGTCTTCCAGTGCCGTGATCGTCTTGTCAGTGCCGGTAGGAGCGTCGTTGACCGAGGTCACGTTGAAGGTGATCGTATTGGGCGATTGGTCGAGATTGACGCCACCGTTAGCGGTGCCACCGTTGTCCTGGACCTGGAAGGTGAAGCTGGCGTAGCTCAGCCCCTTGGCGTTGGCGGCCGGCGTGAACTTGAGCCGTCCGGCGGTGATGTCAGCCAGCGCGATGAACTGTCCCGCGGTGACCGCGACCCCGTTGTTTGCGAGCGTGCCGGCCGTCGGCAGACTGGTGATCCTCACGGCCGAGAGCGTATTGGCCGGCGAGTCGCTGGGGTCGGTAAATCCGAAGTTGGCCGCGGTGAACGTGTAGGCCGTGTCTTCCAGCGTGGTCACCGTTCTATTGGCGCCCGCCGGAGCGTCGTTGACCGCGGTCACGTTGAAGGTGATCGTATTGGGGGTCGGGTCGAGATTGACGCCACCACTGGCGGTGCCGCCGTCGTCCTGCACCTTGAATCTGAGGCTGGCGTAGTTCGACCCATTGGCGTTGGCGGCCGGCATGAACCTGAACAGGCCGGCCATGATGTCAGCCACGGGAATGTACTGATTGACCGTCACCGCGACCCCGTTGTCGATCAGCGTGCCTCTCGTGGGTAGCGTCGTGATCTGGACCGCCAAGAGACTATTGGCGGGTGAATCGCTGGCGTCGCTGAAGCCGAAGTCGGCGGTTGTGAAGATATACGCCGTGTCTTCCAGCGTACCCACCGTTTTGTCGGCCCCGCCTGGCGCATTGTTGGCCAACATCCGACGGTCCTCAAGACCTTCAAACGTCAGCGCGTGAGTCGCACGAAGCGGGGACCGCCCCTGTTTAGCCCGGCTCTTGGGGGAGAACAAAAACGACATTGGAGGATTCCAAGAAGTGAATTGCGATGAGGAAGTCCCGTTGTGAAAACATAGTTCACAGACACCGCCTACTCTCCCTTGAAATGTGCAACGGTTCAGAACACCGGTTCATTCTTCGGGAATACTCGGTCTGAAAGGAACAACCGATGCAATCGATTGTCCTGACACGGCATCACGCGGCGAATCTGCGGGACAAGCGGCCTATGCCGTCGTGGTAGGACACCTCTTGGCAGAATGGTCCGGCCGTCCGCCGCAAGCTACATTTTCGCTGAGATCGGCCACGTCGACCGATACGTGATACTCGGAGGGAATCCAATGGCAATCGAGGCAAGTCAGATCGGGGCGCCGCATAAGACGATCGATCAATTGCTGGTCCAGGCGCAAGCGGAGGCTCAGAAGGACCCTCGATCGGGAGCGCGTTTCCCGTTCTTTCGAGTTGTTTCAATCGAGGTAGATGGCCGTTGCTACTCTGCGTTCAGTCGTGACATATGCGTTTCCAGCATTGGTTTGTTGCACAACATGGAATTACCTCTGCGCGAAGTCGACGTAACAATTCCAATTGCAATAGATAATAAATGCAAAATGCGTGTCCGCATTGGACGTTGCGAGCCATGCGGTGAGGGATGGTACATCAGCGGTGGCAAGTTCATCGGAATTACCCCCGCCGCGGAGTTGGACGATGAAATGCTCGACGCTCTTTTGGCAGCGAGGAAGTAGCGAGCGGGCCCTGGTTTGCTTTTCGGGGACAAGAACGCAAAAACGGGACAGGTCTGATTACCACAGGCCTCGTTCGATGACGACGAACTTCCGTAATTCGTTCGTCCGCGGCATGGCGTCGCGATGTGAACGGCCCGCGCTCACGCATCGGGCTCGTGGTGCCCGGGCGGCGCTTCGGCCGTCCGCACTCCCTACCCAAACAACTCCACCAGCGGCCGGCCATCGCTGATCTTGTGCGGGCGGTTCTCGCGATCGTGAATCAGAGACTCGGGCGAGATGCCCAGCGCGTGATACGTCGTGGCGATCACGTCCTCGGGCGAGACGGGATTGCTCTTGGGATAGGCGGCCTGCGCGTCGCTCGAGCCATATACCTGCCCGCCGCGAATGCCGCCGCCTGCCAGGACCACCGACTGACAAGCGCCCCAATGATCGCGCCCGGCGGCCTTGTTGATTTTCGGCGTGCGACCGAACTCGCCCAGCATGACGACCAGCGTCTCGTCCAACAGCCCGCGCGCCGACAGATCTTCGAGCAAGGCCGAGTAGGCCAGGTCCAGCGGCGGCAGGCAGTATTTCTCCTTGAGCATCTGATAGCCGGTCACTCCGCCCAGCGATCCGGTGCCGCCGTGGTTGTCCCACACGTTGGCCACGTTGCCGTCGGGACAAATGTACGACCAGACTACCGTGACCATTCGCACGCCCGACTCGACCAGCCGCCGGGCCAGCAGAAAACTTTCGCCATACTCGTTGCGGCCATAGCGGTCGCGCAGCTTGTCGCTCTCCTTATTCAGGTCGAACGCCCCGCGGGCCTCGGGCGACATCAGCATCCGAAACGCCTGCTCGCGAAATTGCTCCAGTCCCTGCGCCGCGCGCGGCGCCTCGCGGCTCTGCATGGCCCGATCGTGGTTCTCCAAAATCTTGAGCAACCCCAGCCGGGCTTGCAATCGCGTGGCGTCGATGCCATCGAGCAGATCGAGACTGTGCGGCGGCGCGGCCTTCACCTCGCCGGGCGGCTTGAGCTCCAGCGGATCGTGCCGCGCGCCGAGAAAGCCCGCATGGGTGCCGGTATAGATGACGCCGTCGTGGCCGATCGGCTTGGGTATCGTCACGCTGGCCGGCATGGCTTGCGGCGGACTGAGATACGACACGATCGCGCCGGGGTTGGGAAAGTCGCTGCGATTGCGCATGTTGCGCGGCACGGCCAGCGTGTTGTTAATCTTGCCGGTGAGCGTGTGATAGACGCCCACCTCGTGCGCGTTGCTGGGATGCGTGTATGCGCGGAGGATCGCCATCTTGTCGGTGTGACGGGCAACCTGCGGCAACTGGTCGCAGATCTGAATGCCGGGCACGACCGTGTCGATCGGCTTGAACTCGCTGCGGATGCCGTCGGGCGCCTCGGGCTTCATATCCCACATATCCTGCTGCGGCGGTCCGCCCCACAGATACAACAGGATGCAGCTCTTGGCCTTGGCGGCCGCACGCGGTGCGAGACCAGCAGCTTCGGCCCGCAACAGGTCGGGCAGCGCCAGCGCTCCCAAGCCGGCCTGGCCCAAGCGAATCATCGCATCGCGTCGATGGAGCACGGCGTGTGACTCTCGTTTGGGCAGAGAACGATTTTTGGGACACATTTCAGACGGCCATCCTACCGCACGGCGGGGGCCAATTGAAGAGTTTTTGTCCGCCGCTGGCAGTCATTTGAATGTCGAC
>JANNQN010000377.1:0-4938 GCA_031400775.1 Planctomycetia bacterium | reverse complement strand
TTCTCCAGGTCGCGGCTGTGAGGTTGGGTGCCGTCGTCGTCGGAGACGGTTACGCCGCCCGCTTTGTGAACACCGTGAGAGCCCTGCGTGTATCGAACATCGCCGCCCAGCCAGGTCTTCTCGGCGCCCCAATAGACGTCTCGATCCGGTTCCCAAACATCCTCGCGACCGCCACCGAAACCGAAGGTCTTGAATCCCATCGTTTCTAGCGCGACGTTGCCAGTCAGGATCATCAGATCGGCCCAGGAGATCTTACGGCCGTACTTCTGCTTGATCGGCCACAGGAGCCTGCGGGCCTTGTCCAGACTGACGTTGTCCGGCCAACTGTTAAGAGGCGCGAAGCGCTGCTGGCCCCTTCCGCCACCGCCGCGGCCGTCGCCGATGCGATAGGTGCCTGCACCGTGCCAGGCCATGCGAATGAACAAGGGGCCGTAGTGGCCAAAGTCAGCCGGCCACCAGTCCTGAGAGTCGTTCATCAACGCCGCGAGATCTCTTTTTACCGCCCCCAGGTCGAGGCTTTGGAACTCGGCGGCGTAGTTGAAGTCCTCATCCATGGGATTGGACTTCGCGGAATGTTGGTGCAGGAGGTCGAGCCTCAGTTCATTCGGCCACCAGTCGCGGTTCGAAGTGCCGCCACCGGCGGTATGTTGGAAAGGAAATGCTACTGCGGTTGCCATGGGTTTTCTCCTTTACGCGACGTAAGCGGTTGAGAAGCGATATGCGTTCAAGTAGGCTCGGTCGAACATCGCCAGGCGGCGGACACGACCGATGGCTCTTGTGTGTTTGTTTACAGTTCGTGCCGGGCTGGATGCAATTCCGGTGGCTCGAATCGTACCGCCAGTCGCTCCAGGCAGCAATCTACAGGCAGGTCAGGATCCTGTAGATTTGGTTTCGGGCCCAAGCTATCAACCCCAGGTCGCTCCGCCGCCCGGCGAAGCGGCTACTACCAGCGAAACACGAGTGGCAAGGCGGGGCGAAAATCGGCCAGCTCGCCGCGTGTCTCGTCGTCAAAGCCAAGTTCCAAGATCGGCTCGTCGGCGATCGCAAAGCTCACGGCCGGGCAAGCCGCTTCGGCGGCGCGAAGGGTTGCCGAGGCGGCGGCATGTCGCGGTCCGCTGATGCGCGCGCGGGTGATGGCCCGCAATCCGGCTGGATGCTCAAGCGGTTGGCGGCGCTCCGTGTGATCGCTGTCGGAGCGTCGACCGAAGGCGATATAAAACACCAGCGGTTCGGCGGCCACTTCAGAATTCTCGCCCATGTGGATCACCAGCGGATCGGGCAAGTACGGCGGGCGATACTCCCAGGTAAGTATCGGAATCGGACCGCCCTGCTGGCCGGCCGGTCGCAAGCCGACGCCGAACGGCGAGGCGCCGGCAGCGCGACCGGACAATCGCTCCCACAACCCGGTCCGCTGGACCAACTCGCTTTGTGCTTCGGCCGGGTCGGTCACCCACACCAATTCAAGAAAGGCGTTGGCAAAAAAGAACCGGCGATTGGCCGTGCCCTGGCCGGGATGGGTGTTGGGCGCGCCTTCGAGCAGGCCGAACTCGATCAGCCGCGCCGCCTCGGGTGCGCCGACGGCAGTCGCGATGAAGAGATGATCGATCTCAAGGGCCACAGCACGAAACTCAATTTTAAGGGCTCACTTCGAAGGATCGGCCACTTTCACCAACCGCTTGCCCGTATTGTCCCCTTCCAGCATGCCGATAAACGCGCGGGGCAGTTTCTCGAAACCCTCGAGGATGTCCTCCTTGTATTTCAACTTGCCCTCGCGGATCCAGCCGGCCATTTCCACTGAGGCTTCTTGAAAGCGATCGGCGAATTGAAACACCAAGAAGCCTTCGGCCCGGGCTTGCTTGACGATCAAGGCCCACAGCCAGCGGGGACCCGTTTCGGGCTTTTCCAGGTTGTATTGCGAAATCTGGCCGCAGATCGACATGCGGGCTCGCGTGTTGAGCACCGGGATCACGGCATCGGTGATCGCCCCGCCGACGTTGTCGAAGTAAACGTCGACGCCCTTGGGGCACAGCTCGCGCAGCTTCTCGACGTAGTTCTTGGTGGTGCGATAGTTGAACGCGCCGTCGAAGCCCAACTCGTCGACGACATAGCGGGTTTTATTGTCGTCTCCGGCGATGCCCACGGCGCGGCAGCCCTTGATCTCGGCGATCTGGCCTACGATCGAGCCCACGGCCCCGGCTGCGCCCGAAACGACGACGGTCTCGCCCGGCTTGGGCGTGGCGATGTCGAGCAGACCGAAGTAGGCCGTGAGACCGGGCATGCCCAACACGCCTAGCGCGGTCGAGATGGGCGCGATCTTCGGATCGATTTTGCGGATGCCCTTGCCGTTGCTGATCGTGTACTCCTGCCAGCCGAACTCGCCCTGCACGATTTCGCCGGCCATGAACTTGGGATGGGCCGACTCGACCACTTCGCCCACAACGCCGCCGACCATCACGCCGCCGATCTCGACCGGCGCGGCATAGCTCTTGGCGTCGTTCATGCGACCGCGCATGTAGGGATCGACCGAGACGTACAGCGTCTTGACCAGCATCTCGCCGGCATTGGGCGACAGCACGGGCGATTCGACCAGTTTGAAGTCGGAATCCTTGGGCATGCCGACGGGTCGCGAGGCCAGGGTGAATTTACGATTGATTGGTTTTGTCATGATTGGCTGGGTTGTGGTGTTTGCGGATTGGCGGATGGATGCGGCACGATCCCCGACATCAGGTCTCGGCGCGCCCTCATTCTGGCGGTCGGTCGAGCGGTTGGCAAATGATCGGTTCGGACGGACGTTTTCGCCGATGCCGCGGCGACGACGCGGCCGATTCAAAAAAAGGAGCCTGCTCGTCCCTTGGTAGAAGACGGGCAGGCCCCGAGATCGCGAGTGGTGGATGTGCTTAGCGCTTGCGGCGCCAGCCCCAAGCGGCCAGGCCGATGAGGCCGATCGCGGCGAGCACGAGCGAGCCCGGTTCGGGGACCGTGTAGATTTCACCTCCCCAATACAAGATATTGGTGGGTCCACCGGCAGCCGCCCCGTGTATCTTCTGCAGGAAGTTTCCAGCGCGGTCAAACTGCCAAAGCTCGCCGATGCCATAGCCGAGGCCCATCGTGTCTTCGACGTGAGCGTTCATCCAAAAAGTGTCGTCAGAGACATCGTAGGCGAGTGCGGTATTGCGCTCGGAGGCATTGCCCAAGTTGTCCATGACCGGAAACGCAGCCATCTGCAAGCCGGTGTTGGGATCCCACTGTCGCACGAGGCCGCCGGTCACAGTTGCGGAAAAGTCATAGTCGCTTGTCCAGATCGTGTTCGTGCGGGTGTCGTAGGTGATGCCTTGGGCCGTGTTTGCGGGCCCGCCAGGAATATTAAACACGAGCGCTCCCGGTCCCGAGAAGTCGGCGTTGTATCGGAAGACGCCTGCCGAGCCGAAGAGCCCTGCGACGATGTACGTGTCTTGGCCGTCGAACGCGGCATCAATGACGCGGCCGTAACCGGGATGCGCCGTAAAGTCGAGACTAACCGCGCCTACGACGCCGCCTGCGAAGTTGTATTCCGAGCCGGGCGACGGCCCGCCGCCACCGCTGAACCCGCCTTTAACCGACCGGACGGTTAGTGTGTTGCCATCCACGATGATCGGTCCATCGGCGCCGCCAGCTGGAACGGTTGCGAAGTTGGAAACCAAGCCTCCGCCTTGAAATTGCCAGACCTCGTTGTAGCCGGATTCGTCGGTGACATAGTACCGCCCCAATTGGGCAACGGCAGAACCCGACATCATTACCACGGCGGCGCACGCTGCGGCTAGACTTGTGAGAAGTTGAGTCGATTTCATTAGACGATCTCCTTGAAAAGTGTGTTACGAAACGGTGATTGCCTGGGCCTTGCTTCTCGTTGCCGTTCGCATCTGGACGCGATGTGTGTTCGGAAACCCTCCTTACAGTGGTTGGCTCAGTCCGGGGAACGAGCCAGAGCTCTTGGCTAGCCTGATAACGGCACGCAACGACGTGCGTCGAAGATGCGGGCCGCGCGAGCGCGCGACCATGAAGTGAGTTTCCGAGCGGGGACGACATCGCATGGCCGCGTCAGGCCAAAACACCAGCCACGCCAGTCGACGCAGTTCAAAGCGCTTGCGGCAATCCGCAGCGATCGGCCCCCGCCAATGCGGGCCAGTCATAGCGGGCAGCCGTAGGCTCGCTTCGGTCCACGTCATCAGCGTTACTCCGCAATCGGCGACTTTTAATATGGAGTTGAGCGCGGGCTTCTCAGTTCCGATCCCCCGCCATCTTACCGGCGTCCACCCCCACGTCCAGCGATTTCCGAGTATTTCCCGAAGTTTGTCTTGGCGCGTCTGCATATCCATCGCTATGTAAAAGCGGCACGGACTCTCGCGACCTGAGCGAAGTCCAAGTCGGCGCCTGGTTCAGCTAATGCACCGACGACCTATTTACCCGCGCGGCCTCCAAGACGCGTTGCACAAACGCTAAAATCGACGAGGCAATTCGCCTGGACTGCTTGGGTTTCGTGGCTCGAATGGCCCGCTCAAAAAACCTTTTGAGCCGTCTTCGCGGCGCTGTAAGATAACCATCCGTTGATGTTTTTCGACGCTTATTCGGCTCGTCGGAGATTACGGCCGTGCTCCATCGACGCGATGCGATGATTCGCTTGGGCCAGGCCGGGTTGGGAGCGCTGGCGCTGCCCGACCTTCTGCGGTCCGAAGCCGCTGGTTTCGCACCGCGTGCGGCCGCCAAGGCCAAGAGCTGCATCCTGCTGTATCTGTGGGGCGGACCGCCGCAGCAGGATATGTGGGATATGAAGCCCGAGGCGCCCGACGGCATCCGCAGCGAGTTCAAGCCGATCGACACGGTCGTGCCCGGCATTCAGATCAGCGACCAGTTGCCGCGGATCGCCCGTCACACCGACAAGATGGCGATCCTCCGTGCATA
>JANNQN010000376.1:0-2959 GCA_031400775.1 Planctomycetia bacterium | reverse complement strand
GCCGCCCATACCGACGGCGACATTGACGCCACGATTACGGCTGCTTCGGAGGCGATGAGTCGGTTGGGGGCGACTTAAAGGTCAGGATTATTCAAGTGGCAGCATTGCCGCGTGGGCCAAAGGCCCAACCTGCAACAGCCAGGGGCATCGCCCCTGGGACAGCGTTTCGCGCCCGACCCACACGTTTTTCGAGCCCCAACGGGGCGCTCTTCAAGGCGCCCCCGTTGGGGCTCGAAAGGGATAGGGGGTATTGTGCCGTCGATTCCCAGGGGCGATGCCCCTGGCTTTTGCAAAGCGCCGCGTTGCGGGTACCTTCCCAGCGGAGCCGCTCCTATGCTGCCACTTGCATAATCCTGTAAAGCGGCTGAGCGGGCGACCCAAATCCAGCTTGATGCACAATTCGACGTAACTTGATCCGGTTTCGGCCATCGCCTCGGCCCGGATCGTGCCACCAATGGGTGGATCGGCTCCATTCTGCACGGTTAGGCCGGCCAGCCCTTGCCGGTAAGTGACCCGCTCATGAGGACTTGCGCGCCACGACCGAGGGCGGCGCATGTATTTAGAAAAAACAAAAAATTCTTGTGGGGAAACTTGCAACTTGTAGGGGCTGTGACTATATTCGGGAAGTTAATGCGTAGCTTCGTAGCTAAGCAACTGAGCCAACTTCACTGTTTCTTCTTAAGGAGACCGCTAATGCGTATGAGTACAAAGGGTGGTGCTACGCCGTGCGATCGGCGTCTAGATCGCGGAAAGGTGGCGATTGCTGCACTTGCAGCTCTCTTCTTGTTCGCCACGAATGCTCAGGCCAACAACGTCGAATTCGAAGTCGACCAGAGCTTGAGCTTTCTGAAAAACACCACAAAGCTGGTCGGACCCGCTTTGGGTGGCAGCAAGATCGGAACGCCGCAGTACGCGGGTTCCGACACCACGTCGTTCTATGGTCGCATGTACGTCGACATTCAGGACACGACCATTCAGCTTCTGCCGGGCGCTATGATCAGCGCCGCGGGCGGTCCGGGCGGCTCTGGCAACCCGTTGTTCCTCGCTGCTCCTGGCGAAGGCGGAGTGCCGGGCTTGTTCGCTCCGTTCGATCCCGTCTTCACCGATCCCAGCAGTGCGACTCCGGGGTTCAACCCGAATAGCAACTGGGGATTGGCTGTAGCCGCAGTTGGTCTGAAATCCGTAGTGTACAATCTGCGGATCGACAATGGCAACGCTTTCGCGCCGTCGACTGCCATGCCGTTGGCCGGCATTAACTTCAACCTGGCCGGTCAAGGCATAGGCATGGTCAATGGTCGCCAGGCCTTTATTTCGGCCTTGGGCAACGATACCGACGACGTGGTCGGCAGCCCGTTGGCTTTCTTCGGTTCGGCCGGTAGCGACATCGGCACGTGGGACGGCGTCACGCTGACCATACCCGTGCACTCGTCCTTCAGTTTCGTGGTCACCAATGACTTCGGCGGCATTAGCCAGTTCCTGGACATCGAAGGCCAACTAGTGCTCAGACCAGTTGTGCCCGAACCGGCGACCATGACCCTGTTTGGTCTTGGTATCGTTGGACTTTTGAGCTACGCGTTGCGTGCTCGCAAGCGCAAAGCCTAGTCTTTGCGTGTTGATATTGAATAAACCTTGAGAAGATAAAGAGCAGTGAAGCTCACCACCCACTCCGAGCCCCCGATATGACATCGGGGGCTCGGATTATTTTTGCGCTGTGCTTTTTTCGATAAGCGGCGATTTCAAAACCGCCGGGGACTGTCCCGATTTTGCGCAGTCCGCGGAGCCGGGCACCGTGGGGCACGCTGCCGCGTGACCCATGGTCGGGACTGTCCCCTTCTCCGCGGTGGTTTTGAAACAGCTTCTTGTCGCTCGCTAGGCCCGCTTCGCGTGCCACTTCTCTTCGGCGGCCGTGCGTCGAAAATACTGGGGCACCAGCTCGAACGGGCTGACGCCCTGGCCCGCCAGAACGAGCCGGTGACCGAGCTGGCCCACGATCGCGGCCGTCGGCGACCACCGCGCCCGATCGACGATGTTCGTGCCCGGCGGCAATGCAGCGAGATATTTCGTCAGCCCGGGGCCAGTAACCACCGAACCGCTCGGCAAGCTCGCCAGCCACGTCTCGGCCACGACGATCCGCGTGGTCTCGACGCCCATGAGCTGCCCATCCGGCTGCCGGGTGAAGTCTGCCACGAACAGCTCGCCACGCTGGGCATCGATCACGGCCGAGACAGTTTCTAGTTCCCGAGGCGCTCGCGAGGCAATCGCCAGTAGCGTGTTGACGCCGACCACCTGGCAGTTCACGGCATAGGCAAAGGCCTTGGCCGTGGTGATGCCGATCCGCAAGCCGGTGAACGAGCCCGGCCCGCTGGCGACGGCCACGAGTTCGACGTCGGTGGGCCGCCAGCCGGCCCGCTTGAGCAACTCGGCGATGCCGGGGGCGAGCGACTGAGCGCTGCGGCGCGCGGTGTCGAGCTCCAGCTCCGCGACGATCCGTTCATCGTCGAGCAAAGCGACCGAGCCGGCAGCCGCCACGGTTTCCAGAGCAAGAATTCGCATCAGTAATTCACCAGACTTTGCCGTTGGCTAGCCAATGGCGGACATTTGCTCCGCTAGCAATTTCGATCCGGACAGTCCTTGTTGTAACGGGCTTATTGTACTGGCCGGATATGGTCAAGCTAACACGCATCTCCGATGCGACGCGAGGACTATCGGTGCGTGGTAGCGTCCGATTCGGTGGATTCCGAAAGATTAAAGAGTTAAAAGCTGTGGGAACTGAGCGTGCGGGGTTATACTCAAAAACACATTTCCTCGGAAAATCTGCTTGCCGCAAAGGGAGGGCCGCTAATGCCAGCGAACCAAGAGAGGTCCACTTGGTTTTTGGGTCGGCATCTCGGTTTCAAAAGGGTGGCGATCGCCGCCGTGACGATTCTGTTCCTGTTCGCCGCAAACGCTCAGGCCAACC
>JANNQN010000375.1:0-1654 GCA_031400775.1 Planctomycetia bacterium | reverse complement strand
GTCGCCGGGCGGATCGTGCAGGAAGCCATGCGATTGTATCCGCCGGCCTTCATGATCGGCCGCGAGAACGTGGCCGAGTTCGAGTTGGGCGGATACACGATTCCGGCCGGCACCACGATCTTCATGAGCCAATGGGTGATGCACCGCGACGGGCGGTTCTATGACCGGCCAGAACAGTTCGAACCCGAGCGGTGGGCGGCCCCGTCCATCCAATCGCTGCCCAAGATGGCTTACTTCCCATTTGGGGCGGGGCCGCGCGTGTGCATTGGCAACTCGTTTGCCATGATGGAGAGCGTGCTGCTGTTGGCCACGATCGCGCGGCAATGGTCGCTGGCGCCGGTGGCCGATCACCCGATACGGCTGGCGCCCGTCTTGACGCTTCGTCCGCGGTATGGAATCAAGGTTGTCTTGCACCGCCGCCCAAGTGCGAAAACAGGCCCGCGCGAAGCCAACGGTGAGGCTTCGCTGGCGGTCCAACCCCAGTCGAGCGCCGATGTCTGACGAGTCGCGAGAATCCGCCGCCGATTCATTCCGCCCGAGCGAGCAGGACCGCCGCGGCCAGATCGTCGCCGACGACATCCTGTTGCTCAACAGCCTGGGCTATGGCCAGGAGCTATCGCGGCGGATGAGCGGGTTTTCGAATTTCGCCATCTCGCTATCGATCATCTGCATTCTGGCCGGCGGCATCACCTCGTTTCCGCAAGGTTTTTCCAGCGTCGGCGGCGCTGCCATCGGCGTGGGCTGGCCGGTTTGTTGCCTGTTGTCGTTGTGCGTGGCGCTGGCGATGGCCCAGTTGGCCTCGGCGTTTCCCACGGCCGGCGGGCTCTATCATTGGGCGGCAATTCTGGGCGGACGCGGCTGGGGGTGGCTGACCGCCTGGTTCAATCTGGCCGGATTGATCACGGCGCTGGCGGCCATCAACGTCGGCACGTACCAGTTTGGTCTGCGCGCGCTGTGCAACCTGCTGGATGTCGCACCCACGGAATGGCTGGGAGATCACGAGTTGGCGGCGCAGGTACTCGGCGTGCTGGCGATTACCTTGGCTCAGGCCGTGCTCAACCACCTCGGAATTCGCCTCACGGCCGCGCTGACCGATTTTAGCGGCTACTGGATCTTGATGGTCGCGGTCGTGCTGACCGCGGTGATGTTGGCCTACGCCCCCACGCTCGAATTTTCGCGTTTGTTCACGTTCGCCAATTACAGCGGCACGGCCGGCGGCGACATCTGGCCGCAACAGGGCAACGTCGCGTGGCTGTTCTTATTGGGCTTTCTGTTGCCGGCCTACACCGTGACCGGCTTCGATGCCTCGGCCCATACGTCCGAAGAAACCGTGGGAGCCTCGCATCACGTGCCGCGCGGCATCGTGCGTTCGGTGCTGGTCTCCGGCGTGTTCGGCTGGGTCATGCTCTCGGCCGTCGTGCTGGCCAGTCCCAACATGGACGAGGCGGCTCGCCAGGGGAGCGAATCGTTTCACTGGATCGTCGGCCAAATCCTGCCCAAGCAACTCTGGAGCGTGCTGGCGCTGGGCATCGTGATTGCCCAGTTCTTTTGTGGGCTGGCGACAGTGACTTCCGCCTCGCGGATGGCGTATGCATTTGCCCGCGACGGCGGACTGCCGTTCTCCGAGCATGTGCGCAGTGTCAGCCCGAAATAC
>JANNQN010000374.1:0-14629 GCA_031400775.1 Planctomycetia bacterium | reverse complement strand
CCCGTCGATGTCGTCAACTGGATGCTCGAAGACAACCTGCCCGTCCGGTTCCAATTGCAGATGCATAAGTTCATCTGGGACCCGGCGAAGAAGGGTGTGTGTCGACCCCCTCAGCACCACGGTGGCCGATCTGGCCGGCCGCCCGCAATACGTCGCCGACGGTTTTTCGCCGCTGGCGGAGTTGATTTAGCGGCGGAGCTGGCGGGCCGGTTTGTAGGGCGTGCGCTCACGGTCGGTTATGATGGGAGGATGAGACCGCTTCCAGTCCCGGAAAACGAACAATTGACCGCCATGCTGAATGGAACGATCTTCGACGTGCTAAGCGACTACGTCGAAGATCCACGAAGCGTGGACTTCCGGCGATTTCTTACAGTCGATCGAGACACGCTGGTCCGGCACCTAGATGCTCATCCAGAGATCGCTGAGGCTTACCTAAAGCACCAGTCGGCGATTGAGGCTTTTCATGACGTTGCGATAATCACACCTAACGAGTCCGGCTATGTCGTCGCCTGGCTCGACCACGGACAGCAGAAGTGGCCCAGGGGGTTTAAGAGCCTGAATGCCGCCGTTGCTGAGCACGTCCTGGTGAGTCATGGCATGTATTGAGCACATTTCAACTGCCCCACCCCCGCGCCCAAAAAACTTGCCTTTTCTGGCCCTGGCGCGGTAGGATTCGGGTGCGCGAGGTTTGGGTGCCAATTCGGCACTGACGGAACAGAAATGGCAACACACTTCCCTTTCTGAAAACTCTCGCGCCGCCTTGCTTTCGGGGAGGCCCGACGATGAAACCGCTTGTGTTCGTGTTGGCCGTTGCGCTCGTGGGAGCGCTCGGCGATCAAGTCTTCGCACAACGCGGAGGCGGCGGCTGCCAGCGCGGCGGCGGCAGTCCAACGATGGTCCCGTCGACGGGCGTGCCGTTTTTGACCACGGCCCTGCCGATGGTCTCGATGACGGGCAACTCGCTCGGCAATCAATCGATGTCGTCGCTGACCATGCAGCAGCAGGCCTATCTGCAACAGCAGATGCAGCAGCAGTTGCTCGCTCAGCAACAAGCCGCCGCGCAGCAGAATGTGATCTCGCCCAAGGAAGAAGCCCGCCAGCGCAAGATCGAAATGCTGAAGCAGCGCCGCGAGGAAGAGCAGGAGAAGCGAGCCGCGGCCAAGGCGAAGAATCTCGAACGCCTCGCCGCCCGCAAGTAGTCTTGGGTGCCGCAGAGTTTTGCTGTGCGGAGGGATAACCACAACGACACAACGACACGGAGCAAGAAAATCATTTCTTCCGTCTTTGTGCTCTTTGTGTCTTGGTGGTTCCCTTCTGGCTTTGAACCGAGCGACAGAACATTCTATGAGCCCGCGATCCGATCCAAAATGTTGCGCGTGATCTGTTGCACGCGGGCGTCGGGGCCCAGCGGCTCGGTGTAGACCTTGGGTCGCACGTAGCCCGGCGGCTCGCTCAGGCCGTCGGCCCACCAGCAGGTCGAGGCATTGAATACGAAGTTGCCCCGCGGGCCGGGATAAACGGTCGCCGTGTACTGCCCGCCGTTGGGCACGTCGGGCGCCGATTGCGTGGGCGCCGTGGCCACGACTTCCAGGCCCGGTATCAAGGCCGGGTCGGCGTGCCACTCCCATCCGATCAAGCCGGCAATGCGATCGCCGGCCTGCATTCCCGTGTTCGCATAAATCCAGTGCTCGGGCAGCGAGCAAACCCAATCGGCGCCGCCTGTGACCACGCCCGTGCTATGCGCGCCGACCAGTTCGTTGGCGTAAGGCCGCTCGTGCTCGAGCGACTTCATGTTCTCGAAGTCGCGCATGCCGCCCGGCGGCCCGAACACCCCGACCCGCTCGAACGCCCGGCCGGCCGCGTCGAGCGCGATCCGCCCGCAGATCGTGTTGCCCGAGAAGAACGCCACATTCACGCCCGCGCGAACCGCCGCGCTGACGTTGTCGAACATCTCGATCGTCCAGTACTCGTCGTGGCCGACGCTCAAGAAACCTTTGGCCCGTCGCAGGCCGGCGGCGTCGGCGTGCGTATCCAGGTTCGAGATGTAGGTGACGTCGTAGCCCAGCGACTCCATCCAGAAGGCCAGAGGAAACTCCCACAAGAAAAACTCGCCCGAGCCGGTCGACAGCGGAGCGTCGAAGATCTGGCAGTATTTTCCGTAGGGCCGATTGAACCCGACCTGCACGCCGCCGCCCCAATACCACTCGTGTTGCCCGTCGTCGTACAGCGAGAACTGCGACGGCCAACGATTGTAGGCTTGCCAGGTATTGTCGCTGCACTGAAAAATGAAATCCGCCGGGCGATCGTCGCGGACGATGAAGATCACGTAGCTCTGCCAGCCGTCGGTCTGGGCGGTGAGCTTGCCGACGTACACGCCGCTCGGCCAATCGTCGGGAATTCGCAACTCGGCCGCCGCGGGCCAGGCGCAATCGCGTAGCCGCTTTTCGCCGATGGGTGGATCCTCCTGCGTCGTTCCCTCCAGTGGACCAAGACTTTGCATCAGCCGCCCGCCATCGCCGCCGTACCAGCCGAGCCGATAGATGTCGATCGTGAACGGCGAGGCGGGGTTCGTGCTGACGTGAAAGCGAATCGTCTCGCCCGCCCGCAAGCTGCTGTGCGAGGCATATCCCTCTATCCAGGGACAGCGATATTTCGTCGCCGGGTCGATGGCGGTCTTTGAGAGCATCCACTCGCGCGTGCCGGGTTTGGCGTTTTCCTCCCGAATGCGGTTCGACATGGGCGCGGCAGCGCGAGCCGTCAGCGGCGCACCGCCCAGCGCAGCGGCCGTGGCGCCCATCGCTCGTTTTAGCGCATCGCGGCGCGAAGTCTTGTATTCGTGCATAGCCGTCTCATTATACTAGCGGTGCCGCAGCACGCTCCTGGGGGCGCCGCGGCAAAAACCCGCCGATAACTCTCGCCCGCTGGCCCACCGCGGCGATTGAAGCGCGCGCCAGCGGCCAGTATCATACAACGGTGCGTGGGCACGAGGATTTTTGGCTTGGGAGCGGGCGCTTTCGCGGCCAAGCCCGCGCTTGGGAGTCGACCGACATGCGATACGCCGGCGTGTGGCTGTTAGCGATGCTTGCCGGGGCCCCCAGCCTCGTCGCGGCCGACGCGGTCGATTACATTCGCGACGTCAAGCCGATTTTGCGGCAGCACTGCACTAGCTGCCACAGCGCGCTGCGACAAAAAGGGGGCCTGCGGCTGGATCATGCGGCCCTGATTCGCCAGGGAGGCGACAGTGGCCCGGCGATCGGCGCCACGAGCGGCGAGAGTCTGTTGATCGGCGCGGTTCGCGGCACGGTCGACACCGAGCGCATGCCGCTGGAAGCAAAGCCCCTTTCCGAAGAACAAATCGCGATGCTGGCGGCCTGGGTCGATGCCGGCGCGATCGCTCCGGATGAGCCGCTGCCGGAAGATCCCCGCGCGCACTGGTCGTATCAAAAACCTCAAAGGGCTGCGCTGCCCACCGTGCAAAACGGGGTCTGGGCCGCGCATCCGATCGATCGCTTCCTGGCGATCGAGCACGAGCGACGCGGTCTGTCGCCCGCTCCGGCCGCGGCCAAGAACCTGCTTCTGCGGCGAGTCTATCTGGATCTGATCGGTCTGCCTCCCAATCCCAGCGAGCTGGCCGAGTTTCTGGCCGACTCTTCCGACGACGCTTATGAGAAAGTCGTCGACCGACTACTGGCCAGTCCGCACTACGGCGAGCGCTGGGGCCGGCACTGGATGGACGTCTGGCGATACAGCGACTGGGACGGTTACGGGGCGGAGGTGCGCGAGAGCCAGCCGCACATTTGGCGCTGGCGGGATTGGATCATCCAATCGCTCAACACGGACAAGCCTTACGACGAGATGATCGTCGAGATGCTGGCCGCCGATGAAGTCGCGCCGCTGGATCCGAATGCGTTGCGCGCGAGCGGCTTCCTGGCACGCAATTGGTATCGCTTCAACCGAAACGTGTGGATGGACGATACGGTCGAGCACACGGCCAAGGCATTTCTGGGCACGACTCTCAATTGCGCCCGTTGCCACGATCACATGTACGATCCGATCTTGCAGACCGACTACTATCAGTTCCGCGCGATCTTCGAGCCGTACAGCGTGCGGGCCGATCGAGTGCCGGGCGAAGCGGACACGAAGAAAGACGGGCTGGCGCGCGTCTTCGATTCCGAGGCCGACAAACCCACGTTCCTGTTCGCGCGCGGTAACGAGGCCGCGCCCGACAAAGAACACCCGTTGGCGCCGGCGGTGCCCGCGGCGCTGGGCGGCGAAGCATTGACGTTCTCGCCGGTGCCGCTGCCGCCGGCCGCATATTACCCGGGCTTGCATAGCTACGTGCAGCAAGAGTCGCTGGCCGAGGCCCAGAGCGCGGTCGATCGCGCGGAAGCCGCGATGGCCAAATCCACGCAACAGTTGGCCGAGGCCCGTAAGAAACAGAGCGACGCGGTTGCCGCCCGCTCGGCGACGACTCCGGCCAAAGATGCGCCGGCGGCAGCCGGAGCAAGCGCGACCGCGCCGGCCACATCCTCCGAGCCGAAACCCGCCGGCGCACCCAGCGAGGCCGCGAGCGGCGCCGAAGTCGCCCAGGCCGAGGCCGACGCGCGGCTGGCCGAGCAAGCAATGCTCACTGCCGCCTCCGGACTGGTGACCGTGCGGGCCAAGATCGCGGCCGATCGCGCGGCGTTCGCAAATCCGCCGGAGGCCATCGCCAAGGACCTGGCTCGCGAAGCCAGCCGAGCCGAGCGGGTGTTGAGCTCGCAACAAACCCAACAACGTGTGATGCAACTTGAACACGATCTGGCGAAAGCGCGCGAAAGCGCCACGGAAAAGGAAGGCGGAAGGAAAGACGAAAAGAGCGACGAGAAGAGCAAGAACAACATCGCCACGATCGAGAAGAATCTGGCCGAAGCCTGCAAGGCCCACGACACGGCTCAGGCGGCCCTGGGCCAGGCCGGCGAAACGTACTCCCGTTTCGGCAGCGTGTATCCCAGCACCAGCACTGGGCGACGCACGGCGCTGGCCAGGTGGATCGCCTCGAAGAACAATCCGCTCACGGCCCGCGTGGCGATCAACCAGATCTGGATGCGACACTTTGGTGCTCCGCTGGTGGCCAGCGTGTTCGATTTCGGCTTGAACGGCAAAAAGCCCACGCACCCTGCCCTGCTCGACTGGCTGGCCGTGGAGTTGATGGACGGCGGGTGGCGCATGAAGCCCATTCATCGGCTGATCGTGACCAGCACGGCCTATCGCCTGCAATCGTCGAGCATGGACGAGGGCAACCTGGCCCGCGATCCCGAGAACCAATATCTGTGGCGGATGAACCCGAGGCGGATGGAAGCCGAGGCGCTGCGCGACAGCACGCTGTGCGTGGCCGATGGTCTGGATCGGACGATGTTCGGGCCCGAGCTGGATCAATCGGCCGGTTTGACTTCCGCCCGGCGCAGCATTTACTTTCGCAGCAGCAAGGAAAAGAAAGTCGCGTTTTTGCAGACGTTCGACAGCCCGAACGTGACCGATTGTTATCGCCGCGGCGAGACGATCGTGCCGCAGCAGGCACTGGCCATGGTCAACAGCTCGCTCTCGTTGGCGCAGGCCCGCCGCCTGGCCGCGAGCATGGCCCAGGAGCTTGGCCCGGAGGCCACCGGCGAGGCGACCGCGCGTTTCGTCACCGCGGCCTTCGAGCGAATCTTGTGCCGCGCGCCCAGCGACGCGGAGCGCGTGTTGTGTCTCGAATTTCTCGATAACCAAGCGCGCCGATTAGCCGATCCCGGCGCGCTCGTGGCTTTCGCCTCGGGACCCGAGAACGCCGTGAAGCCCAGCACCGACCCGCAACAGCGAGCGAAAGAGAACTTGATCCACGTGTTACTCAATCACAACGATTTTTTGACGGTCCGTTAGCGTCCTAGTCCAATGGCCATGAAGTTTCAATTGCACACACACTCGCGCAACTCGCCGATTCCACGCCGGGCATTCCTGGCCGACGTTGGCATGGGCTTTACCGGCCTGGCGCTAGGCGAGATGTTGCTGGCCGATGGCGTCAGCCGGGCGGGCGAGACCTCGGGCTGGACGCCGCCGGACGGCCGTCCGCATCTGGCGCCGAAGGCCAAGAACGTGATCTGGATTTTCCTGGTCGGCGGCATGAGCCACATGGAGAGCTTTGATCCCAAGCCGGCGCTCAATGAGTTTGCCGGCCAGGAGATTGGGCAGACGCCGCACAAAGATGTACTATCGGCGTCGTTCATCAACGAGAACCTGCGAGTCGTAGTGCCGGACGATGCCAACGGGCACATTCGCCACAAGTTGTTTCCGATGCAGGTCGCGTTTCAAAAGCGCGGGCAGAGCGGGCTGGAGATCAGCGACTGGTGGCCGCACCTGGGCTCTTGCGCCGACGACCTGGCCATCGTCCGCTCGATGTGGACCACCGACAACAACCATGGTGCCCAACTGCAATTTCACACGGGCCGCCATGTGCTCGAGGGGCAGTTCCCCACGATCGGCTCGTGGATTCACTACGGTCTTGGGTCGCTCAACGACAACCTGCCGCGTTTCGTCGTGCTGGGCACGCCGATCGCCGATTGTTGCGGCGGAATCGGCGCTCACGGTGCGAACTATCTCGGCCCGGAGCATAGCGGCGTGCAGTTGGGCGTCGATCCGAAGAATCCGCTGCCGTTCGCCTCGCCCGGAGTGGACGTGTACCGCGAGGAGCAGCAAGCCGAGTTCGAATTGCTCGGTCGATTGAATCGGCTGTCGGCGGTCGAGTATCCGCAGGATGCCGCGATCCGCGCGCGGATCAAGTCGTATGAGCTGGCATTCCACATGCAAACCGCCGTGCCGGGCGTCGTCGATTGTGAGGCCGAAACCGCCGCGATTCAAACGCACTATGGTCTAGACCGCAAAGAATCCCAGACCTTCGGCCGGCAGTGCCTCGTCGCCCGACGGTTGGTGGAAAAGGGAGTGCGGTTCGTGCAGATCTTTCACGGCAGCAACGGCGGAGCGGGCGCCTGGGACGCGCACGGCGGGCTGAAGACGAACCACGCCAAGCTGTGCGGCGAAGTGGATCAGCCGATTGCCGCGCTCGTGCAAGATCTCAAGCAGCGCGGACTGCTGGACGAGACGATCGTCATCATCGGCACCGAGTTCGGTCGCACGCCCGGCACGCAGGGCAGCGACGGCCGCGACCACCATCCGTTTGGCTTCTCGGTGGTGATGGCCGGCGGCGGTCTGAAGGGCGGGATCGCGCACGGCGCCACCGACGCGCTGGGCTTTCATGCCATCGAGAACCGGCACTACGTGACCGACGTCCACGCCACGGTGCTGCACCAGATGGGCATCGACCCCAAGCGGCTGGAAGTGCCGGGCCGCAAACGCCTGGCCATCGACTTCGGCCAGCCGATTCGCGAGATCATCGCGTAGGCGGCTGCGAACTTCTGTCGTGCCGACATCTATTCAGGCGTTGAGCTCGGCCTTGGCAGCCACAAAGTGGCGCCATGACGACTGACGAGATCTGATCCCTTGATTGGCTAATCCCGCATCGGCCGCCGCAGCAGGAATGCCAACTCCGGCATGCGCAAAAACCAAGCCGTCGCCACATAGGTTGTCGCGCCTAGTGCAATGACTATTGCGAGCTGCAAGGCTTGCTGCGTGCGAGTCGCATCGGCGGCCGGCGGAAAGAAGTGGCCGACAACAAGAACCACGATCGACATCGCCGCAACTGCCAGAGCGCTGCGGAAGACCGTCGATGCTAATTCGCTCCATCCCAGCCGACTCGCGCGGCGGGAGAATGCAATCGTCAACAGCACGACTTGCAGACCCGCGGCAATCGACGTCGATACGGCCAGGCCCAACTCGGCCAAGGGCCAGATCAGAATCAGATTCAAAGCCAGGTTTACCGCCACGGCAATCAGACCAATCCGGGCGGGCGTGAGCGCATCGCCCACGGCGTAATATCCTCGCACCAGCACGGGGATCGCGCAGTAGGCCCACACGCCGCTGGCATATCCGGTAATCATCCGAGCCGCGCGCGCCGAGTCGTCGGAAGTAAACGCGCCGCGCTCGAACAACACGCGAGTGAGCGGCTCGGCCACGAGCATGATGCCGATGCACGCGGGCAACGCCGTGAACCACACCAGCCGCAATCCCAAGCTCAAATCCTGGCCGACCTGGGCCCCCTCGCCGCGCGCCGCGTGCCGGCTAAGCAGCGGATAAATCACGGTGGCGATCGCTACGCCCAGGATGCCGACCGGCAACTGATAAAACCGTTCTCCGTAATAGACGGCCGCGGCGGCGCCGGACTGCATGGGATACGACACGGCATCGCCCAGCCATCCGATCGTCTGACTCGTGCCCGGCGGCGCCGAAAGTCCCCACGCGATCAGGCTATCCATCAGCGTATTGAGTTGCGTGACGGCCAGCCCCAGCGTGACCGGCAGCATCGTGCGGCCAATTTTACGAACCGACTCGCGAGTTGTCTGCCAGTTGAAATCAAAGCGAAATCCCAGCCCCCACAGCGCGGGCAACTGCACGACAAATTGCAGCACGCCCGAGAGGAGAATCGCGGCCGCGATCGCGTAGGCCTGGGCCAGCTTGTCGGGAGCGAACCGCGGCGCGACAAGCCACACGGCCGCCAGCCAAAACACGTTTAACAGCACCGGCGCGAGCGCGGGCCAGCGAAAATGAAGCATCGCGTGCAGCGTGGCCGAGGCCTGCGCGGCCAGGCAGATAAAGACCATGTACGGCAACAGCGCGGCGGTCAACCCGACGAGTTGAAGTGTCGCGGCGTCGTCGCTCGCGAACCACACAATCGCTGCGCAAGCAGCCTCGCCCACGAGCACGAGCGTTCCCAGGCCAATCGCCAGCAGCGTGAACAACACGCTCACCAGTTGCCAGGCCTGGCTGGGATCGCGCTGGTACACGGCGCTAAACACTGGCAGAAAGCTGGCCGCGAGCGCGCCTTCGCCGAAGATGCGGCGGAGCAGATTGGGGACGCGAAACGCCACGACCAGCGCATCCATCACGCCCCCCTCGCCAAGGCCCAACAGCGCCGCGGTGGCCATGTCTCGCGCCAGCCCCAACACCCGGCTGGCGAGCGTCCCCAGGCTGGTTGCCCAGAATCCGCCCCACAGGTGTTTGATTTCGTGTTTGATTTCGCCGCCAGCCATGGCCGGCTATGGTAGATCGCCGCGCGGCGGCGGAGAAGACGGGATCGCACCGCGGAACGTCCCAATGGCGGTTTGCTGCCGCCGGTTTCGATACTTGTCAAGCCCGGCGGGTCGCAACGCCGATTACCCCTTTTGCCGCCGGCTCCTCAGCGGTTGCCAAAGTCGACGGATTGGGAGAAGATCATCGGGACCCGAAAGGGAGTTGGGCGACCGCGTAAACATCCATGGAGAGAGCCGTGGCCGAACGCTCGAAGTATCAGCAAAAGATCATCAAGAACTACTACGACAACCGCGAGGCGATTTCGCTGCAGCGGCTGAGCGAGCTCGTCACCGAGCTGTACCTGGCCGAAGGCAAGGCTCGGCAAAAGCAGTGGAAGAATATCACCGGTGCGCTGGAAAAGCTTAAGGTGCCCGCCTCGCGGATCGAGCACCTGGTTAAGCAAGACAACCCGTCGCTCGTCGCCAAGCTGGTCGAAGAGCTGTTGGCGAAGCAGTAAGGGAAAGCTCAGGCGATGGCCACAAACGCCGATCAAGTCTCGCAATTGCGGTGGAAGAAATTCCCCGTGCTCAACGACGGGTTCGTCTGCCTGGTCGACATCATGGGCGACGATCAGTCGGTGGTGCAGGCCGCCCGGGTGAGTTACGGCGAGGGCACTCGCAAAGTCTCGGACGACCGCGGATTGATTCGCTACCTGCTGCGACACCGGCACACCACCCCGTTCGAAATGGCCGAGATCAAGTTGCTCGTGCGCGTGCCGATGGATTGCTGGCGGCAGTGGATTCGGCATCGCACGGCCAACGTCAACGAATACAGCACCCGCTATTCGCTGGCCATCGACGCGACGCAAACCACCACGCCCGACGCCTGGCGCACCCAAGCCACGGGCAACCGCCAAGGCAGCGGCGATTTTCTGGACGCGGCCGAAGGCGGCCGGCTAACAGACTCGGAAGCCGAATTCCAGGGCCAGGCGCGGCAACTCTACGAGACGCGAATCGCCGCCGGCGTGGCCCGCGAACAGGCCCGTAAGGACTTGCCGCTGTCGACCTACACCGAAGCCTATTGGAAAGTCGACCTGCACAACCTGTTGCATTTTCTGGCCCTGCGGATGGACAGCCACGCGCAATGGGAAATTCGCGAATACGCCCGCACGATCGGCGAGCAGATCATCGAGCCGCTGTTTCCGATCGTGTGGGAGGCGTTTGTCGATTACCGGCTCGATGGGCTTTTCTTGTCGCGGTTGGAGCGCGAGGTCGTGTTCCGGCTCGTGGCGCGGTTGGCGGGCGAAGGCCGTGCGCAGGCGACCGAAGCGGATTTTCTGGCCGTACAAGACCCGTCGTGGGTCGCGGTGCAGCGCTGCCGCGAGCGCGACGAATGCCGCGACAAGCTGCGACTGTTGAACCTACTTCAGTGATCTACCTCCGCGAAAAAGGCTAGAGCATCCATGCACGACGTCGGCGACGAGGAGCTTCTGGAACTCAATCAACAGCTCTTGGAGAGCATCGCCGGCGGCGATTGGGAGACCTATCAGGATCTGTGCGACCCAACGTTGACCGCGTTCGAGCCCGAGGGTCGCGGGCATTTGATCCAAGGGCTCGAATTTCATCGCTTCTACTTCGAATTGGGTCCGTCTGAAGGTCCCCGCACGACGACCATGTCGTCCCCCAAGGTGCGGCTGATGGGAGACGTGGCCGTGGTGAGCTACGTGCGGCTGGTGCAGTCGGTGGTCGAAGGCGGAACGCCCGTCACTTCGCACTTCGAAGAGACGCGCGTCTGGCAAATGCAGCAAGGCCGGTGGCAGCACGTGCATTTCCACCGTTCGCCGTGTTGAGCCACTCTCTTAGCCGCCGCTCGGTCGATTACGAGGCGACGACCTGGGGCGGGGCCAGACAGGCCAGCGGTTCGATCTCGCCGTCGGCGACCATCCGCTCGACGATCTCCTGGCGAAAGATGGGCACATATCCGGGCGCACGCACCCCGATTTGCACGCGGTTGCGGTCCACGGCCACAACCGTGACGACAATGTCGTCGTTGATGACGATCGATTGTCCACACTTGCGAGAAAGTAGCAGCACGGTAGCCTCCTCCAGCGATTCGGTGCGGTCACGCGGATGTCGCGTGGCCAGTGTCTGCCGCCCTCGACGATGCACGACATGCTAGTACTTCCATGTGAGGGCCGTGTTAGCGGCTTTTACAGAATCCGAGAATTTCGGAGAATTCGCGGATTCGCGCCGCGCGCGGAGAATCGCCCCCCGGACGAGAGGGTCGCTAGGCGCGGTCGATCGGAAACGCCACGACTTCGGCGAGGCTGCCGGCGCCCGCGGCCAGCATGACCAGTCGATCGAAGCCCAGCGCCGTGCCGCTACACGCGGGCAGTCCACTGTCCATGGCCACTAGCAGCCGGCTCTCCTCGGGCAATCGCTGCTTTCCTTCGCCGGCGCGGTCGTCGTTGGCTTGGCGATTGCGTTGGCGCAAGACCTCGGCGTCCAGCAGTTCGTGATACCCGTTGGCCAACTCCACGCCGCGAACGAACAACTCAAAACGCTCGGCCAGCGGCGGATCTCCCTGCACGCGGGCCAAGGCGGCCTGGCTGCCCGGATAGTAATAGAGCAAAGTCGGCCGCCGCGCGCCCAGGTGTGGCTGCACCAGTTCGGCCAACAGCAGATTCAGCCAGGTGTCGCGATCGCCGGCGGCCAGCGTGTCGGAGATGGAAATGCCGCGCGCCCGAGCAAGGTCGGCGAGTTGCGCCGCGGTGGCGCGGTGCGGATCGATGCCGGCATGCGCCTCGAACGCTTCGGCATAGCTCACTCGCTCGGCGGGTCCCAGATTCAACAGCGCCTCGCAAAGATCCGAGGTCAGTTGTATGCCGTTTTCCATCGTATCGCCGCGGCGATACCACTCGACGATCGTGAACTCGGGATTGTGCTGCTGGCCCGATTCGCCGCCGCGAAAGGCCCGGGTGATCTGGTAAATAGCCTCGCCGCCGGCGGCCATCAATCGCTTCATGGCGAACTCGGGCGAGGTTTGCAGCCACAGGGTGCGGCCTTCGGCTGGTTTGCGCGGGTCGTGCGGCAAGATCACAGCGAGCGGATCGATGTTCCGATCGACGACGACGTCGGCCGAGAGCAGCGGGGTCTCGACCTCGAGAAACGCCCTCTCGTGGAAGAATGCACGGGTCCGCGCGAGCAACTCGGCCCGCAGGCGCAGATTCTTCCAACTCGCGGTCGGAAGAAAATCTTTCTGGTCGGCGCCGTGGTTCATAAATCCCAGAAAAAACACGGCTAGCGAGCTGGCAGTGGCGCCAAAACTCAAGCTTTGGCCCGTTCCAGGTATTCGCCGGTTCGCGTGTCGACCTTGATCAGGTCGCCGATTTCGACAAAAGCCGGACAGATGACCTCGGCGCCGGTTTCCAATTTGACCGGTTTGGTCAAGTTGGTGGCGGTGTTGCCGCGCATCGACGGCTCGCAGTATTCGATCTGCAACACGACGTGGTTGGGAGGAGAGACCGAGATGGGCTTGTTGTTGAACAGCACCATCGAGCAGACCATCCCCTCCTTGATGTACTTCCAAGCTTCGTCGCACTGCTCTTTGGTCAATTCGAATTGCTCGTAGTTTTCATTGTCCATGAAGACGAACATGTCTTGCTGGCGGTAGAGAAACTGGGCGGCGATTTCGGTGACGTCGGCCGCTTCCAGCGAATCGCCCCCCTTGTAGGTGCGATCGAGCATCGTGTTGCGAATCAGGTTTCGCATTTTGCACTTGTACAGCGCGTTGCCCTTGCCCGGCTTGACGAAGCTGCACTCCACCATCAGATAGGGATCGCCGTCGATTTGGACTTTGAGTCCTCTTTTGAAATCGCTCGTGTTGTAACTTGCCACCGTTGGTTTCCTACTTCGCTTTGTTCGAGAGGGGGGTTATGCTGACGAGATCGCCGGCCAACGCTGCTGGCAAGCGAACGAAAACTTTAAGCCGATTTGGACAAAAGTCCCAACAGCCCATGAGCATTGTAAGCGATTCGGTCGATTCCTCGCAGGGCGCCGCGGCAGGTTCCGCAGCCGGCTATCGCTCGTGGCAGGAGGCTTTCAAAGACGCTGTCCGCGATCCGGCCGAGCTGTGCCGGCTGGTCAAGCTACCGCCGCTATATGCCAACAGCGCGGCGGCCGCAGCCCGCGATTTCTCCCTGTTCGCTCCGCGCGATTACATCGCCCGCATGCGACCCGGAGACGTTCGCGACCCGCTTTTGCGGCAGGTGCTCCCGCTGGAGGACGAACTTTCGTCGCCGGATGGCTATTCCACCGATCCGGTGGACGATCGTGCGGCAACGCGCAGTCCCGGGCTGCTGCACAAGTATCGTTCCAGGGTTTTGATGGTAACAACTGGGGCTTGCGCCGTCCATTGCCGTTACTGCTTCCGCCGCCACTTTCCCTATTCCGAGGGCCCTCGCTCGCCCGACGATTGGACCGAGGCCGTGGCGCAAATTGCCGACGACGACACGATTCGCGAGGTGATTCTCAGCGGCGGCGATCCGCTTTCGCTCGTCGATCGCCACCTGGCCGAGTTGGCCCGCCAACTGGCCGCGATTCGCCACGTGCGGCGATTGCGGATCCACACCCGGCTCCCGATCATGATCCCGCAGCGAGTTACTGAGGAACTGATCGGCTGGCTTCGCGGTACCCGGCTAACGCCAATCGTGGTTATCCATGCCAACCACGCCAACGAGCTGGACGATTCGGTTGGCGACGCCTTGGCGCGCCTGTCCGATGCCGGCATCGTGCTCTTGAATCAGTCCGTGCTGTTGCGAGGAGTCAACGACGGCGACAACGACCTGGCGGAGCTCTGCGAGCGGCTGGTCGATCTGCGCGTGATGCCTTACTACCTGCATCAGCTCGACCGCGTGAAAGGCGCCGCGCACTTCGAAGTCAGCGAGGCCCGCGGTCTGCAACTCGTGGCCGATTTGCGCAAACGGCTGCCCGGCTATGCCGTGCCGCGCTACGTGCGCGAAACGGCCGGCGCCGCGCATAAGATGTTGCTGGCTTGAAAGGCCGGTCCACAGCCGCCGGACGCCAGATTCCCCGATCGCATGGCGTGCCGCACGCGCCGCTTCAAAGCCAAGGCCGGACCTGATACGATGACGGCCTTCCCACGAGAACTTCAGACGCGACCAACGCACATGGAATCTGGCATGTCAGGGATGTTCGACCGCCTGCACAATCGAGACTGTATCGCGGGGCTCAAGGACGTCGAAGCGGGCGTCGTCGACTTGGCTTTCGCCGATCCGCCGTTCAATATCGGCTACGACTACGACGTCTATCACGACAAGCTCGAAAGCGAGAACTATCTGGCCTGGAGCCGCGACTGGACCGCCGAAGTAGTGCGGGTGCTAAAACCCAACGGCACGTTTTGGCTGGCCATTGGCGATGAATACGCGGCCGAGCTCAAGGTCATGCTGCAGCGCGAGCACCAGTTAACG
>JANNQN010000373.1:0-3801 GCA_031400775.1 Planctomycetia bacterium | reverse complement strand
GCTGGCGCTCGGGGCTTTGCTTTGCGGGCAGCGTCGTGAAATAGTCGCAGCCCATTCCTGGTTTAATCGCCGCGATCTGACCAACAACCGCGTCGGCAGGCAAGTGAACAACCAATTGGCCGCGGGCGTCCGTGACGCCTGTGGTCAGCGGAAGAATCCGCTCGTCGAGTGCGATCACCCGCGCAGCATCGACCGCTGCCCCGTTAGCGTCCGTCACATGGATAGCGACTTTCCGCGCCGGTTTGAGAACAATGCGGCAAGTGTCATGCACGCGGTGGTCAAGACGCAAAGTGCCTTTGCGCGTGCCATCACGATTGCTCGCGATGAGCAGCCCGAAAATCTCGCCGGGACGCGACCACGGAAATCGAAACGCGCCATCAGCGTCCGTGACCGCGGTCGGGCGCTCCAAGCCGGCTTCCAGTTGGACCGTAATTCCGGTTGCCAAACTGCCAGTCTCATCGACCACGGTTCCGACGATACTGATCGGCCCCCGCGGCGATTCGTTGTCGCCCGCCACACCCAGGCCAGCAAAAAGCAATAGCAGCCAAGCGGCAACTCCACCACGGGCCAACAGGTGATGCCATATGGTACGGTTGCCAAAGTCTTTCGGCATGATCTTTCTCCTTGCGGAAGCCCGGTACTGATTGTACCTGCCGGCCAGTCACGCACCAGTTTCTGCCAGCCCGTTCTTACCCGTCCGCTGCACGGTCACTTGTCGGGATCAGAATTTCTTCCACTAGCTTGCGAGGCGCGCCAATATCCAACACGTGCACAGTGCCCAGATAGGACTGTGCCGCGGGAGCGAGAAACCCGGGCTTTTGCGCCACGAAGGTGCAGGTGTGAGCGGCGCGAATCGTGTGCCGGGCCGGCTGGCCGGTGTCGCAATCCAGGCCGCTGGGCAGATCGACGGCCAGGATCGGAATCGCCGCGGCGTTCAACTGATCGATTGCTGCATCCAAGGGCGGACGCGGCTCTCCGCGGGCGCCGGTGCCCAGCAGCGCGTCGACAATCCAGCTTGCCCCGGCTAGTTCCTGCTGTAATTCCGCCGGGGCGATTTGGCGAATCGGCAGGCCGCCGTGCTCGATGATGCGGTAGTTGACCGCGGCGTCGCCCTTCAATCCACCCGGATCGGCAAAGAGCAGCACGCGGACCGCATAGCCGCGCAGATCCAGATGCCGGGCCACTACAAATCCGTCCCCGCCATTGTTTCCCCGGCCGCAGCAGATAACCACCGGGCCGGAGATTCCCAGTTCGCACAGCCGGTCGGCCACGCCTCGGCCGGCGTTTTCCATCAGCATCAGACCGGTCATGCCGTATTCGTCGACGGCCCGCCGATCGAGCTCGCGGGCAGCTTCGCGTGATAGGGTGAGGAGCGGCATTGGCTACTGTCCGTGGTAAGTCCAGTCGCGGTCTATCGATTGTATCCGCCGGCCCTATCCCTCACGATAAATTGCCCGGCGTGTCGAGGCGGCAAGTCCGCCATATCCGGACAAGTCGTTGACTCGGGCTTTTTCCATGCAACTGCGCGCGGAGCATTCGGCAGGCAAATTACTTCTGACATTTTCGGCATCCGTTTTCGAACGCCGGGCCTGAAATGCCTCTGTTTTGTGAATGGCTCGCCCGGTCGCCGCCGATCAGGATTTCTGGGGCGGCACGCCTTCAATGGACAGCTTCAATGGACATTGTGCTCGAACAAGCGTGCCGCGGGGGTCTGAGGTCCTTGTTAGTTTTAGAGGGAGGAACCAGAGAATGATCGTTCGTTATGCCATTTTGGCGGCTTTGCTGGTCGTGCCATTTGCCGCCATGTCAACCGCGTCTGCCGCCACCAACTTGAGCCGCCGAGAAATCCGCCAGATGCCGATCCTGGAGCGGCCTTCGCGGCCCGGACATTTCTACGGCAACTCCGTGCGTCGCAGCGCGACTCGCCAAACCGGCGCGGTCGTGAGCGAGGATCAGGTTTGGTAGTTGTCGGTTGAGTCAGAGCGTAGCGACAAAACGTCCTGGGAGAGGGGGACAGTCCCATTTTTCTCCCAGGGCACCGAAAAATCGGGACAGTCCCCGACGTTTTGTCTGCTGAAAGCAAAAAAACCGCCAGGTCCCCACGGGGATCTGGCGGTTGTGTTTTGCGCGGTTGTCGCGGGCGGCATTAACCCGGCCACAGCCAGAATCCGAACGCCGCGGCGCCCAGGCCCTGATACACAGCCGCCCGCAAGCTAAGCGGAATCGGCTCGAGCATGTAGGGTGCGCAACTGCCCGGTCGGTAGTAGCCCAGCGAGTACACGCATTCGCTCGGCGGGTTGAGCCCCATCTTGTAAGGCAACAGCGGCACCGACACGAAGAAATGGGCCGCCGACAGGAACGGCTGAGCCACCGGATTCCACGAGTGGCCGTAACGTTCCAGTTGCACGTCTTCAAAGTACAGCGGCTTGTGGCAGACGCCCGTCGCCTTCCAAGTGAACGTGGTGCGGGCAAAATTTCGCCGCACGAACGTGGGAGCGTCGATATTGCCACCTAGCTTGCAATCGCAAGGAAAGTCCTCACCCTCGACGCCCTCGATCACCAGACCCACCACGATATTGGTGATGTCGCGGCTTTGCAACTCGCGTATTGCCCGTAAGCATTCGGCGTTGTAGTCCTTGCACCCAGCCATGCCCGGCGCGGTGCTGATCCCTTCCGACAAATCGCCCGGCGGCAACGGATCTTCAGAGTTCGGCCGTAATTCGGATGAAGGCGGCGACGGAATCGGCTCATCGGCAAACGGGTCGAGCCCGGGCCGCAGGGGCGCCGGTTCGCTGTCGGCTGCCGGAGCGTCGGCCGGCATTGGCAGTTCGGTAGCGGGCTCCGGCAGGGCTTCGGCGCTCTTGGGGCTAGCGTCGCCCGGCGGATCCTGGGCGCTGACCTGCATCACGGCGTCGCGCAGCTTGGCTCGCGACGATGGAGTGGACGAGGGCTGCACCGACGTGGTCGCCACGGCCGGCTGCACGGCAGGCGCCTGCTTGGGCGCCCTGAAGATGACTTTGCCCGCCGGAGTTTCCGGGGCCTGCGCTTCAGGGATTCTCGCGTCTGGCGCTTTGGTCAGCGGAACGCCCCGCGCGTGCCATTGCAACTTGCTCGCCGATGGTGTGCCTGCGGCAACCTCGCCGGCATGCACGCTCGACGAGACGCCCAGGCCCGCGATCAGGCACGCCAGGCCGGCTCGCACGGCCATCGGCCAAGCGCGTGGGCCGCCCAGGCCGCGGCTGGTTCGAGGAGCCTCAGTAGTTCTCGCCCGCGATGTACTGAGTGCTGTAGTTGGACGCTTCCTGCGTAATGGCGATGTCATGTGGATGACTCTCCCGTACTCCTGCCGCGGAGATTTGAATAAACCGCGTCGCGGTCCGCAACTCTTCAATCGTTTGCGTGCCGCAGTAACCCATGCCGGCTCGTAACCCGCCCACGAGCTGGTACACAAAACTGCTCAAAGGGCCCTTGAAGGGGACCCGTCCCTCGACACCCTCGGGCACCAGCTTGCCAGGCCGGCGTTCGGCGCCGCGTTGGCGATACCGTTCGCTCGATCCTTGCATCATCGCCCCGAGCGATCCCATGCCGCGGTAGATCTTGAAACTTCGTCCCTGGTAGAGAATCTGTTCGCCCGGGCTTTCGCTCAGGCCTGCCAACAAGCCGCCAATCATCACCGCGTGGGCACCGGCCGCCAGGGCCTTGGTCACGTCGCCCGAGTAGCGGATGCCGCCGTCGGCAATGATCGGAACACCTGCTTCGGCGGCGACTTTCGCCGCTTCGTAGATGGCCGTGATTTGCGGC
>JANNQN010000372.1:0-17411 GCA_031400775.1 Planctomycetia bacterium | reverse complement strand
GCCCACCATGATAAACTCAGCCATGGCCAGTTCTCCTGTGCTAGCTCGGGAAACGTTCGTTCGAAACACTTGAACTTTCCCAAAAACCAACACAGCTGCAACTGGCCTTTTTGCTTCCCGCTACATAATCACTTTGTGGTTTCTCCCTGTTTCCAAACGGGAACTTGGAACCACAACGACACGAAGAGCACGGAGATTGGAAATACAGACAGCTTCGCACTGGCAAGATGCCAGTGCCGCCCAGGAACGTCGTCGCGGCGCGGCTGTCGCGGGGGCGCGGCATCGACTAGGATAAAGCTCGGCGCCCCACATCGACAAGCTCGCGAGGAATCGATCAGACTCATGGCGACTCAAGCCAAACCGAAACAGTCCAAAAAATCGCAGCGGGCTGCGCCGGCAAAACCCGCGACGAAAACTGCCGCCAAGGCAGCGCCGGGGGCCACTCGTCACACGGCATTTCAAATGGTGATGGACCTGATGGCCATCCGGGGCGCCAGCGGACACGAAGGCGCCGTGGCAGCCTACATCACCGACAAACTGCGTGCGGCCGGGGCGCCGGCGTCGGCCCTACGCAGCGACAATGCCCACAAGAAAACGCCGCTGGCCGGCGAAGTCGGCAATCTGATCTTCCAGTTGCCCGGCACTGTGCGCGGTCCGCGGCGGCTGCTGATGGCCCACATGGATACGGTGCCGATTTGCGTGGGGGCCAAGCCCGTGAAAAAAGGAAAAATCGTCCGCTCGGCCGACCCCAAGACGGGTCTGGGCGCCGACGATCGCTCGGGCGTGGCCGTGACGCTCAATACCGCGCTCGAGATCTTGCGTCGCAAGTTGCCGCATCCGCCGCTGACTTTTCTATGGGCCATCCAGGAAGAAGTCGGCCTGCACGGCGCGCGGCACGTGCAGTCGAGCCTGTTGGGCAAACCCAAGCTGGCCTTCAACTGGGACGGCGGTCCGGCCGAAAAAGTAACGATCGGCGCCACGGGCGGATACCGGCTGCAGATCGAGATCGAAGGGCTGGCGGCGCACGCCGGCGCCGCGCCGGAACAGGGCATTAGCGCGATCGCCATCGCCTCGCTGGCCATCGCCGAACTGGTCCGCGAGGGTTGGCACGGGCTGATCACGAAAGGCGCGCATCGCGGCACGAGCAACGTCGGCTTCATTCACGGCGGCGAAGCCACGAACGTCGTTACCGATCGCGTCGAGCTAAAGGCCGAAGCGCGCAGCCACGACCGACAATTTCGCGAGCAGATCGTCGACACCATTCAGCGGGCGTTCAAAAGCGCGGCCGAGCAAGTTGGCAACTCCGCCGGCCAGACGGGCAAGGTGCGATTCGATGGCCGCCTCGACTACGAGGCGTTTCAATTGTCCCCCGGCGAGCCCGCGGTTGCCGCGGCGCAACAGGCGATTCGCGACGTGGGGCTCGAACCGCAATTGGCGATCAGCAACGGCGGCTTGGACGCCAACTGGATGAGCGCGCATGGAATTCCCACGGTGACGCTGGGTTGCGGCCAGGCGCAGATCCACACCACGAGCGAGTATTTGGACATCGGGGCCTTCGAAAAGGCTTGCGACATCGCCTTGCGGCTGGCCACCGATACCGGTTGACGAAGCGCGGCGGATGAATTGCCATGGAACTGGACGACGAACTTTGCCTGTGCTTTCACGTCACGAAGCGGAAAGTCATCAACTACATCCGCGTGGAAAAGCCCGCGCGCCCCGGGCAGTTGAGCGACTGTTTTGGCGCAGGCACCGGCTGCGGCTGGTGCCGGACGTATCTGCGGCGGCTGTTTGAAGAGCAGCAGGGCGTGGCCACGGAAGCTTCTCCCGAACCCACAGCCGAGCAGTATGCCCAGGGTCGCACCAAATACGTCCGCGCCGGCGGCGGCACCCCTCCGCCCGGCGCCACGCCAGTTGGGCCGGAGCCGGCGTGATACGGCAGGACCTTGTGATGCGGTGTTAGAATGGTCGCATGAGCGAACATCCTCTTAATCGCCGATCGCGATTCTCCCTGCGGGAGGCCTTCTTGGCATTAACGGCTTTCGGCTGCGCGATGGGCTGGGCCTATGAGTTCTGGACGCGCCCTCCGCGGGCTATAACGCTTGACCAGGCCATTGAGTGGATGGGTAGCTCGGACAAGATGCAGGTCGATTGCAGAAATGTAGAATCAGAACGCGTGGGCGATGACGGTTCCAAGTCCATGAAGTCCCCGCCGCGAGAACGCCATGCCAAACCCGACGACAGCCATCGCGAAGGAGCTGTACGAGATTATGAAGCGGCTTAACGCGATCGACGCTGAGCTGGCCGACCTTGGTTTGGCCGTCGAGTTGCCACTGGCTGACAAGGGCACTAGACTCAATTGGCCGATGGGTGAGATGCGGTCGCTACTTGCCCGTGTTGCGGAACTGATGGACGAACACCGCAACATGAATCCCGCACCGTAGCCAAATCGCGTGCCAAAGCCGGCGCGCGGCCGAACCAAATGACCCCACCCGCCGCCCCTCGCCCAACTAGCGGCGGGTACTTAAATGCATTATGATGGGCGATTAGTGACGCCCTCGGGTCGGCCCGGCGACCTGGCATACGCGCACGAACCGATCGATCACGCTCCTCTTCCGAAAGTGTAAACGATGGCCCGAAAGGTATTGAATCGCAAGGAGTTACGAGAAGAGAACGATGCGGCGGAACGTGACCCGAAGACGAAGAAGAAGGCGGCGGTAAAGGGCGAAGAAGAAGCCAAGAAGAAGCCCGTCAAGCGCAAGAGCCGCGCCAAGACGGCCAAGGAAGTCCGGCTCAAGGCCTTTTGGGGCGTGTTCAACCAGTCGATGAAGCGGGTCGCCTTGTTCGACTATAGCCAGCGCAAGCAGGCCGACAAGAAGGCCGCCGAATTGTCCACTTCCGCCAAAAGCCCGCACTTCGTGCAGCCGGTGAAGGAAGTCATCGAAGAGTAGCCCTTCGACAGCAAACCGATCCCCGGGCGACATCCGCCACACGCAATCCACGGGTCGCTTGACTCGTCATGTCCCAGCATCCAAAATCGCCAAGCGTGCCGTCCCTGCGGACGTGCCACGCCGGAACATTGAACCCACAGCCGTCACTTGCCGTGCGCCGCCGCTAGACGGCCCGCCGCATCGCGCTATCGGTCTCGCATTGATGTCTCGGAAAATCAACCGCTTATGGAATTCAAGCCAGGGCATACCGTCGGAATCGACTTAGGCACGACTTTCTCCACGCTGGCCCAGTTGGATGCGGAAGGCAATCCCATCCCGATCGCCAACGACGAGGACGAAGTCGAGACGCCCAGCTTGATCCTACTGGCCGAGAGCGGGCATGTGCTGGTCGGCCCAAGTCGCATGCGGGCCGCGATGGAAGACCCCGACCACGTGGTCGACCGCGTCAAGCGGCACATGGGCAGCATCGACTTCAAACGCACTTTCGACGGCCGCGAGATTACGCCGGAATTTCTTTCGGCGTTGATTCTCAAGAAACTCCGCAAGGACGCGGAGAAACGCATCGGCAAGATCGGCAACGCCGTGATCACGGTGCCGTATTACTTCAACGACGCGCGGCGCAAGAGCACCGAAGACGCCGGCCGGATCGCGGGCTTGAACGTGATCGACATCATCAACGAGCCCACCGCCGCGACGCTGACCTATGCCTGGAAGCGGGGCGAGTTGGGCACCGGCGCCGAGTCGGATCGTTCGCACCTGGCGCTGGTGTACGACCTGGGGGGCGGCACATTCGATGTCACCGTGGTCCGCTACACGCCGAATCACTTCCAGGTCCTGGCGACCGATGGCGATGTACACCTGGGGGGCATCGACTGGAACGACCGGCTGGTCGACTACGTGGCGACCGAGTTCAAGAGCAAGCACGGCAAAGACCCGCGCGAGTCGCCGGCCACGCTACAGATGCTGCGCCACGACACAGACCAGGTGAAGATCGCGCTCTCCGAAGGCACGGTCGGGACAATTTCTTGCCGCCACGAGGGCAAGACGATGTCGCTACAGGTCACGCGCGAAAAGTTCGAGGAGTTGACCGCCGACTTGTTGCAACGCACCTGCGATACGTCACAGTTGGTGTTGGAACAGGCCGGCGTGACCGCCGAGCAGCTCGACGCACTGGTGCTGGTTGGCGGTTCGACGCTGATGCCCAAAGTGCCCGCCATGCTCAAGGCGCTGACCGGCAAGGAAATTTTCCAGGGGCTTTCGCCGCACACGGCCGTGGCTCAGGGAGCGGCCATCCACGCGGCCATTCTCGAGGCCAAATTCCGGGGCGAATCGAGCGGACAGTCCGAGCGGATCCGCAAGCTGCTGCGAAACGTCAAGCAAGAGGACGTCAACTCGCACGGATTGGGCATCGCGGCCCGCCATCCCAAAACCGGCAAGACCGTCAACCACGTGATGATTCCGCGCAACAGCAAGCTGCCGACCGAGATTTCGCGGACTTTCGCCACCAGCGAGCCGAATCAGACGCGGGTCAACATCAAGGTGATCGAAGGCGACGCCCCCGACCCGGCCGCCTGTTCGCTGTTGGGAAATTGCAAGATCACGGGCCTGCCCAAGAATCTGCCCAAGGGTTCGCCGATCGAGGTGACTTATTCGTTTGACGCTTCGGGCCGGGTTCACGTGCGGGCGATCGACAAAACGGGCGGAAAGGCGGCTGAAATCAATATCGAGCGCCGCGGCGGCTTAAGCGACGAGCAACTCAGCAAGTTTACGGCGCTGGCCGGCGACTACCGGGTCGACTAGCGGGCCAAGTTCGACGTAAAATCATTCAGGAGGCCCTCCGGCGGTCGCCGATTTTCAAACTCCACGGCTCAATTGTTCCCCGCTATGACCAAGACGCTCGACGTTTATCGCGACTGGCTGAAAATTGCTGAACCGGCCCGCCCGCTCAACCACTATCAGTTGTTGCGGCTGAAGGCGTTCGAAGACGATACGGCCAAAGTCCGCGAGCATTACCGGGCGATGAACGCCCATGTGCGCAAATTTTCGGGCGGCGAGTTCGCCACGCAGTCGCAGGAACTGCTCAACGAGCTGGCCAAGGCCATGCTCTGCCTGACCGACAAGCAGCGCAAGGGAGACTACGACGCGGCGCTCGGTCGCAAAGATGCCGCGGACGGGCTCAAAGCGCGCACGCTCGAGCAGATTCTGCTGGGCTCCAAGGCCATCGATCAGGCCGCGCTCGACAAGGCCCGCAATTTTTCCAAGGCTATCGGCGTCGAAGTCCGCGACGCGCTGGTGCAGCAGAAGCTGGCCAAGCCCGAGGTCGTGCTGCCCGCCTATGCCGAATCGATCGGACTGCCGTACCTCGATCTGGCCGACGTGCCGCTCGACGCGAGCCTGATCGCGCGCGTGCCCGGCACGTTGGCGCGTACACACTCTTGCGTTCCGGTGCTGATCGATGGTAACGAGTTGTTGGTCGCTTCGCCCAATCCGCTGGATCCCAACGTCGAGGAAGAACTGCGGCTGCGGTTCAACATGCCGGTGCGGTCGGTGTTGTGTACGCCGTCGAACATTAGCGACGTGATCACGAAGTACGTGCCGCGGGATGGCTCGTTCGTCGAGCCCGCGCCGGTGGCGGCAGCGCCCGCCGCGGCAACCAAGCCGGGTCAAGCGGCCCCCGCGCCGGCCAAAGCGCCGCGCCGCACGGGCCCGCTTTCGCCGGAAGATCAGAAGCAACGTCGCGACTACGCCATCGTGGCGTTCAATCTCACGGTGATGATCCTGATGGGAATCCTGTGGCAAGCGCTGGGTCGGGGCTTCTTGTTTTCAGCGATGATTGCCGTGCCGGTTGCCGCCGTGGCGGCCGGAATCACCTGGAAGGTGAAGTCCTAGAGCCGCTCGCGATCGGCTCTTTCTTCGCCTGGCTCGCGCCAATTGCTTGACGCCGGGCAGCCCCGCCTTCAGAATCGGGGCCGGTCGTGCGGGTTTAGGCCGCATACGCCGCCTCAATTTTCACCACCAGGAATCACCAACCACCATGTCTATCAAGCCCCTTTGCCGTGCTCGCGTTGCCGCCCTTTTCGCACTGGCCCTGCTGGCGTTTTGCTGCCCGGCGCGCGGCGAAACCTGGGCCGAGAAGCTGGGATATCCGGCTGGCAAGAAGGTGCTCATGCTGCACGCCGACGACATCGGCATGTGCTATGAGGCGAACATGGCCGCCAAGGCCTATCTGCCGGCCGGCCACATTCAATCGGCCGCGCTGATGGTGCCGTGTCCCTGGTACAACGAAATGGCCGAGTGGTACAGGGAGCATCCGGATTACGATCTGGGCCTGCACCTGGCCATGAACAGCGAATGGAAATGGTATCGCTGGGGACCCGTGGCCGGCCGCGACAAAGTGCCGGGCATGGTCGACAAGGAAGGCTTCTTGTGGCGCAGCCAGGCTGAGACGGCCCGCAGTGCCAAGCCCGGCGAAGTCGAAGCCGAGATCCGCGCGCAAGTCGAGCGGGCCATTTCCAAAGGCACGCGGCCGGGGCATATCGACACCCACATGGGCACGCTATACGTGCGGCTGGATTTCACGCAGGCCTATCTCAAGGTGGCCGAGGAGTACCGGATTCCCGCCATGGTGGTCGAGCAAACGCCGGCCGTGGTCGCCAAGTTCAAGAAGCAGGGCTACCCGATCACCGAAGAGTCGATCAAGCTGTTGGCCACGTACAAGCTACCGAAGCTGGACGACTTCAGTTCCGTCGAGGGAGGCAAGACCTACGAAGAGAAGCGCGAGAAGTTCTTCGAGCTGGTCCGTTCGCTCTCGCCGGGCTTGAACGAGATCATTTTCCATCCCTCGGTGCTAACCGACACGCTGAAGGCCATCACGGGCACCTGGCAGCAGCGAGCCTGGGAAGCGCAGATGTTTTCCGATCCGGCCGTACACGCCTTCTTCGAGCGCGAAGGGGTGCTGTTCACGAACTGGAAAGAAATTATGAAGCGCTTCGACGCGCGGAATCCGCCGCCCGCGACAAAGTCGTAAACGGATATAACGATTGGGCCGGGCCCGCATGCACGCCACCCGAAGTGAGTAGGAAAAAGCCGCGAATTATGCGATTTTTCCTTGCCATTTTTGGCATCCTTCGCCATAATTAAAACTGAGCGAGGTTCGTCCCGCTCTGTTCGGAACACAGAGGCGCGTGTCGGGTCCAGTCAGGCTCTGGCACTACAAGGGACGTCCATGAAATCGATCTGTCTATTCGCGTTTTTCGCCGTTCTTTTGGCCGCGGTGCGGCCTGCGCGCACGGTTGCCGATGAGCTCGACGACCTGCTGTACGGCGAGCCGACTTCCACCCAGCAACCGACCGAGCCGGTCGCTGTTCAGCCCGAGAGCCCGCTGGCTTTGGACCTGATCGGACACGACGCCGCCAGCTACAGCGATCAGTCGCGTTGGCGGCCGGCGGTGAGCACGGCGCCGGCCCGAGTATCGGTCAACAAGACCTCGTCCGGCGGGGCGAATCCGAGTGCGACTTCCAAGGCCCCCGAGGCGCTTCCGCCCAACCCGGTTCCCGAGCCGTCCGCGGTGATACTCGGCGGATTGGCGTTACTCTACTTCCTCATCTTCGGCCGTCGCCGCCGGCTCGCGTAAGAGCGACCCTTCCGTTGAACTAGCAGGCTGCTCGTGCGCGCCTAGAGCACGTTCGAAGCGCCGTTCATCGGGGCACGATACTTCGGCCGAAAGCGTCGGGGCGGATACAAAGTCGCGACTGTGACCGTGCCGCCGAGCGCGTTATGCTGCATGGCCTGACGACGCAGGAACTGAACCCGAACTTGCGATTATCCGCCGATGCACGCCCAGCCGGACACCATCGAACAGAAGCTCGACGAAGCTCGTCGTCGCTTGCTGGACATGAGCCGGCGGAATCGATTGCTCAACTACCGGGCCGGCGGCAATCGCTCTTTGAAGATTGTCGACGCGGATCCGGCCGCCGTCTACCGGCTGTTGATGAAGGGGGACAAGGCGCGGCTCGATTTTCTGGCGGCCGAAGAGGCGGGGCTCAAGCCCGAGGGCGATAAGCCCGTCAGCGACAAGGCAGTCAAGGAAGAAGCCGGGGACGCAGTGCCCCCGGAAGAAAAACCCTCGCCGTCGCCAGAAAAGAAGTCGGAAAAGAGCGCGGCGCCCCGAGCCCGTCAGCCGCAAGAGCTGGCGACCCGTCTGGCGGCCGAGCCACTAGAGCGCCGGCTGTTGTTTCTCGACCGCGAGGCCGAAAGCGCGCTGCAAGAACAGGGCTGCAATATTCTGTACCTGGCACTGGGTATGGTCGGCTGGAAGGACACGGCATCGGGCAGCGTCGTCTCCTACGCGCCGTTGGTCCTGGTGCCGGTCGATCTGGTTCGCTCGGGCGTTGGCGATCGCCACCACCTGGTGCTGTGGGACCAAGAAATCACGGTCAACCCGGCACTGCGCGAAATGTGTCGCCGCGAGTACCGCGTGAGCCTGCCCGACGAGATTGATAACGAAACCGAACTGGACGAGTATATTCAATCGGTTGCTAAGGCCATTGAGAAGTTGCCAGGCTGGACGATTCAAAAAGACGTTCACCTGGGCTTGTTCACGTTCGCCAAGTTGCTGATGTACCTGGATCTGGATCCGGCCCGCTGGCCTGAGCAATCGCTGGCGAGCCATGCCCTGGTGCGTGGGCTGTGCGGATTGCCGGCCGAGCTGCCCGAGTGCGGCGAGTGTACGCCGGCCGACAAGTTGGACGAAGTTCCGCCCCGCGACACGTTTCAGGTATTGGACGCCGATTCGAGCCAGCAGGTTGCCATTCTGGCGGCCAAGAGCGGCACGAGCATGGTCATCGAAGGTCCGCCCGGCACGGGCAAGTCGCAAACCATCACCAACATTATCGCCGAGTGCCTGTCGCAGGGGAAAACCGTGCTGTTCGTGGCCGAGAAGGCCGCGGCATTGGAAGTCGTCAAGCGGCGGCTCGACAACGTGCAACTGGGCGATTTCGTGCTCGAGTTGCACAGCCGAAAGGCGAGCAAGCGGCAGATCATCGAAGAACTGGGGCGGGTAATGAACGCCAGCTATCCGCCCGCGCCGAAGTTCGATCTGGACGCGCGCGAGCTGGAGCAGCTTCGCGCGCGGCTCAACAGCTACGTGCGGCTATTGCACGAGCCGCGAACCGCGCTGGAAAAGTCACTATTCGAAGCCATGTCGGAGTTCGCCCCACTGCGGACGGCCGTCGAAGCGCCGGTCGACATGAGCTCGCTGGTTTCGGCGACCCACGATCAGTTCGCTCGCATGCAGGAGCTCGTGGCGCTATTGAGTCGGGCCGCGTCGCGCTTGGGCGACATGGCGGCGCATCCTTGGCGGGGCGTGGGGCTCTCCGAGATTTCACTCGATCAGCGGCAGAAGTTGCCGGCGAAGATCGAGGATTTGCGCCGCGTCATCGGAGAAATTCAAACCTCAAGTACTGCCGCTTGCGGCTTGTTGGCCGCTCCAGCGCCGGCCTGCCGAGGCGACGCTCAGCAGCTCTTGGATCTCGCGAACGTCATCTTGCAAACGAAGTCGATCACACCTAAGTCACTGCAAGGCCCGCCCTGGCCGAACCCAACCGACAAAGTCGACGAGCTGCTTAAGGTCGGGCGCAGTATTCAGCAGATGCGCGCCACGCTGAGCGAGCATTGGAAGCCAGATGCCGAGAACTTGGATTGGCGCGAAGTCTACGAGCGACGGAAGGCCCAACTGAAAACGAGGTGGCGATGGTTTCAGCCACAGTTCTATCGCGACAATAAGCTCATTCGTCAGTATTCAGACTATCCGTTCCTGCCACCACCTTTTGTTGGCGACGACTTGCTGAACCTGGTCACCTTGGGCCAGAAGAAGCAGAGATTCGCGACACTGCAACCGCTGGGCGAGAGCCTTTTCGGCGAGTTATGGCGCGGTCTCGACAGCGATTGGCAAATCCTTGCGGATCATGCGGCAGCCATGCAACGAATCTCCCAATGGCTGAGCGACGGTCGCACGGGTGTCGAAGCCCTCGTCCAGGTCTGCACGCCCGAGGGAAGGCCCCGACTGAAATCGGCCGCACAACAATTTGTCATCGCATGTAACGCGTTACTGAACGGGTACAAGGAATTCGGACAACTGCTTGGGCTCAATTTTCCCGTATTTCTTGGGCGCTCCGCCGAGGACACTCCATTCGAACAATGGTCAAAACGACTGGACGGGTGCTCGCAAGCGAGCGAACGCGTCGCGGAAGTAGTGGACTTCAATCGCGCGGCGAGGAATTGTGGGACCGCCGGACTTGAAAAGTTCGTCATCTGGACCGGCGAGCATTACGAGCTCACGCCTACCTGGCCCGATGTCTTTAAGCGCCAGTTCCTAACGAGTTGGATCGACCGACAAACCTCTCAGTTGCCCGAATTTCGGGAATTTGGCCAGCTCGATCACAACGGGCTCATCGAACAGTTTCGAGAGGCCGACAAGCGGTGGTTGGCGATGAGTCAACGTCGCCTTGCCGGTGAAGTGGCTCAGCGGCGACCACAGCAGGCCAGCACCACGGCCAAAAGCTCGCGATTGGGAGTGCTGGAAGCCGAAATGCGGCGCAAACGCGGATTGAAGCCGATCCGGCAACTGTTTTCGCAGGTGGGCGACGTCGTGCAGGCGCTCAAGCCGTGCCTGATGATGAGCCCGATTTCGGTGGCTCAATACCTGGCGGCCGGTGGCATGCAATTCGATGTCGTGATCTTCGACGAGGCCAGCCAGGTTGAGCCGGCCGACGCCCTGGGTGCCGTGGCGCGCGGCAAGCAGTTGATTCTCGTCGGCGATGAAAAACAGTTGCCGCCTACAAATTTCTTCAACACGATTTCGCTGGCCGAAGAGCCTTCGGCGAGCAGCGACGACTCGCTCGATACGCGCGACCTCGAGAGCGTGTTGGCGCAGGGAATGGTTGTCTTACGCCGAACGACGCTACGTTGGCACTATCGCAGCAAGCATTCTTCGTTGATCGCGTTTTCCAACAGCGAATTCTACAACAATGAATTGCGCGTCTTCCCCAGCCCTCAGGTCGAAACCGGCCAGATTGGACTGAGCTTCCGCCACGTGACCGATGGCGTATATCTGCGCGGAAAAGGCCAATACAACCCACAAGAAGCCCAAGCCGTCGCCGATGCAGTGATCGAGCACGCCCGTACCAATCCTCACAAGTCGCTGGGCGTGGGCGCGTTCAGCGTCGCGCAGCAAGTCGCAATCCAAGACGCGATCGAACAATTGCGACGCGGGGGGGGCGATTCGCAACTCGAGCGATTCTTTGGCCACGATACCAACGAGCCTTTCTTCGTCAAGAATTTGGAAACGATTCAGGGTGATGAGCGCGACACGATTTTTCTGAGCGTCGGCTACGGACCGGATCAGAACGGCAAGGTCGAGATGAGTTTCGGACCCGTGAACAAGGATGGAGGTTGGCGGCGACTGAATGTGTTAGTCACGCGCGCTCGCGAACGATGCGTCGTGTTCTCGTCGCTGACTTCCGACCAAATGGGGCTGAAACCCGACACACCGCGGGGGGTCAAAGCGCTCAAGGAGTATCTCCACTTTGCTCAGCATGGGGCTTTGCCCGTGGTCGGTGGCAACACGGGCGACCACGACTCCCCCTTCGAGAAAGATGTTGCCGAGGCGCTGCGAGCTCGGGGCTGGGTGGTCGACGCACAAATCGGCACCGCGGGGTTTTCCATCGATTTGGCCGTTGTTGATCCTAAAGCCGCGGGTCGGTATTTGCTCGGAATTGAATGCGACGGCGCAACGTACCACGCAGCCGCGACGGCACGGGACCGAGACCGCTTGCGTCAGGCCGTTCTCGAAAGGCTGGGCTGGTCGTTGCATCGGATTTGGTCCACCGATTGGTTCGAAAAACGCGAATCGACGTTGAAGGTGTTGTTGGAGCGGTTGGACGGGCTTGTTAAGCAACAAGAAACAGCCGCGCCGGCCGCGACGATGGAAGTTCCGACGGGCGATGCTAAGCCGGCAAGCGGAGAGCCAGTCGCTGAAAAACCCGCGGCCGAAAACCAAGCAGCGAAGAAGCCCGCCGAGAACGGCGAAGCGGACGCGCCGGCCATGTTGCGTGGCGTGACACCTTATGCGAGGTATCCGGCTCGCTCGATGGGTTCTCGCGAGACACTGTTGGCGGGCGGCTTCCACCTGGTGACCGACTTACTGGTCGACGTAGTGGCTATCGAGGGACCGCTTCATGTCGAAGAAGCGATGCGCATAGTCGCCAGTCAGTATTCAGCTCGCGTGTCAGGTAAGACGAAAGACCGACTTTTGGATGCCATCGAATTGGCCGTTCGCTCAGCCCGCGTGACGCGTCGCGGCGACTTTCTGTGGCATCGTAACGGCCAGGAAGTTGTCGTCCGCTGGCGGGGCGAAGACGACGCGGTAATTTCGCCGCAACTGATCCCGCCCGAGGAAGTCGCGGCCGCGGCGGTGCTCGTGGCTCAGCAGTCGTTCGGCGTCCCGGCGGATGATCTGGCGGCGGCTGCGCTGCGAGCCATGGGTTTTAAGCGCATCAGCCAACCGTTGGCCGAATTGGGCCGCGCCGGCGTCGAACTGGCAATCCAAGACAAACGCCTTGCAGCCGATGCCTCGGGTTTTCTCATCCCGGCCCAGCTCGGATCCTGATTCGGCGGGGATCGACCTGGCGTGCCGTGGCGGATTGCGATACCGTCGCGACCGCGGCACGCGGCGACTTGTCCGCCGGGGGGAAAGGGGACACTTGGGCATACGGTTTGCTTTCCCCTGCCATGAACTCGAAAACCATTCCCATACCGCGAAATATGCTCAATAGTTCGACGGCGACTGCTCTATTGCTGGGCAGTCGACGCTGCAATCCCTTGCCCTGACCCTACCCCACTTCGCGATCCAATGGCATGAGATTCGACACCTACCAAACGAACGGATTTTACGACGAGATGTTCGAGCCTGACGGGCGCCCGCGCCCCCGGGCCGAACTGCTGGCCCAGCGGTTGATGGCGCTGTCGGACGGCGAGTTGGGGCGACGGCAGAAGGCCGCCGATCTGGCGTTTCTGAACATGGGCATCACGTTCAATGTCTACGGCCACGAGGCGGGGACCGAAAAAGTCTGGCCGTTCGATATAGTGCCCCGCATTCTCGACTCCCGCGAATGGAGCGGCATCGAGCGCGGGCTCAAGCAGCGCATTCAAGCGCTCAACCTGTTTATCGACGACGTCTACAACAAGCGGCAAATCATTCGCGACGGCGCCGTGCCCGAGTGGCTGATCTCGTCCGGCAAAGCCCTGCTCAGCAAGTGCGAGGGGCTTAAGCCGCCTCGCGGAATCTGGTGCCACATCACGGGCACGGACCTGGTGCGCGACAGCGACGGGCAGATCTATGTGCTCGAGGACAACCTGCGTTGTCCCTCGGGCGTGTCCTACGTGCTCGAGAATCGCGAGGTGATGAAGCGCACGTTTCCGCAGGTCTTCGACGGCCTGTCGATTCAGCCGGTGGAAGACTATCCGGAGCAGTTGCTGAAGATGCTGCAATACATTGCTCCGCCGCACGTCGACAATCCGAACGTGGTGTTGCTGACGCCGGGCATCTACAACTCGGCCTATTTCGAACATTGCTTTCTGGCCCAACAGATGGGCGTGCAATTGGTGCAAGGTTCGGATCTGGTCGTGACCGACGGCCAGGTCTTCATGCGGACCACGCGCGGCTTCGAGCGCGTCGACGTCATCTACCGCCGCATCGACGACGACTTCCTCGATCCGCTCGTGTTTCGCGAGGACTCGACCCTGGGCGTGCCGGGGTTGATGGATGTCTATCGCGCCGGCCGCGTGGCGCTGGCCAATGCGCCGGGCACGGGCATCGCCGACGACAAGGCGGTGTACGCTTACGTGCCGCAGATGATTAAGTATTATCTGGACGAAGACACGATCTTGCCGAACGTGCCCACGTTTGTCTGCGGAGATCCCACGCAGTGCGAGCACGTGTTGGCCAATATCGAGAGCCTGGTGATCAAGCCCACCAACGAATCGGGGGGTTATGGAATTCTGCTGGGACCGAAGGCCTCGCATGCCGAGCATTGCACCTACCGGGAACTTATCCGCGCAAACCCGCGCAACTATGTCGCCCAGCCGATGCTGTCGTTGTCTCAGGTACCCACGGTCGTGGCCGACCAGCTCGAAGGACGGCACGTCGACTTGCGGCCGTACATCCTGTATGGTCAAGAGATCTACGTGCTCCCCGGCGGGCTGACCCGCGTGGCGCTCAAGAAAGGGTCGCTCGTCGTGAACTCGTCGCAGGGAGGCGGGAGCAAGGATACCTGGGTCTTGAAGAACTGCGTCCTGCGCTAAAGCGGCTCAAGTCATGCTCAGTCGAGTGGCGGATTCGATCTTTTGGATGAGCCGCTATATTGAACGCGCCGAGAACGTGGCGCGGTTCATCGACGTCAACATGCACCTCGCCATGGACCTGGGCACCGAGGGCGTGCGCGTTGCCGATCAATGGGCGCCCCTGGTGGTCACGACCGGCGACAACGACCGCTTCAACGAGCTGTACGGCGAGCCGGACCAGCACAAGGCGATCGAGTTCCTCACGTTCGACGAGCGGAATCCGAATTCGATATTGTCGTGCCTACGCGCCGCGCGCGAGAACGCCCGCACAGTGCGCGAGATGATCTCCTCGTCGATGTGGGAGGAGCTCAACAAGTTTTACCTGATGGTCCGGGCCGCCAAGGCCGCGTCGAACGTCAATCACGACGCCTACGAGTTTTTCAAGCAGGTGAAGCTGTCCAGCCATCTGCTCGAGGGAATCACCGTGGCGACGATGTCGCACGGCGAGGCCTGGCACTTCGCACGGCTGGGCCGGCTGTTGGAACGGGCCGACAAGACGTCGCGGATTCTGGACGTAAAGTACTACACCTTATTGCCCACCGTGGCCGAAGTCGGCACGCCGCTCGACACGGTGCAATGGTCGGCGCTGTTGGATTCGGCCAGCGCGCTGGAAATGTATCGCAAGCGCTTCGGTCGCATCGTGCCGGCGGACGTGGCCGATTTCTTGATTTTGGACCGCGAGTTTCCCCGCGCCATTCATTTCTGCCTGATCAAGGCCGAAGAGTCGCTGCTGAACATTACCGGCGGCGAGCGGGGCCGGTTTCGCACGCTGGCCGAAAAACGGATCGGCCGCGTCCGCTCGCAGTTGGACTACACGCAGATCGCCGAGATCGTCGACCAGGGCATGCACGAGTTTATCGATCAGTTGCAGAAGCAACTGAACAAGGTCGGCGACGCGATTCACGAGACTTTCTTCGCCCTGCGACCGCTGGCGTTCAAGGCCACGAACAGCCAGCAGTAAGCTTGCCCACGGCTGGCGGTTGATTGTCGCCGCCGCCGCTTGTATGCTCGGTCTCAATCGGCCGAACGCGCGAGCAAGGCAAAACCGAGAACTCGGTGCCGAGCACTTATTTGAAATACGAAAACTCGAAAGGCGGTTTCATGCTTCGGACTCCGTATCGACTGCTGGCGACGATGATCATTCTCCTGGCGGCCACGCTGCCGGCGGCGGCCGACGACGATGCAGCAAAGCCGCTGTTCGACGGCCGCTCGCTCGCCGGCTGGAAGCAGCGGGGCGGCGCCGCCAAATATCGGGTCGAGAACCAGGAGATCGTCGGCACGAGCGTGCCGAACACGGGCAATTCGTTTCTATGCACCGAGAAGGACTATGGGGACTTCGTTCTCGAGCTGGAATTCAAAGTCGATCCGCGGCTGAATTCCGGCGTGCAGATTCGCAGCCAGTGCTTCGACGAGCCGAAGGAATTCGAAAAGGAAGGCAAGAAGTCGAAGATACCCGCTGGCCGGGTACACGGCTATCAGGTCGAAATCGATGCGAAGGAACGGGCCTGGAGCGGCGGCATCTACGACGAAGGACGGCGCGGCTGGCTCAACGATCTGAAGAACAACGAAGCGGCGCGGCACGCGTTCAAACAGAACGAGTGGAACAAGTTTCGCATCGTGTGCCAAGGCGATTCGATCAAGACATGGATCAACGGCGTGGCGGCGGCCGACTTGAAAGACGGCCTGACGCCCCGCGGCTTCATCGCCTTGCAAGTCCACGGCGTGGGCGACAAAACCGAACCGCTCGAAGTCCGCTGGCGAAACATCCGCTTGCGCGAACTGCCGGGTTCTTGAGCGAATCGGGCGCGCACGCTCATGGACCCGGATGCGGGTTCCACCAGGCATCGAGGGCCGCTCGCATGCGAGCCACCCGCTGACCTTCATCCTGCGAGCGATCAATCCGTTCGTGCGGGTCGTCGGCCAGATTGTAGAGTTCGACCTTGGCTTGCGGCTCATTGACCGGATCGGGAGCAATCAGCTTCCAATCGCCTTCGATCATCCATCGCCAACGCAGGTTGGCGGCCGGGTTGTCCAGATCGATGGCGTTGTGCGTGAAGCATTCCCCGAAAATCGCCTTGCGGCGCTTCACCGCGATATCGTCGAGCAGGTTGACCCCAGGCAAGCCATCCGGCGGTTTTAGGCCGACGGCGGTCAACAGGGTGGGTGTCAAGTCGATCGACATCGCCAGCTCTTGCGACTCGCGCGGCGCGATGTGACCCGGCCAGCGCAGTATGATCGGCGTGCGCACTCCGCCATCGTAGGGCGACTGCTTCGACTTCGGGGCATAGCGCGGGCCATCAGGATTCTGAATCCAGCCGTTGTCGGCCAGGTAAACCACGATCGTGTCGTTCGCAAGTTTCTTCGCGTCGAGATGATCTAAGAGCGCTCCCACGGTTTCATCGAACCACTCGACCGAAGCCCAATACCGGGCCAGCGAGGCGGATGGGGTGAGCAGTCGATACTTCTCCAGCAAGCGATCGGGCGGAGTATGCGGTTCGTGCGGCAACAGCGGGGCGTACCAGACGAAGAACGGTTTCTGTTCGGCCCGTGCGGCGGCGATAAAGTCGTAAATCGGCTGCATGGTTTTGCGGCCGATGTCGAGCCCCTCGTCGCCGTGGCGGCCACCCTGGGTCATGCCATGCGTGAAGCCGCCTTCGCGATAGTGGCCTTGCCACCATTTGCCGGTTTGCATGCTGAGGTAATTTTCGTTCGCCAACAGAGAGGGCAGCGTGCCGGCAGCCTGCAAATGCCGGTTCATCGTGTCGCGTCCCGCGCGAAAAGCGGCCGAGCGATGAAACTCCTGCGGGCTGGCGCCAGGCGGCAGCGGCGGATCGTTGCTCGTGATCTTGTGCTGATGCGGATACTTGCCGCTGATGATCGAGGCCAGGCTCGGACAACATAGGCTCGACGGCACATAGCCACGGGGGAACGTCAAACTCCCGCCCGCCAGGCGATCGAGATGCGGCGTGCGCAATCGCGGATGCCGCATGAACGAGTAGTCGGTCCAAGCGTGATCGTCGGACACGATCAGCACGATGTTCGGCGGAGCGGCCAGCCCACGAT
>JANNQN010000371.1:0-3127 GCA_031400775.1 Planctomycetia bacterium | reverse complement strand
CTCCTCGTGTACGTTGTGCTCGATGTCGAGCTTGTTCATATACCTGGCGTAGTACCAGATGAGCACGCAGTAGACGACCAACGCGCCTTGCCCGCCCATCCAGACACTGAAGGGCCAGCCGAAGAAGTTGAAGTTCAAGTCGCGGGCGAAGAAGCTGACCACGAAGGTCACGACGAACCAGATGACCAGGAGGATCCCGGTGATGCGCAGATTCTTGCGCCAGTACTGATGATGACTTTCAGTCAATTTCATGGTTGACTCCAACGATGTCATTCCCGGGATGAGCCCGGTTCTCCTGCCTCACTTGACGAATGCCGGTCACGCGACCAGCCCGGTCTCACGCTCGAGTTGTGCCGCCACCTTCGGCTCGAATCCCTTCAGGTGGCGGATGATCTTCTGTGCTTCCTGCGGCTTGTGGTTGTCGAACTGCACGCGGGCCAACTGGTACCAGCCGTAAGGGCTCATCGGTTGCAGTTCGGTGTTGCGTTTTAGTGCCACGATTGCCTCGTCAAAGCGCCGCAGGTGGATCAATGTCAGGCCCAGGCCGTACCAGGCGCGGTCGAGTTTCGCGTCGAGCGCGATGGCCTGGCGAAACGCGGGCTCAGCTTCGGCGTGGCGACCCGCATCGTCCAACAAAAAGGCCAGGTTGAACCAATCGGCGGCATTGCGCCGCGGATGCGCCTGGATCAGCTGTTGTGCGTCAACCAGAGCATCTGCAGCCCTGCCGAGCTGGGCGCGCAGGTGGGCCCGGCTGGATAGTGCGTAGGCGTCGTTCGGCCAACGCGCGAGCATCGTCGAGAACACGGCATGCGCCGCCTTGTGGCGTGCGAACACGAGCAGCACGATGGCTTCGGCCTTGAATCGCCAATAGACCAGGCGTTGCGAATTCATCGGCATGAATCGATTCCCGACTGAAGACAAAGATTGATCTTGGTCGCCGTCAGTGCCACCCATGCGACGCTGAGCAACAAGAACGTGGCCAAAGGCAGGTGCCGATCGAGCACGACACGCGGCGAAATAACGCGCATCAGCTTGACGAATGGCGACGTCAGCAACGCAAGCAACTTGTAGAAGACGTTGCGATCACGGCCTGCGCCTGCGAGCAATCCGACGGCCCATTGGCCGGCAATCGCCATCAGGGCGATCTCCGCAATCAGTTTGAGCGAGGTGACGAGCAACAGCATGTGCCATCCAGAGGGGCGATTTTCCAAACGCCCCGACTGTGTGATTGGCGTGCTTACGTCTTGCTGACAAAACCCGTCGCATTGGCGAAAGCCCTAGTCGGGGCAACCCTTGCCCATTTGTCATGTCGACTCAATTGGGCGCGTGCACCACGGCATCGTCGGCACACGCAGGCGGCGCTTGACAAGCGGACTGGATTCGCCGCAGGTGTCGCGTAGTATGGGAATCGACCGTTCGGTCGTGCCGCCCCTTGACCATGGCAACGCTGGACTTCGAGCCGCCGAGGAGGATTGAGATGATCAGCCCGCGCGTCGAGCCGGCGGAGGGCAGTTCCGCAAAAGCCCGCGCCGGGTTCAAGAAGCACCTGAACAGACTCTACGGTTGCTACACGGCGGGTTTCGTTGTCTTCGTGTTGGCGATGGCCGCCTTCGAGCAAATGGGGCTGACGCGCCAATGGATCGGTTTCGCTTTCCTGTTTGCGCCCATCGTGCTGTATGCCGGCATCGGCGTCATGAGTCGGACCGCGGACGCGACCGAATACTACGTCGCCGGACGGCGTGTTCCGGCGATGTACAACGGCATGGCGACCGGCGCGGACTGGATGAGCGCGGCGTCGTTCATCGGCTTGGCAGGCACGCTGTACTTGAGCGGCTACGGTGGTTTGGCCTTCATCCTGGGCTGGACAGGCGGGTATTGCCTGGTGGCGTTTTTTCTGGCGCCGTACCTGCGCAAGTTCGGGCAGTTCACGATTCCTGATTTTCTCGGCGCGCGCTACGGCGGCAATGTCGCACGAAGCGTCGGCATTCTGGCTGCGATCCTTTGCTCGTTCACCTACGTGGTCGCGCAGATCTACGGCGTGGGTCTGATCATCACGCGCCTGACTGGGCTGTCTTTCGAGATCGGCGTCTTCGTCGGCCTGGGGGGCATTCTGGTGTGTTCGTTCCTGGGCGGCATGCGCGCGGTGACGTGGACTCAGGTGGCGCAGTACGTCATTTTGCTCGTGGCCTACCTGGTTCCGGTGGTCTGGTTGTCGGTAAAGCAGACCGGCGTGCCGCTGCCGCAGGCTGTTTACGGCTATCAGTTGCAAAAGGTGACCGAGGCCGAGAAGCGCCTGCTCGAAGACCCGAAGGAACGCGAAGTCATTGCCATCTTCAAGGCGCAAGCCGATGAGCTGGGTGCCAAGTTGAAGGATGTGCCTGCGGCGCTGGCCGTTGACAGGGCGGCGGCCTACACGCGGCTGGCGGAGCTCAAGAAGTCCCATGCCGCACTGGCTGATATCCATCGGGCTGAAAGGGTACACGCAGCGCTGCCGGCCAACGCAGCCGCGGCCAAGGAGGCCTGGACAAAGGCCAGGGCGGCGGCTGAAATGCGCGCGAGGCCGCTCGCCGGCATGCCACGCCACGCCCAGCCATTCGCCGGCGACCCGAACGGCGACGCCAATGCCGTCAAGGCCTTCGACGAGTCGCGGCGCAATTTCCTGGCGTTGATCTTCTGCCTGATGGTGGGCACGGCCGCGTTGCCGCACATCCTGATGCGCTACTACACCACGCCGTCGGTGAAGGAAGCGCGCGACTCGGTGACCTGGTCGCTGTTCTTCATTTTTCTACTGTACTTCACCGCGCCGGCGCTGGCGGTGCTGGTCAAGTACGAGGTCTTCAACGTGCTCGTGGGTACGCCCTTCGATCAACTGCCTTCGTGGATCGGCAACTGGGCCAAAGTCGATCCGTCCTTGCTGTCGGTGGCCGACGTCAACAAGGACGGCATCTTCCAACTCGGCGAAATGCGCATCAGCGGCGACATCATCGTGCTGGCGACGCCGGAAATCGGTGGCCTGCCTTACGTGGTGTCGGGCATGGTGGCGGCCGGCGGGCTGGCCGCCGCACTGTCCACTGCCGACGGCCTGCTGCTGACGATCGCCAATGCACTGTCGCACGACCTGTACTAC
>JANNQN010000370.1:0-1828 GCA_031400775.1 Planctomycetia bacterium | reverse complement strand
ACTCCGACGGCGTCAGCGCCCCGGCCGGCGCCGATCGCTTGAGCGCCCGCGCGATCAGCGAGCTCGTCGTCGCACAACCGGAGGACCAAGCTCTCAACGAACGCGGCATGTCGGCGTTCATCTACGTGTGGGGACAATTCTTGGATCACGACCTCGGTCTGACGACGGCCGCCATCCCAACCGAGTCGCTGCCGGTCCTTGTTCCCACCGGCGATCCCTCCTTCGATCCGTTGGGCACCGGGACGCAGACCATTCCGTTGAATCGTTCGATTTACGATTCGGCGACCGGCACTAGCGCCGCCAATCCGCGGCAACAGATCAACACGATCACCGCCTTTATCGACGGCTCGATGATTTATGGCTCCGATGCCGAGCGGGCTGCCGCGCTGCGGACGTTCTCGGGCGGCCGGCTCAAGACCAGCGAGGGCAACCTGCTGCCGCTCAATACCATGGGGCTCAAGAACGACAACGCGTTGGGATTGCCGGTCGATTCACTATTCGTGGCCGGCGACGTGCGGGCCAACGAGAATATCGAACTGACCGCGATGCACACGTTGTTCATGCGGGAGCACAATCGGCTGGCCGACAAGTACGCCGCACTGAATCCAACTTGGACCGACGAGCAAATCTATCAACTGGCTCGGCGGATCGTCGCGGCGGAGCTGCAAGCGATCACCTACAACGAGTTCTTGCCGGCGCTTCTGGGCCGGGGCGCTCTGCAGCCGTATCGCGGATACAACCCGCAGGTAAATCCCGGCATCGCCAACGAGTTTTCCACCGCGGCGTTCCGCCTGGGCCACAGCCTGCTGGGCGAGGATGTCGAGTTTCTCGATAACCTCGGCAATCCCGTGCATGACGAGGTGGAGCTGCGAGACACGTTCTTCAATCCCGCACTGCTCAAGGAAACCGGGATCGATTCCATCCTTAAATACCTGGCTTCCGACGTAGCCCAGGAGCTCGACGTGCATATCGTCGACGAGGTGCGCAATTTTCTGTTCGGACCTCCGGGCTCCGGCGGTTTGGATCTGTCCGCGCTCAACATCCAGCGCGGGCGCGATCACGGACTGGCCGACTACAATACGGTGCGGGCCGCATACGGACTTCGCCCCGTGACGAGCTTCGCCCAGATCACGAGCGACGTTCCCACCCAGCAGGCCTTGGAAGAGGCCTATGGAAACGTCAACAACATCGATCTGTGGGTTGGCGCTCTGGCCGAGGATCACTTGCGCGGCGCGAGCGTGGGACCGCTGTTGTCCAAGATTCTGGTCGATCAATTCACGCGATTGCGCGACGGCGACCGGTTCTGGTATCAGCGCGACTTGAGCGCTAGCGAATTGCGCAGCGTGCAGGCCACGAGCCTGGCCGACGTCGTGCGCCTCAACACGACGACGACGAATCTGCAGGAGAACGTGTTTTTCTTCACGCCCTCGATCTCCGGGCACGTGTTTGTGGACGCCAATGCGAACGGCCGGCAGGATCGCCGCGAGCCTCCGATGCGGGGCATCACGGTCCAGTTGCTCGACGCCGAGGACAACGTGATCGCCACGACGGTCACGGGCCGCGACGGAAGCTACTCGTTCAAGGAATTGGATCTGGGCACTTACCGGGTTCGCTTGTTGCTGCCCGCTGGTGTGGTTCAGACGACTCGCAATCCACGCGATATCAGCATGACGCGGGATTCGGACCCGGACTCGATCGATTTTGGTGTCCGACTGCGATTCCGCTCCGTCGTACAGAACTGAGTTGCCAGTGAATGTTGGCAATGAATTGCGCGGCGCCGCAAGTACATTTTGCCCCCGAGGGCCAGGACATGCCCGCCGAGGCCGGC